>NZ_JBNFVX010000006.1:0-155318 GCF_049943275.1 Marinobacter sp. VGCF2001
TCGGCTCCGCCATCCCTGGCTCCGCACGGTTTCGGAAAGCCATCCCCACACGTTCGCATTTGCATCGTGCTGGCCGCTCAGCGATATCAAAATGTAAACAGCAGGAGACCAAGACAGCCATGACGGTAGAAGCCAACAAAGAGACGCTCGGATTCCAGACCGAAGTGAAGCAACTGCTTCAATTGATGATCCACTCTCTGTATTCGAACAAAGAGATCTTCCTTCGTGAGCTCATCTCGAATGCTTCAGATGCTGAAGACAAATTGCGCTTCGCTGCTCTGAAAGACGACAAGCTTTTCGAGGGCGATACCGAGCTGAAAATCCGCCTGGATTACGATAAAGACGCCGGCACCATCACCCTCTCCGACAATGGTATCGGCATGAGCCGGGATGACGTGATTGCCAACCTGGGCACCATCGCCAAATCCGGCACCGCAGAATTTCTCAAACAGTTGTCTGGCGACGAGAAAAAAGACAGCAAGCTGATTGGTCAGTTTGGTGTGGGCTTCTATTCCGCGTTTATCGTGGCCGACAAGGTGGAGGTGTTCACCCGCCGCGCCGGCGAACCGGCAGACAGCGGGGTGCACTGGGAGTCTAAAGGAGACGGCGAATTCTCCATTGAGCCGGCCAACCGCGAGCAGCGTGGCACTGAAATCGTGCTGCACCTGAAAGCGGAAGATAAAGAGTTTGCCGACGGCTGGAAGCTGCGTAGCCTGGTCAAGAAATACTCTGATCACATCTCCTTCCCGGTGGTGATGAGGGCGGAATCCGAGGAAGAAGACAAAAAAGGTGAAGACGAAACCGTCAACGATGCCACCGCCTTGTGGACCCTGCCACGCAACGAGATTAAAGACGAAGAGTACAAGGAATTTTACAAGCATATTGCCCACGATTTTGAGGACCCGCTTACCTGGTCTCACAACAAGGTAGAAGGCAAACTGGATTACACCAGCCTGCTGTACATTCCCAAGCGCGCGCCGTTCGACCTCTACAATCGCGAGGCACCACGCGGCCTTAAGCTGTACGTTCAGCGCGTGTTCATCATGGACGACGCGGAGCAGTTCCTGCCGCTGTACCTGCGCTTCGCCAAGGGCGTGATCGATTCCAACGACCTGTCTTTGAACGTCTCCCGTGAGATCCTGCAGAACGACAGCACCGTTGAGAGCATTCGTACGGCGATGACCAAACGTGTGCTGGATATGCTGTCGAAACTCGCCAAGAGAGAAGGCGACGAGTACCAGGGGTTCTGGGATGAGTTCGGTACCGTGTTGAAAGAAGGCCCGGCCGAGGACTTCAGCAATCGCGAGAAAATTGCCGGCCTGCTGCGTTTCGCCTCTACCCACACCGGAGAAGCTGCTCAGAACGTGTCTCTGGATGACTACATTGGCCGGATGAAAGAGGGCCAGAATAAGATCTACTACATTACCGGCGACAACTTTGCGGCGGCCAAGAGCAGCCCGCACCTGGAAGTGTTCCGTAAGAAAGGCATTGAAGTGCTGGTGCTATCAGACCGCATTGATGAATGGATGATGGGGTATCTGAGCGAGTACGACAGCAAGCAGTTCCAGGATGTTGCCCGCGGCGATCTGGACCTTGGCGAGGTCGAGACCGAGGAAGACAAGAAGCATCAGGAAGAGGCCGCCGAAGAGCACAAGGGTCTGCTTGAGCGCATCAAGACTGCGCTGGATGACCGGGTGCAGGAAGTTCGGGTTACCAGCCGCCTGACCGATTCTCCGGCGTGCCTGGTGGTTGGCCAGTTCGATATGGGCGCGCAGATGAAAAAGATCATGGAAGCCGCCGGCCAGAAGGTGCCGGACAGCAAGCCGATCTTTGAAATTAACGTGGACCATCCGTTGGTACAGCGTCTGGAGGCTGAGCAGGGCGAAGAGCGTTTCACCGAACTGTCTGCTGTTCTGTTTGATCAGGCCACGCTGGCCAGCGGTGAGCAACTGAAAGACCCGGGCGCCTATGTCAGCCGCCTGAACCGACTGCTGCTTGAACTGGCCAACTGAGCCAGTATCCGCCATGCAGCAGATCATTGTGGACATCAGCATCAGCCCTGAGGAGTGGCTCAAGCTCTATCAGGGGATAGCCACCGATGTTCACACCACGGCCCGGGACGGACGTTCTGTCCGCTTCCCGGCCCGTATCCTCTCCCGTTTTTTCCTCAACGACGGCGTACGTGGCAGCTTCCGCATCCTGTTTGACGATGCCGGAAAGTTCACCTCTATCGAACGCCTTTAGTTGATAAATAAAAACTCTCGTAAATTTATTTTTAATTAATTGTTTCTCTTGATGGCGTCGACGGTAAGGTAACGGTGTTCTCGTTAACACAGGAGTTGCCCTATGTCAGCGTTGTCCTATCTCACATCGGTAGCATGGAGTGACTCTCTGGGAATTCTGGCGGATTACTGCGGGAATTATGCGATTGCCCAGTGGGTTACAGATTTGCCAGTGAAGCGGGAGAGTCGATAGTCCTTCACTATTCTGGCGGTAGGAAACATTCAAGCAGCCAACTGTGAATGATCTATATTGATAGTTGCTCTTGAATAATAAACGCCTTTTTGCCAATGACGCAGAAGCAGGAGAGTACGATGAGTGAGACGAATTCTGGTGGTAAGTGCCCGGTTATGCACGGTGCTAATTCAACTGAAAATCGCGATGTCATGAACTGGTGGCCGGAGGCGCTGAACCTCGACATCCTGCACCAGCACGATCGCAAGACCAATCCCCTGGGCGAAGACTTTGACTATCGCGAAGAAGTCAAAAAGCTCGACTTCGAAGCCGTCAAAAAAGACCTGCACGCCCTGATGACAGACAGCCAGGACTGGTGGCCGGCAGACTGGGGCCACTACGGCGGCTTGATGATCCGTATGTCCTGGCACGCAGCGGGCACCTACCGTATCCAGGATGGCCGTGGCGGCGGTGGCACCGGTAACCAGCGCTTTGCGCCGCTGAACTCCTGGCCCGATAACGTCAGCCTTGATAAGGCCCGCCGCCTGCTGTGGCCGATCAAGAAAAAGTACGGCAACAAGCTGAGCTGGGCCGACCTGATCATCCTGGCCGGTACCGTGGCCTATGAGTCCATGGGACTGCCGTCATACGGTTTCTCCTTTGGCCGCGAGGACATCTGGCACCCGGAAAAAGATATTTACTGGGGTAACGAGAAAGAGTGGCTGGCTCCCTCTGACGAGCGCTACGGCGACGTAGAAAAGCCTGACACCATGGAAAATCCGCTGGCAGCGGTTCAGATGGGCCTGATCTATGTGAACCCGGAAGGCGTGAACGGCCAGCCGGACCCGATCAAGACCGGTGAGCAGGTGCGCGTCACCTTCGCCCGTATGGCGATGGATGATGAAGAAACCGCAGCCCTGACGGCTGGTGGCCACACTGTTGGTAAGTGTCACGGTAACGGTGACGCAGGTGCCCTCGGGCCCGAGCCGGAAGCGGCTGATGTGGAAGAGCAGGGCTTTGGCTGGAGTAACCCGAACATGAAGGGTAAAGCTGCCAATGCCGTGACTTCTGGTATTGAGGGGGCCTGGACGACTCATCCGACCAAGTTTGATATGGGATACTTTGACCTTCTGTTCGGCTACGAGTGGGAGCTCAAGAAGAGCCCGGCCGGTGCCTGGCAATGGGAACCCATCAACATGAAGGAAGAGGACAAGCCGCTGGATGCCAGCGATCCGTCCAAGCGCCACAACCCGATCATGACTGATGCCGACATGGCCATGAAGATGGATCCGAAGTACCGTGCAATCTGTGAGAAGTTCATGGCAGATCCGGAATACTTCAAGGACTGCTTCGCCCGTGCCTGGTTCAAGCTGACTCACCGGGATCTCGGCCCCAAGGCCCGTTACATTGGCCCGGAAGCCCCGGCAGAAGACCTGATCTGGCAGGATCCGGTACCGGCTGGCAGCACCGACTACTGCGAAGAAGTGGTCAAAGAGAAGATTGCGGACAGTGGCCTGAGCATCAGTGAGATGGTCAGCACCGCCTGGGACAGCGCCCGTACCTTCCGCGGCTCTGATATGCGTGGTGGCGCCAACGGTGCGCGGATCCGCCTGGCACCTCAGAAAGACTGGGAAGGCAACGAGCCTGCTCGTCTGAGCAAAGTGCTGAAGGTTTACGAGCAGATCTCTGCTGAAACCGGTGCCAGCGTGGCCGATGTGATCGTCCTGGCCGGTAGCGTGGGTATCGAGAAAGCAGCGAAAGCGGCCGGTTACGAGGTTCGCGTGCCCTTCCTGAAGGGGCGTGGCGATGCAACCGATGAGATGACCGATGCCCCGTCTTTCGAGTACCTGGAGCCGGTAGCCGATGGCTTCCGGAACTGGCAGAAGAAAGACTACATCGTGAAGCCGGAAGAGCTGCTGCTCGACCGCGCCCAGCTGATGGGTCTGACTGCACCGGAAATGACGGTACTGATCGGCGGTATGCGGGTGCTGGGCACCAACCATGGCGGTACCAAGCATGGTGTGTTCACAGACCGCGAAGGCCAGCTTACGAACGACTTCTTCGTGAACCTGACCGACATGGCTTACAGCTGGAAGCCAGTGGGTAACGGTACGTACGAGATCCGCGATCGCAAGACTGACCAGACCAAGTGGACCGCTAGCCGGGTAGACCTGGTGTTCGGCTCCAACTCCATCCTGCGTTCCTACGCAGAGGTGTACGCCCAGGACGACAACGGCGAGAAGTTCGTGAAGGACTTTATCGCTGCCTGGACCAAGGTCATGAACAACGACCGTTTTGACGTACAGGCATAATCTGCCGGTAACGTTGTGAGAAGCCCCCAGCCGGGCATCCTGTTTCGGGATGCCCGGCTACCTATTTTCTCCCGAATTCCTTACAATCGGCTCCGCCTGATTTTTGATCAGCCGCACTCTGATTCACTCCTCTCAGTTTCTGGAGCCTTCATGCGAATCATCCTTGCCCCGATGGAAGGGCTGGTCGACGCACCTATCCGTGAAACCTTGACCAAGGTCGGCGGGATTGACCGGTGCGTGACGGAATTTATTCGCGTGACCCACGGCATGTTGCCGCCCCGGATTTTCTACAAGTACGCTCCGGAGCTTTACAACGGTGCGCTTACAGAAGTAGGTACACCCGTAGCCGTTCAACTGCTGGGTTCCAATGCCGACATGATGGGCCGCCATGGTGCCAAGGCTGCCGAACTGGGCGCAGGGCAGGTGGACATCAACTTTGGCTGCCCGGCCAAGACCGTCAACAAGCACAAAGGCGGTTGTGTGCTGATGCGCGAGCCCGAGCTGATGTATGAAATTACCGCGGCGGTGCGTAAAGCGGTGCCTGCCCACATTCCGGTGACCGCCAAGATGCGCCTGGGCTATGACGACCGCTCCATGGGCGTGGCCTGTGGCCAGGCTCTGGATGCGGCCGGTGCTTCTGAGATTGTCATTCACGCCCGCAGCAAGGTAGATGGCTACAAGCCGCCCGCTTACTGGGAAGAAATCGCCAAGGTACGCGAAGCGGTCAAAAGCCACGTAATCGCCAACGGCGAAATCTGGACCGTGGAAGACTACTGGCGCTGCCGGAAGGTCTCTGGCTGCGACGATGTGATGATCGGTCGGGGCCTGATTGCCCGGCCGGATCTGGCAGCGCAAATCAAGGCGTCCCAGCGGGGTGAATCCGTCGCACCCATGGCCTGGGCGGAAGCGGTCTCGCTGGTACGGGAATACGCGGCCGCGCTGCAAACCCGGCTGGAAGACCGTTTTGTTACCGGCCGGATCAAACAATGGCTGAATTATCTGCGCCAAGGCTTTACTGAAGCCGAGGCGCTCTGGCCCCAGGCCCGGAAGCTGCGGGAGGTGGCCCCCATGCTGGCCTGTCTGGAACAGCCGGTGGATGTTGCGCCGCGAAAAACCAACGCGGCCTAGGCGTCGTTCTCCATCGCGGGCGAATACTCCCCGCAACGGGCCAGCCCATTAAGTCGCGCGCGTTTGTGCAGGGCTGCCTGTGCCGCCCGGGCGTTATCCAGCTTCCCGGCCCAGGCTTTCTGGGCTGGCTCCTGCAGCGCCCGGCCGTACGAAAAACTCAGCTCCCAGGGCTGTCTGCCCAGGCTGTTCAAAGCGTTCAGGTTTTCCGTGGATTCCTCCGGCGTCTGGCCCCCGGAGAGAAAAACTATCCCGGGTACTGCTGCCGGTACCACGCGCCGGAAAACGCTTAACGTGGCTTCGGCCACCTGCTCCGGGGTGGCTTTGCCGGACGCCTTTCCGGGGGTGACCATGCTGGGTTTGAGAATGATATGTTCAAGATGAACCCGATGCCGGTGCAACGCCTTGAACACCTCCAGTAATACATCCTCGCTGACCTCCGCGGCCCGTTCCATGGAATGATTGCCATCAATCAGCACTTCCGGTTCAACAATCGGCACAATCCCCATGGCCTGGCAGACGGCGGCATAGCGGGCCAGGACCTCGGCATTGGATTTGATGGCCTGGAAGGAGGGCAGGGTGCCTGAGATGTGGAACACGTCCCGCCACTTGGCAAACCGGGCGCCGAGCGATTTGTAGTGCTCAAGCCGCGTTGCCAGGCCATCCAGGCCATAGGTGATCTCATCGCCTGGCGCATTCACCAGTGGCCCCTTACCCTGATCCACCTTGATGCCGGGCACGATGCCCTGGCTGGCCAGCAGTTTCGGGATTGAGATATCGTCCAGGCTCAGCTGCTCCAGGGTTTCCTCATAGAGAATGACACCGCTGATGTGGTCACCCAGATCGGGCGTGGAGAAAATAATACTCCGGTACGCCCGGCGCGTGGCCTCCGTGGATTCCACGCCCACCGCCTTGAACCGCTTGGCAATGGTGGGAGAGCTTTCGTCTGCGGCGAGGATGCCTTTCGCCGGTTGTACAAGATCTTCAATCGTGGCTTTGAGTTCTTCCTGAATGGTCATGGTGGCTCCCTGAATTGGCGTGAAGGAAATAGCATCAGTTTAGCTGGTAAATTCGTGCCTGCTATTTGACTTGAGCTAAAGCAGGTGGACGATAGATCTTCTAAACTGAACGGATAATAAAACAACAAGGAAACCCCGCATGAAAACGGTTGTTAGTGTTAGCCAGGGATCATCTGAGTACGATTACGAGTTGGAAACCTCGTTTCTGAACCAGCCATTCAGAATTATCCGGGTGGGTACAGATGGTCATCTGGATCACGCTGAGGCAGTTCTTGAGTCGGTTCGTGGCGAGGCCGACGCCATTGGCCTGAGCATGATTCACGATCACTATCAGGTAGGGCGCGAGCAACTGCAGCATCCAGACACCGCCCGCCTTGAAGCCTGCGTGCCGGATAAATCGGTGACAACCGGTGCCGGCCTGCGGGGCATATTGCAGGAGTGGGCGGTTCGGCACACCCAGACCGAGCTCGGGCATTTTTTCGATAATGCCCGGGTGCTGTTCCTGAACGGACAGGCCGGTTACCGCATTGCCAAAGCGTTGTCAGAGCACACGGAGAACCTGTATTTCGCCGATCCTTATATGGATTTTGGCGTGCCGCGACTGCTCACCTCCCTCCGGCAGCTGGAGACCTACACCTCTGTAACGGCTCCGGTAATGTTCCGGCCGGCGGCGGTCAAGCTCATCGAAACGCTCCACAAAACGCCGCTGTATCGAATGGGTGAAAAACTCATTCGAGGCTCGTTGCATGAATCCGTGCGGGACAGCCATGTCATCGTTGGTGCCATGGCCGACCTTGAGGCTTTTTCGGAGAAAGAGCTGGACGGCAAAACCGTGATCACCTCCCGGGTAACAGATTCCGCCATGGACTGGCTGAAATCCCGCAAGGTGGCCATGGTGGTGGACTACAGCCCCTGGCTGGAAGGTCGGCCGGTTGGCGTGAACGTCATGGAAGCGATGATCAGTGCGGCCTTGTCGCGGTCACCGGAACAGCTGGGGGCGGATGATTTTCTCGACATCATTCAGAGCCTCGGCATAGAGCCGCGGATTCTTTACCCCGACGGTTACCGGCGGGTAAACCGGTTTGCGTTTGTTATTCATCCGTTGTCGCAGCAATACCTGACTAAAACACCACCGCTGGACTGGATTGCCAACGTCTCCCCGGCGACGGTTATGAATCTGGTTGAAAAAGCGGTGGCCTATACGCCACCGTTTATTTATTCCAAAGTGTCGGGCATAAAATCACCCACCGGCGACGAGGTGGAGGGCTGGCTGATTACCGTGGGGGGCACCCCCAAGGAAATCATGGCCCATGATCCCGAATTTACCTACAGCCGGCTGTTGGCTGCCGCAAAACTGGCGAAAAAGCTTGGTGCCCAGATTATGGGCCTGGGCGCGTTCACCAAAGTCGTTGGCGATGCCGGCATTACCGTTGCCAAGCGCGCGCCGCTGCCGATCACCACGGGCAACAGCTACAGCGCATCTGGTGCCCTCTGGGCCGCCCACGATGCGGCAAGAAAGGTGGGCCGTGTCAGCATCGGGCAAAGCGGTAAAATGGCGGGAAATGCCATGGTGGTAGGGGCTACCGGGGCCATTGGCTCCGTCTGCGCCCGGCTGCTGGCCAAAGCGGTGGACGAAATCTATCTGGTGGCTCCCGAGGCCGCAAAACTGCTGGCATTGAAAGAGAGCATTGAGCTGGAAACCCCGGGCGCCAAAGTTCATGTGGCGGCCACGACCGACCGCGATCTGTCCGACATGGACATGGTGGTTACCGCCACCTCCGGCGCCGGAAAACGGATTCTGGATATCATGCGTGTGAAACCGGGGTGTGTGATTACCGATGTCGCTCGCCCACTGGATATTCCGGCTGAAGACGTGGCAAAGCGGCCGGATGTTCTGGTGATTGAATCCGGAGAAATTCAGTTGCCGGGTGAGGTCCGCATGAAGGACATCGGCCTGCCCAAAGGCATCGCCTATGCCTGCCTGGCCGAGACCATCGTGTTGGCGCTCGAAGCCCGTTTTGAAAACTTTACCCTGGGCCGGAACATCGAGTGGGAAAAGGTGCGGGAAATCTACAAGCTCGGGCTCAAACACGGCATGGAGCTGGCGGCCGTGTCTGGCGTTAATGGCGTGTTTACCGAGGAGGATTTCCAGCGTGTGCGGGCGCTGGCAGCCGAAGCCACAGAACCCGCATGATGGCGGGTCAGTCGTCCAGTTTCTTGCGCATCAGATAGCGCAGGAACTGGGCACCGCGCAGGGTTGCCCGTTGTTCGTCGACCACTTCAAAGCCGTGGCGTTCAAAGAAAGGGCGTGCAACTACGCTGGCTTCGGTGCTCAGCTCTTTTACCCCCAGGGCTTTCAGCTGCTGTTCGGCCTCGTGGTACAGGGCAGACGCAATGCCCCGGCGGGCGAAGTTTGGCGCCGTGAATACCAGATCGATATGGCCACTTTTTTCATAGGAAATAAAGCCAGCCAGATCCGAGCCTTCTTCCGCAACCAGCGTTTCCATTGACTCAAGCCGCTCGCGCCACGTATCCAGGTGGGGCGTGCGCGATGCCCAGGCATAGCGCTGGGTTTCGTCGTAAGCGCCCGCCGTAAGCTCATGCACGGAATCGGTGAACAGCCGGACCACCGGGCTCAAATCCTGAATCCGGTATTTACGAAGGGTGATCGAAGTGACGGTACTCATATCAGTTCAGTGTGCACCTGTGTTGGAAAGCAGGTTGATGACCAGAACGCCGGCCACAATCAGCAGCATACCGACAACCGCAGGAAAATCCAGCTTTTGACCGAGCATCAACCAACCGATGAGCGATATTAATACAATCCCCAGGCCAGCCCAGACTGCGTAGGCTATGCCCACCGGAATGGTCTTGATCGCCAGGGCGAGAAAGTAGAAGGCCACCCCGTAACCCAGAACAACGATGGTACTGGGCATCAGTCGGGTAAACCCGTTACTGGATTTCAATGCCGATGTGGCAACCACTTCAGCCACAATGGCAAAGCCAAGAAGCAGCCAGCTTTTCATAAATTCCCCGTTAATGAATGCGTATCGGTGCTTGATCGGATGAGAAGCGGATCAGTTCCTGCTCTTTAACACTGAATAGATTTGATACGCCGTGGCTTCTGCATCCGGTGCGGTTGTTTTCTGCTCCGCCCCGGTGAAACGGGCTGCCACCGCTGCCGGGTCATCCAGGTTCTGCGCCCAGCGGCTCAGCAACTTCATCACACGCTTTTCATCGTTACTGCGCAACCCCGGCCAGTAAACATAGGGCACCAGGTCCGGGTGGCTGATAAAAAACAATGCGGTTTCCTCCGGGCTATCGAGGATCTCGCCACGAAGCCCGATAGTAAAGACCTGGCCGCTGCTGCCGACCAGCGACACAAGCAACGAGTTGTCGTCATCGACGTAACGGGCATCCGTAGCCGAGATGGGAGGCTCAAGCCCTGGCACTGAGGTAATGTAATACTGAAAGGCAATCAGCCCCGCCAGAATGACCAAAAGCCCGGACAGGGCGATGGATTTAAACATGACTGGGTTCCGTCAATAATGAATTGGCGGAGCTACTCTATGCGGATATTGCTGAAATGGCGAGGGGCAGGGCAAGGAAATTGAACAGCACAGCAACTCTATGTCGAATCAGAGCTGCCGTGCTCGGAACGCCCTGGATCAGGCGGTGTCTCTCGTCTTTCTCGCAAAACTCAGGCCGGCAAGTCCAAGACCCAACAATAGCAGCGAACCGGGTTCGGGCACGGACACTGCCTGGCCATAGAACCCGAGATCCTGGCCAACATCAGCTAACCCACCGCCAGTGCCCGGAATTTCGTGGTTGGCAAACCCCGAAACTGAGGGGCCAGCAACGAACCAGCGGAAGGTTACGGGCGCCGACAGCGTGCCCAGGGCTGCAAGGTTTACGCTGAAATTGGTAACAAGCCCGTTGAGAAAGCTACCGCTTGCGATGTCTGCACTAAAGCCATCCAGGCTGGATCTTAGCCAGTATGTTGATGCTCCCCCGGTGTTTTCCATAGAAAAATCAACTTTGGACAGACTGAAATTGTTGGCGTTTCCAATCGTCGTTTCGTAATACTTGCTGGTATTAAGCGTGCTATCCCAACCGTTGTGGTAAAAATGGTTGGAGAATGAAGCGGTTGTTGACGAAGCGTTGTTCAGGATCAGGTCGGTTGCAGTAAAACCTGGTTCGACAAACGTTGCCGCCACATTTGTGCTGTTATTGGGGGTTGTCGCCAGATCATACTCAGCGATTAAAGCGGCGTTTACCTGCATAGATAAGGTCAGGCCAACAAGAGCTATGATTTTCCGCATAATAACTTCCTTATTTAGATTGTTTTGGTGCGAAAAAACTCCAGCAAGAGA
This sequence comes from Marinobacter sp. VGCF2001, assembly GCF_049943275.1. Classification (NCBI taxonomy): domain Bacteria; kingdom Pseudomonadati; phylum Pseudomonadota; class Gammaproteobacteria; order Pseudomonadales; family Marinobacteraceae; genus Marinobacter; species Marinobacter sp. VGCF2001. The sequence continues at coordinate 11,284 of NZ_JBNFVX010000006.1, forward strand.
TAGGCCAATTCCTAACCCATTAACCTGTAAAGATTTTTCAGTAACGATTTCACTCCGGTGTAAAAAAACCAGACAAATCTTTAAAGCCTCCAGTATATCGAATCGCGCGACTTACTGAAGCCACACTTTTAAATGCGAGATGACCGTCTCCAATCGCTTCTGCAGCACTCGCTGGCGATGGGTGCACAGATACAGAGTCTCGCTGACCGGGTTCTCCAGGTATTCGGCCCGGACGGTTTCCGTGCGGGGGAAGGCCTCTACGGCATGAGCGGGTAACACCGTAAACCCGAGCCCCAGGCTGACCGGCTCCAGAATCATTCCAATCTGATTAGAGAATCCCGCTCGCGGAAAGAGGCTGCTGTGTTGAAATTCATCATAATTTGCGCCCAGCAAAAGGCTGGCATGATGGCTGCCATCAGGGTGATCGATAAAGCCCAGGCCCATGAGCGTGTCCCAATCCATGTTTGGCGCACTTGCAGGCAATACCAGTAGCAGCGATTCCTCGGCAATGGCGGTGCTTTGCACCTCGGGAAGCGTGGAGCGCGCGGTCATGAAGCCGATATCCACCCGTGAGCTGGCAATGGCCTGTTCGACGTCTTGATTCGGAGCAAACCGGTAATCAATCACCAGCTTCGGGTGCCTGGCTTGCAGGGCCAGCAGCTTGGGGTACAGCTTAAGCCCCACGCTGCCGGGCGACATGATCCGCACCTCCCCCTCATAGGGCGGGTCTTCGCCGATGGTTCGTTGCAGATTTGACAGCGCCAGCAGAATGTCCTGAGCTTCAACGTAAAGCCTTTGGCCGGCTTCCGACAGCCGGAATTGTTTACCTTCTCTGATTAGTAGCTGGCTGCCCAACTGCTCCTCCAGCTTTCGTATGTGTTGGCTGACGCCGGACTGGGTCATGTGCAGGCGTTCCGCCGTCCGGGTGAAATGGCCGACGTCTACAAGCGTGCAGAAGGTACGTAACCAGGTGGTATTTATCATTACAGAATATGCTCAATATGATCACAAATGATCATTTTACGTTATCTCCTGCGCTTTGTAATCTGGACTTGGTCATCAACGAGGAGCGCACCATGAACAACGTTTATCCGAGAAACTTTTCGCACATCGGTATTTCTGTTCCGGATCTGGACCAGGCCGTGAAGTTCTACACCGAAGTGATGGGCTGGTACCTGATTATGAAGCCGACCGACGTGGAAGAAGACGACAGCGCCATCGGTGAGATGTGCACCGACGTCTTCGGCAAAGGGTGGGGCAGTTTCCGGATTGCGCACCTGTCGACCGGCGATCGAATTGGCGTGGAACTGTTCCAGTTCCCGAACCAGGAGAACCCGGAGAACAATTTCGAGTACTGGAAAACCGGCATTTTCCATTTTTGCGTGCAAGACCCGAACGTGGAAGAGCTGGCCGAGCGCATCGTGGCCGCAGGCGGCAAGCGCCGGATGGAAAAGCCACGCTATTACTATCCAGGCGAAAAGCCTTACCGCATGATCTACATGGAAGACCCGTTCGGCAACATTCTGGAAATCTACAGCCACAGCTACGAGCTGATCTACAGCGAAGGCGCTTATTAAGCACCTGAGGCCATCAAAGGAGGGCGGGGCGGTTCGCCGTGTCAGCCCTCGCGCTCAATAAACAGCCGTGTGTAAACCAGATACCCGGAAAACACCACCAGCGGCGCCAGGTGCCGGAAAAGGGATGGTCCCTCAATCTGACAGCCCCTCAAACATCGGCACTTTTTCTAACTCCTTATCCCAGGCAGCATTGCTGTTTGAGAAGATGTGCGCGGTTGGCGACAAAGAGATTTCAGTGTCTAAACACCCTGCGGGAACGACGAGCAAACCTGATGTGTGAGAGCTTGGCAACGCTGAGCCACACAACTGACAAAAGCTCTTATTATGACGAGTGCCTGGAAGCGTAAAGGAAGTAACCGCATGAGCGCCCGAATGCCAGACCAGTTTAGCTGTCCGTGAGAACAGGTTTGCCGCATAAGCCGCCCCCGTATCTTTTTGGCAATGCTGGCAATGGCAAAGATAAAAGCTATCGAACTCGCCTTTTACCTTAAAACTTACGGTGCCACACAAACAAGATCCGAAATGCTCAGTCATAAGACTCCTTTCCAATTCACACCCCTTTCCAAGAAACAAGCCAGATTCGGGTTAGTAATATCGCCATAGCCGCATTTTCGCAAATAACGAAGCGCTATCTGAGCTTTTCACCAACAAAAAGGCCCGGATGCGTTCGCAACCGGGCCTTTTGCAACTCAGCGGCTGTTTACGTTAGCCGCACTTGCTGTCACCGCAAGACAAGCAGGTGGCGCAGCCGTCCATGACGATCACCGCTTTGGTGCTGCACTTGCCGCACATGGTGGCGTTGGCTGGGTAGTCGCTGCTGGCATCGTCGTTGGTGGCCTTGTTCTGGGTGGCTTCGAACTCGGCACGCTTTTCCGCCAGGATGCGTTTGGTGGTTTCGCTCAGTTCGTCGCTTTCCAGCAGGCCGATGGCCTTCAGGTGCTTCTCGATCACAGCGCCGATTTCGGCCACCAGCGAGGGCATGAATACGCCGCCTTTCTTGAAGTAACCGCCGTTGGGGTCGTACACGCTGCGCAGCTCTTCCACCAGGAAGGTCAGGTCACCGCCTTTGCGGAACACGGCAGAGATAACGCGGGTGAGCGCGATGACCCACTGGAAGTGCTCCATGGATTTGGAGTTGATGAACACTTCGTACGGCTGACGCGTTTCGTGGTCGGTATCCTCGTTCAGCAGGATATCGTTGATGGTGATGTACATCGCGTGCTCGGCCACGGGCGGTTTGATCTTGTAGGTAGTGCCTAGCAAGAAATCCGGGCGTTCGATGTTTTCATTCATCAATACCGGCTTTGAATCCGCGGCAGCGGCTGCGGGCTGTTCGCCGGTATTTTCCGTGTCGGCCTTCTTTACCCGGTAGCCGACGATCTGGTTGCTGATTTTCACTGTCATGTTGGTATTCCTGTTTGTCGGTCCCGGATTAATACTTGCCGTAAGTGCCTTCTTTCAACGCATCGAACAGGTTGGCGGCGGTGTGGGTTTCTCCGTCGTATTCTACCTGTTCGTTACCGCGCAGGGTCACTTTGCTGCCGTCATCCAGGGTGAATTCGTAAAGGGTGTTTTCAAGGTCTTTCTCTTTCACCAATACGCCCTGGAACGCTTCCGGGTTGAAGCGGAAGGTGGTGCAGCCTTTCAGGCCCTTGTCGTAGGCGTAGAGGTAGATGCCCTTGAAATCCGGATAGGCGAATTCTGTCGGAACATTGGCGGTTTTGGAAATGGAGGAATCTACCCATTTCTGCGCGGCCGCCTGGATGTCTACGTGCTGGGTTGGCGTGACATCGTCGGACGTGGTGAAGTAGCTCGGCAGCTTCTTGTCTTCGTCGTCGGAGAACGGCATGGCGCCCGGGTTGACCAGATGGCGGTAGGCCAGCAGCTCAAAGCTGAATACGTCCACTTTCTCTTTGGTTTTACGGCCTTCACGGATGATGTTCCGTGCGTAGTGGTGCGAGAAGCTCGGCTCAATCCCGTTACTGGCGTTGTTGGCCAGCGACAGGCTGATGGTACCGGTGGGTGCAATGGAGGTGTGGTGTGTGAAACGGCCACCTTGCTCGGCCAGCTTGGCCACCAGCTCCGGCTCTACCTCGGCGATGCGGGCCATGTAGGCGCTGTATTTCGCGTGCAGTACCTTGCCTTTTACTTTGTCGCCAATCTTGATGCCGTCATCGGCCAGTTGCGGGCACTTGTTCAGCATTTTCGGCGTGACTTCGAATTCGTCTTCCATGATCGGTGCCGGGCCTTTCTCTTCAGCCAGGGCCAGGGACTGGCGCCAGCCTTCCACGGCCATTTCCCGAACCACTTCTTCGGTGAATTCTACGGATTCGTCAGAGCCATAAGGCATACGCAGCATGGCAAGCGTAGAACCCAGGCCCAGAATGCCCATGCCATGACGGCGCTTGTAGGTGATTTCGTGGCGCTGTTCGGCCAGCGGCAGGCCGTTGATCTCTACCACGTTGTCCAGCATCCGGGTAAAGGTGCCCACCACTTTGCGGTACTTCTCGTAATTGAAGCTGGCCTTTTCAGTGAACGGGTAGTCTACGAATTTGGTCAGGTTCACCGAGCCCAGCAGGCAGCTGCCGTAAGGGGGCAGAGGCTGCTCGCCGCAGGGATTGGTGGCACGAATGTCCTCGCAGAACCAGTTGTTGTTCATCTGGTTAACCTTGTCGATCAGGATGAACCCTGGCTCGGCATAGTCGTAGGTGCTGGTCATGATGGTGTCCCAGATGAACTGGGCTTTCACCGTCTTGTAGATGCGGCAGGCCACTTTACCTTCGTTGTTGACGACGTAGCCTTCCTGTACCGGGAAGTCGCGGTACACAAACTGGCTGGCGTCGGTCAGGTCCAGGCCTTCGTCGTCGGCTTCTTTCTGGGTGACCGGGAACGACAGGTGCCAGTCGTCGCCGTTGCGCACGGCTTCAATGAAGTCTTCGGTGATCAGCAGGGACAGGTTGAACTGGCGAAGGCGGCCGTCTTCACGCTTGGCCTGGATGAACTCGATGACATCCGGGTGGTGCACGTCGAACGTGGCCATCTGCGCGCCGCGGCGGCCACCGGCAGACGACACGGTGAAGCACATACGGTCGAAGATGTCCATGAACGACAGCGGGCCGGAGGTGGTGGCACCAGCGCCAGCGACGTAGGCACCCCGCGGGCGCAGGGTAGAGAATTCGTAGCCGATACCACAACCAGCTTTGAGCGTAAGGCCGGCTTCGTGGTTTTTCTCCAGGATGTCGTTCATGGAGTCGTCGATGGTGCCAGACACCGTGCAGTTAATTGTGGAGGTGGCGGGCTTGTGTGCTTCGGCACCGGCATTGGAGGTGATGCGGCCAGCCGGTATGGCACCGTTTTGCAGCGCCCACAGGAACTCCTTCATGTACTTGCTGCGTACATTCTTGTTCTCAACTTCAGCCAGTGCCTTGGCCACGCGCTCGTAGGTTGCGTCGATGTCTTTATCAACGGCCTCCCCAGTTTTGGTTTTCAGCTGGTATTTGCTGTTCCAGATATCCAGCGAAGCTTCCTGCATGGGAATCGTGTTGATCACTGCCTGTGCCTTAGCGTTCATTGCCACCCTCGGTTTTCAGTCTGTCTCTGTTCGAAAGCGCCATTTATGGCGCTGTGTCGTCATGCGTTTGCGGTACTGTCTGGGCCCGACCAAAGATCAACCACTATATATGGTGGTTGGGCTCTTTCGAAAAACTACCCGTGATGCCCGAAATCTGCTGTCGATACACGCTGCGAGCGTGGGTATAGCCCGCTTTTCTACTCATTGACTTCTGGTAGATCTTGGCGTAGAGGCCCTATATGTGGGCTCAATTACGATGAAGTATAACAGGATATAGTGTTCTGTGAATAAGAGAGCAACTATTGATTGGCGTTTGAGGGCTAAGAAAATCAATGGAAAACTTCTTGAAAATGCCGCAGCCCGCACCACGACCGCTTTCTGTGATCATTACTACATATTGTGGTTAAAAAGTGCTCGAGATAACCGTTTTGGAATACAGGTTTTTGTGACTTCTGCACGTATCCGAAAACGACGTGTCGGTAAAGTGTTAGCGTGGCGTCGTAACACTGTAGTGGCCCACAGGAAGTGATAACGACTATAAAAGGAAAAGAACAATGAAAGGCCTGAAACCTACCGTTCTTGCGCTGTGCATCGCCGGGGCGCCCCCGGCGGCCCTGGCGTTTCAACCGTTAGATGAAACCACGATGGGCAACATCACCGGCCAGGCCGGTGTGACCATTGAACTGGAAACCAAGGTCGACATCGGTCGCTTTATCTATACAGATGAGGGCTCTTTGTCGGTTAGCGATATCAGCATTGGCGGTGCGGAGCGCACCGACTTCTTCGGCTATAGCGGCCTCGCGGGTACCTCTGCCTCTGATAAGCTCGATAATATCAAGGTCGATATCGATGTGTACTCGGATGGCGATGCGGTGATCAACATTCTGCCGATCCAGTTTTCGGCGGTGGATTTTCGCATCACCACCGGTGCCTGGGAATTGCTGAGCACGGATGGCAGTAATAACCAGACCCTGTTGATGAATAACTTCTTCGCAGAGGGGGTTGTGGGGCGCACGTCTATTGAAATCGACACCGCCACCGATGTGCTGAACTTCCGCGGCGCGTTTGCCATTGAAGTGATGAACTTCGATGTGCCGTTCCTGGCTATGGGTGTACGGGGATTGCAAATTACCGGAGCGGATTACGATCTTCGCCGGCCGAGCCCGCTGGACCTTTTCGCGGAAGTTGAGCTGGATGTGTATAGGGGAACAAGGCAGGCCGGTACTGGCGATGCCCTGGCGATCGATATGCCGGTATTTCGTGCCGATGTTGGCATTGAAGAGGTGATTGTCGGCCAGCACTCGATCGGTACTGTGTTTATGGACGACCTGGCCGTGAACAATACCGCGTTGCGTATCTACGGGCACTAATCGTCTGGCAGAAAAAGAAAAGCGGGGTGTAAGAGCCCCGCTTTTTCGTTTATCCCAGCAACAAGCTGTCGTCGTCGACTTCCAGCCCCCGTTGCTTTTCGAACAGGCCGAGCAGGTCTTTCACTTCGAGCCCGTCCCGGTCTTTGCCGGCAATGTCGAACACCACCTGGCCCTGATGCAGCATGACTGTGCGGTCGCCTACCTCCAGCGCCTGCTTCATACTGTGGGTGACCATCAGGGCAGTCAGATGCTGCTCTTCAATGATCTGCTGGGTCAGTTCCAGCACGAAGTTGGCGGTTTTCGGGTCCAGCGCGGCGGTGTGCTCGTCCAGCAGTAGAATGCTCGACGGCGTGAGGCTCGCCATCAGCAAGCTGACGGCCTGTCGCTGTCCGCCAGAGAGCAGGCCCATCTTGTCGCCCAGACGGTTTTCCAGCCCGAGCTTGAGTGTCGAAAGGCTTTCCCGGAATTGCCCGAGGTACTGTTTTTTCACCGCGCTGGTCAGGCCCCGGCGCTGGCCACGCTTGATGGCCAGTGCGAGATTTTCCTCAATCGAGAGGTTTTCGCAGGTACCGGCCAATGGGTCCTGGAACACCCGCGCCACCCGTGCCGCCCGTTTATGCGTGGGCAGGCGGGTAACGTCAAGGTTGTCCACGATAATCTGGCCGCTGTCGACCATGACTTCGCCGGCCAGTGCGTTCAGGAATGTGGATTTTCCGGCGCCGTTACTGCCAATGACGGTCACAAACTCGCCCTGGTTAACGGTCAGGCTCATGCCTCGAAGGGCGGGGTTCTCCAGCGGTGTGCCTTTACCAAAGGTAAGCCGCAGATCGGTTGCGCTGATCATGTTGTCTCCTCAGGCTTTTTTGCTGGTGAAGCGGCTGACGATCTTGGTACGAACGCCGGGCAACACAATGGCAAGGGTTACCAGAACCGCAGTAATCAGGTTCAGGTCTTGTGCCTGCAGGCCCAGGGCATCGGCGTTCAGGGCGAAAGCAATAGCCAGGCGGTAAATGATGGCACCGACAACGCAGGCCAACAGCGCGCGAACCACCGTAGAAGGTGTTATGACGGCTTCACCGCCAATCAGAGACGCCAGGCCGATAACGATAACCCCAACGCCCATGGTAACGTCGGCAGCACCCTGGCTCTGGGCAAAGAGTGCGCCGGCCATACCCACCAGGCCGTTTGAAAGGGCCACGCCGAGAACAATCATGCCGCCGGTGGCAATGCCCTGGGCGCGGGCCATGCGGGCGTTGGCGCCGGTGGCGCGCATGGCCAGGCCGGTTTCGGATTTCATGAACCGCCACAGCAAAATCAGTGAGGCAATGGCCACCAGTGTAAACAGCACTACCGGTACCTGGTGGAAGGCCATTCCCAGGTCGTACCAGGGAGTCAATACGGTGTCTTCGGTGAGCAGAGCCACGTTGGGCCGACCCATGATGCGCAGGTTAACCGAGTAAAGCGCAATCATGGTGAGGATAGAGGCCAGCAGGTTCAGGATGTGGAGTTTTACATTCAGAAGGGCGGTGACGGCACCGGCAGCCATGCCGGCCAGTGCAGCGCAGCCGGTTGCCAGCCAGGGGTTCCAGCCTTCAATGATAAGCATGGCAGCAACGGCGGCGCCTAATGGAAAGCTGCCGTCTACTGTCAGGTCGGGGAAGTCGAGTACACGAAACGAGAGGTAGATACCAAAGGCTACCAGACCGTAGATCAGGCCGGTTTCGAGAGCACCGTAAAAAGCGATTTCACTGAGCATGGGTAATTTTTCACCGTGAAAGAAAACGGGCGGGCCCTTTTGGGGTCCGCCCGTGTTGGTCAGGCGTTACTTGTCGTTTGTGACGACTTCCTTGGCGTCCTGGATGAGGCTGTCGGGCAGGGTGATGCCCATGCGCTCACCGGCGGCTGGATTCACGAACAGATCCAGCTCTTCCATAGTCTCAACCGGCATATCGGCTGTGCCGGCACCTTCCAGTATTCTGGCAACCATGGCGCCCGTCTGGCGACCGTGGTTGTAATAGTCGAAGCCCAGGGCCGCGACAGCCCCGCGCGCTACGGTGGCCGTGTCTGCGGCGAACACGGGAATGTCAGCCCGCTCGCCCACGGAAACCACCGCCTCTGCCGCGCTGATCACGGTGTTGTCGGTGGTCAGGTAGATGGCGTCGGCCTTGCCGACCAGAGAGCGGGCCGCGCCCAGTACTTCGGAGGTCTTGGTGGCTGCGCCTTTGACCAGTTCCATGCCACGGGCCTGCAAACGCTCTTCCAGTAGCTCGATCAGCGCTGCGGCGTTGGCCTCGCCCGGGTTGTAAACGGTGCCGATACGCTTGGCATCTGGCATGGCGCGCTGAAGCATATCCAGATGCTTTTCGATGGGCAGCATATCGCTTACACCGGTGATGTTGGCGCCGGGGGCTTCCCAGCTTTTCACCAGTTTGGCCGCGACCGGGTCAGTCACCGCCGAGAACACCACCGGTATGTTGCGCGCTGCCGCAGCCACTGTCTGGGCCGATGGCGTGGCAATCGCAACGATCACGTCCGGGCTCTCGCCGACAAATTTGCGGGCAATCTGCGAGGCAATGGCACTGTTGCCCTGGGCGCTCTCGTGCATCAGGCGGAGATTCTCGCCTTCACGGTAACCGCGTTCAGCCAGCTCATCCTTCACACCCTGGTGAGCGGCATCCAGTGCCGGATGTTCAACAATTTGGGTAATCGCAACAACGCGTGGCTCGTCTGCCTGAACCAGGCCGGCTGCGGCCAGCAGCGAGGCACCAATTAGCGTGCGCAGGGATTTCTTGGCCATATGCCCATCTCCGAGTCAGTTTCTGTTTTTTTCCCGCGAAAACGGGGGCAAAAATTCAAGGTGCGCAAGTTTACCACAGCCACAGGCCAATCGGTGTAGCGCAGGGGGCAGATTCTTCAAAGCAATGGTGAGTAAGTTGCAAAAGCGATTTATTTTGCACGGATCACGTTTTGACGGGCTCAGATGTGTTGAAATACGATACCAAAGTCTAATAATACGAGAACGCGACTCAGCGAATCCAAACTATAACGACAAATCAGGAAGGTCCATGGATACAACGACAAAGCTCCCGCTGGATATGGTCTACCACTGGGAGGCCACCAGCCCCGATTCCCTATACATGACACAGCCCATCGGCAATGGTCAGGTAGTTGAGTACACCTGGGGCCGGGCCGTGGATGAAGCGCGCCGGATGGCTGCGTATCTGAAATCGCTGAACCTGCCGGAGAAAAGCCGGATTGGTCTGATTTCCAAGAACTGCGCCCAGTGGGTGATGACAGACTGGGCCATCTGGATGGCTGGCCACATCTCTGTGCCGCTGTATCCGACATTGAACGCGGATACCGTTAATTACATTCTCAACCACGCTGAATGCGATGTGCTCTTCGTGGGTAAGCTGGATGACTGGGACGCCATGAAGCCGGGTGTGCCGGAGTCTGTTCGCTGCATTTCCTACCCGCTGAGCCCGCCCAATGATTTCGAGACCTGGGACGATATTGTTGCCAAGTATCCGGCGCTGGAAGAAAAGGTCGAGCGCGATCCGGAAGAGTTGGCCACCATCGTGTACACCTCGGGCAGTACCGGGCGACCGAAAGGCGTCATGCTGAGCTTCAATAACATGGCCTTTGCTGCGGCCGGTGGTATTGAAACTCTTGGCGTTGGCCCCGGTGAGCGGATGTTGTCCTACTTGCCGCTGGCCCACGTATTCGAGCGTACTTTTGTGGAGCTGGGTTCTCTGTATTCCGGTTTCGAGCTGTATTTTGCCGAGTCGCTGGATACGTTCGTACAAGACCTCCAGCGTGCACGGCCAACCTTGTTCCTGTCGGTACCGCGCCTGTGGGTGAAATTCCAGCATGGTGTTCTGCAGAAAGTGCCCAAGCAGAAGCTGGAGCGGCTCCTGAAGATTCCGGTGGTCAGCAAGCTGATCAAAAAGAAAGTACTCAAGGGGCTGGGGCTGGACAAGGTCAAGCTGGCGGGGTCTGGTTCTGCGCCGTTGTCGAACGACGTTCTCGACTGGTATCGCAACCTTGGGCTGGAGCTGCTTGAAGGCTACGGTATGTCTGAGAACTTCGCCTACTCCCATATGAACAAACCCGGTCGCACTCGCACGGGCTACGTGGGCGAAGCCTTGCCCGGTGTGGAGGTGAGAATCAGCGAGCAGGGTGAAGTGCTGGTAAAGAGCCCGGCCACCATGGTGGGCTATTACAAGGACGAGGAAAAAACCCGGGAAACCTTCACCGACGACGGGTTCCTGCGCACCGGTGACAAGGGCGAGATTGACGAGATGGGTCGCCTGAAGCTGACCGGCCGCATCAAGGAAATTTTCAAGTCCAGCAAAGGCAAGTACATTGCACCTGCGCCGATTGAGAATCAGCTGATGTCCCACGATGCCATCGAGATGGTCTGTGTGTCCGGTGCCAACCAGACCCAGCCACACGCGCTGGTGGTGTTGGGTGAGGAAATTCGCCCGAAAGCGGCAGACGAGGGCTTCAGAAAAGAGCTGGAAGAGAGCTTCAAACAGCTGATTCGGGACGTCAACAAAACGGTTGATCCTCACGAGCGGCTGGCGTTCATCACCATTGTCAGTGATGAGTGGTCTATTGAGAACAGCTTTCTCACCCCCACGCTCAAGCTCAAGCGTAACGTGGTGGAAGATGCCTATCAGGAGAAAGTCGACAGCTGGTACGCCAAGAAGCAGCCGGTCATCTGGCAGTAAGGCGCGGCGTTGATGAACAAAAAAGCCCGGCGGTTTGCCGGGCTTTTTTGTGTCTGGCCGGGGCTTTTTGCGGTGCTCAGGCCATGGTGCGGGAATTGGATATGGAACGGTTCATCAGGATGATCGGAATGATGCCGGCGACGACGATGATCAGTGCCGGCAGAGCGCTGTGGTACAGGCGTTCGTCTGAGGCAAACTGGTACACATAGGTGGCCAGGGTTTCGTAGTTGAAGGGCCTCAGGATCAGCGTGGCGGGCAGTTCCTTCATGCAGTCCACAAACACCACCAGAGCCGCAGTAACCAGTGTTCCCCGGAGAATCGGCAAGTGCACATTGATCAGCGTTTTGCCGGGCGTGTGGCCCAGCGAGCGGGAGGCCATATCCATACTGGGCGTGATTTTCTGGAGCGCGCTTTCGATACTGCCGGCCGACACTGCCAGGAAGCGAACGGTATAGGCGAACACCAGAGCGAATGCGGTCCCGCTGAGCAGAAGGCCGGTGCTAACGCCAAAATAGTCTCGCATCAGAGAATCCAGCCAGTTATCGAAGCCGGCGAGGGGAACGATAACGCCAACCGCCAGTACGGCACCAGGCATGGCGTAGCCAAGGCTGGAGAGGCGCATGAGAACCTGCATACCACGAGTGTTGTGAAGGCGCCGGCTGTAAGCCAGTGTGACGCCAATAATCAGGGTGGTCATGGCGGCCGCGCTGGAGAGAAACAGGCTGTTGAACGTGTTCTGGATGAAATCCGGATTCCAGCTCACATCAAAATACTCCCAGGCGTAATAGGCCAGGGTGGCGCCCGGAACAATAAAGCCGAAGATCAGGGGGATGGCGCACACCACCAGGCAAATCATCTGGCGCGGGAAAGACATGGTAAAGCGATGAATGGGTTCGCGGTTGTCGCGGGCCGCGTACTGTTGTTGCCGGCGGCGCGAGTATCGCTCAAGCGTTACCAGGATAACCACGAACATGAGCATGGTCGTGGCGATTTGCGCGGCGCCGCCCAGGTTGCCCAGATTCATCCAGGTATCGAACAGGCCGCGGGTGAGCGTTTGTACGGCAAAGAAATCGACGGTGCCAAAGTCATTCAGGGTTTCCATCAGTACCAGCGACAAACCCACAGCGATGGCAGGGCGGGCGATAGGAAGCACCACCCGGAAAAACGTGCTCAGTGCCGAGTGACCAAGACTGCGACTGACGGCAAACAGCGAGGGGGATTGTTCCAGAAACGCGGCCCGCCCCAGTAGGTAGACATAAGGATAAAGCACCAGGCCGAGCATCAGAATGGCACCTTCCAGGCTTCGTATTTCCGGAAACCAGTAGTCGCTGGCGTTTTGCCAGCCAAACACTTCACGCAGGGCGCGTTGAATCGGGCCGGCGTAGTCCAGCAAGCTGGTGTACACATAAGCGATGACATAAGCGGGCACGGCAAAGGGCAGTAGCAGTGCCCACTCGAAGTATTTCCGCCCGGGAAACTCGCACATGGTAACGGTCCATGCGGTAGCCAGCCCTATTAACAGGGTGAGCGCACCCACGCCGATCATCAGTTTGAGGGTGGTGGTCAGGTAACGGGGCAGGGTGGTTTCAATCAGATGGGGCCAGATGTTCTCGTCTGGAAACAGTGCAAGAAACAGTACTGAGATTACCGGCAGCGCCACGATAGCGGTTGTGGCAATGGCGCTGATGAGCCAGCGTCTTGAGGTTCGTTTAGCCAGTAGCGGTTGGGAAAGCCCCGGGTTTGCACTGGTTACAGCCTCTGCCATGATGTTCCCGTTATCGTATTGGTGATGAGAAGTGTTGCGATTTTAGATACTGCATCGCTTCCCTGCAATGACCGTGGTCATCTTTATGGGCAACAAAAAAGGGTGCCCGGAAAGGACACCCTTTTTATTATCGCCTGTCAGGCTGGCAATCAGCCGTCGTAGTCAACGCGATCAACCAGTTTTACCGCCGCTTCGCGGTTCTTGGCGATCTCTTGCAGAGACAGATCGTCCGGGTGGATGCTGCCCCACTCGGCCACCAGGCCGGACGGTTCAATCGATGGGTTGGCCGGGTATTCGGTGTTGGCCTCGGCATAAATGCGCTGGGCCTCCGGCGAGGACAGGAACTCCATCAGCTTGACGGCGTTATCCTTGTTCGGAGCGCTCTTGGTCAGCGAGATACCACTGATGTTCACGTGGGTGCCACGCCCTTCGGCGTTCGGGAAGACCAGGTTTACCTGCTCGGCAATCGGGCGCTGGTTTTCGTCCATCAGCATATTGCCGTAGTAATAGCTGTTGCCGATAGAGATGTCGCACACGCCTTCAGCGATGGCTTTGATCTGGTCGCGGTCCCCGCCCTGGGGTTTGCGGGCAAGGTTATCTTTTACACCTTCCAGCCACTCTTCGGTCTTCTGTTCGCCGTGGTGGGCAATCATCGAAGAGATCAGTGCAATATTGTACGGGTGCTTGCCGCTGCGGGTACAGATGCGGCCTTCCCATTGGTCGTCTGCCAGTTGCTCGTAGGTGGTAATTTCGCCTGCTTCAACGCGATCTTTGGAGGCAAAGATGAGGCGGCCACGGGTAGTCAGGGCGTACCACTTGCCTTCGGGGTGACGCAGGTTTTCCGGAATATTGTCGTGAAGGGTATCGGTTTCAACACCGGCAACGAGGTCTTTCTCGACCAGTTCGTTGATGCGGGAGATGTCGACAGTCATAACCACGTCTGCCGGGCTGTTGCGACCCTCGCGCTCCAGGCGCTCTGCCAGGCCTTGTTTGGCAAACACAACGTTTGCGTCAATACCGGTTTGTTCGGTAAATGCGTTGAGCAGGGGCTCCAGGAGATACGCCTGGCGGTAGGAGTAGATGTTGACTTCGCCGTCGGCGGAGGCGGAGAGCGGCATGGCTGCCAGGGCGATAGCGGCAGTTGCGGCAAGCTTCATTCGCATATTGATCATCCTTTATGTCGCATGGCTGAGAGTAAATGCGCGCCTGTGAGTGAGTGCTACAGGCATTTAATAACGACAACTATTCTCATTGCTAACCGCGAATGAGTCAATAACCCTTCAGGGATATTTTCCGGGAAATAGTGTTATCCTTCATAGGACTATAAGAACGCAGCAAATGGGCAGGGTTTCCGGGCATGGTCGGTAGTGATCGCAGAGAGCACAGTCGCACGGCAATGAGTGCAAAAGTGAAGTTGGTCCATGAACAACTGGGTGAGTTTCTTTTTTCGACCCAGGACATTTCAGACGGTGGCGTGTTTATCATTGTGGGGGAGCAAGACTTCGAACCTGCTATTGGTGACTGCGTCACGGTTCAGGTACAGGGGCTTCCTGTTCCGGCACCGGTTCTTGATATGGTTGTGGTCCGCCGCACAGTTGAAGGTTTCGGGCTTCAATTTGCGGGTGACGAGCCCTAGCGGCAGCACGAGTCAGCGCACAGAATTGAGGGGGCGTGAATAAATGGACAGGTCTTGCCTTACCAGCCGGGGAATCCGTGGCAGTGTAAAAGTGGCTGTGGTGACGGCGTGGGTGTTTTTGTTGACTGGCTGCGCCAGTTACTTCACCCACTATGCGATGTTTCCGGCGGAGAATTCTGCCGGGGAGAGTCGTCAGGTAAGGGTCAGCTGGCAATCGGCAGAATACCCCGGCTGGTGGCCTGGTCGTGATCAGGCCACCACCATGAAAGTGGAAACCCAGTGCAGTGAGCGGGTATGGCGCATTGCCGATAAGAGTCATGCCGAAGCCGGCGATTGTGCGGCGGGAATCCGGGCTTGTGGTGTTCAATCGCGGGATATTCATGCTGCAACCAATGCGCCGGCAACCGATGACACCCTGTGCATGAGCGTGCACACCCCGAATGAAAAGGAGCGTGTCGCCGACGTTGGCAGCCGATTCGATTTGCTGGTGTCCTGTCAGCCGGCCAGTCCAGCAATCACGAGGGATGGTGAGTCGGTTAATGTGGATTATCTCAGGCCATCGGCGGTGGCCTATACTGTTTATGCCAGAAAGGTGCCGCGAGGGTCTTTGAGTGCCCGTTTGCCGAATTTTGATGAGGCGGTCTGCCGGGAAGATTGATGGCTGTCTTCTTCTTCGTGTGAGCCCTGTCACATTGCTACATTTCGTTGCCTGATGAAAATGTAGGTTACGCTTTGTTGCTGGCGGGTAACGCTTGGCTACGATTTCGTAATGGAGTCTATCCGGGAACGTGGCACACTGGGTGCAATAAGATAATCTCTGTTCCTGAGGTGTGTAGTGGGCGTCCGTCAAAAGAAGATTGCGGTTCACGATCTTGAGATCGGCATGTTTGTGTCTGATCTGGATCGCCCCTGGCACCAGACGCCCTTTCCGATTCAGGGTTTTTATCTTCGCACCGAAAACGATCTGAAAGCGGTTGTTTCCCATTGCAAGTGGGTGATGATCGATGTTGCCGAAACCCGTGAAGATCTCTCAGTAGGTTCGGAATCCGTTCGCCCGTTCGCGCGCAGATCTGCCGCCCGTTCCGGTGGCCGGGAAATAGTGCAATTGCCGCCTCTGAGCATTCGCGAGCCGGTTAAGTACAAGAGTGAAACGCCACTCCGCAAAGAACTGAAAACTTCCCGTAAACTCCTGACTGATGCCGAGTTGGCACTCAGCCGGATGTTCGAGACGGTTCAGGCCGAGCAGGTTCCTGATTTGCGGCCGGCCGCAGAAGTGACCCGCCGAATGGTTGAGAGCGTGACTCGCCAACCCAATGCACTGTTGTGGCTCAGCCGCACCCGCCAGTATGACGACTTTATCTATCGGCACGCGCTGAACACGGGTGTGTGGGCCCTGGTGTGCGGGCGCCAGCTGGGTTTGAATGAGGGGCTTTTGAACCACCTGGGGATTGGTTGTTTGCTGTCACAGGTGGGTAAGATGACGTTGCCCAAAGCGATGCTTGTGCGTGAGCACCAGTTGTCGGCCGATGAATACGCGACCTACCGCACCTACGTTGAGCGCGGTAGCGAAATGCTGGAAGGCTCCGGCTTGTCCCGGGCAGTCATGAGTGTTGTGGTGGGGCATCGTGAGCGCCACAACGGCTCTGGCTTTCCCAAAGGCATCCGTGGTGATCGTATTCCACTGCTGGCAAAAGTTGCCGGTATTGCCGAGTTTTTCGAGTCGCTGATTGCGCCCAGGGACGGCCAGGAGCCCATGACACCCGCCAAAGCGGTATCGCTGCTTTACGATATGCGGAACATCGAGTTTCAGGAAGACCTGGTTGAGGCCTTTATTCAGGCGGTAGGGGTCTACCCGACCGGAACACTGGTGGAGTTGTCGGACGGCCAGCGTGGGGTTGTGGTGTCGCATTCGCCGGGAAGGCGCTTGTGGCCAAGCGTTATGGTGATGCAGGATTCTGATCGACGCCCGCTTAAATCGGCCAAGGTAATTGACCTGGCGCGTTATAACGAGTCAAAGGTTGCCGCAGAGCTGCTGACCGTTCGTGAGTGCTTGCCCCACGGCACCGATGGTCTGGACCCGGCCCGATACGATGTAACCGGTGCCGAATCGCGGTGGTCTATCGGCAAGCTGATCAATCGATAAGAACGCGTATCTGTTTACGAACCCAGCGGTACGTGCCTTCAGGCCGGAAATTGACCAGAAGTTCAGATTCTCCACCCGTCGAGCCGTTCACCACGTATTCGACTTCCGCTTCCTGCCAGCTTTCGGCGTTTATATAGACATCCGTTGGCCGTTTGCTCTGGGCCTGTAACTGGGCAAGCTGAGGCGAACCGTCAATTTTTTTCACTGCAACGGTTTTGATGCCCGTGTCACCGGCGGAATGTGTGGCGTCTTCAGGCGACAGATAGTATTGACGGGACAACGCCCGGGTGATGGAGGCCAGCTCCCGCGACAGATAGTTTCTCGCTTGTTCGTTATCGAACTCGCTCAGGTTGCGAACGGATTGCAAAATGCGTTCTCTGAGTGCTTCCAGGTCTTCTTTGTAGTCGATGTCCGGGTCAAGTTCACCATCGACCGGGCGCACCGGCGCATTGTCGATCTCTTCCGGGCTTGGTGGCTGCCCGCAGAGCGGGTCATTCTCGGGGTAGAAGCAGATTTCGGCCAGAATCCGGTTGGCGGGTGATTCCTCGGCGGTGAATTCACTGACACCAACGCTGAAGTCCAGGGTATTGGGCAGGTCAGGGTCGGCCAGTATCGCATTAAGCTGGCCGATAACCCGCTCCCGGATATCAATGCCTTCGTCGTCGTCGACATTTTCCGTCCAGTGCAGTGCCAGTAGAAAACGCGACAGGTTCATCAGTGTGTTGTCGTCGAATAGCGCTCGCTCACGCACCTGATGACTGCTGAGCCCTTCATCGTCGACGCCGGGAGTTTGCAGCGCAGAACGGAGGTTGGGCACAAATTCGAGAAAGGTCACGTAGTCCCTGGCGGGAATACCTTCGGCAATGGGCAGGTCTCCGACTTTCAGCGAGAGCGTTTCGCCAGGATAGAAGCGGAACCGGCCCTGAGCGTCAGTAGTGCCGGACTGGCTGGCGGTCTGGTAATCCAGGCCACGGACACCGAGAAAGTGGATTTGCCCGGTGCGTGCATCGTCAGACCCGGAACTGCCGCCGCTATCTAGGCAGCCGCTCATGACGATGGCTGCGGAAACGGGCAGGAGAAGACGAGTGAGGTGAACGAGTTTCATGGTGTGTCGTACAATCCCTTCGCGTTGACCCGGAGCATCCGGTGGCCGGTGTCCGATTTGTAAGTTGTTGTAACGGCATTATAGGGGCGTCGGCCCGGGTTTATCTGGAATCCTGTCGCAGTTTGGGCGTTTGGGGCGTTCCGGGTTGAGGGCCGGCTCCCTTGAAATTCCGGTACCAGCCACAATCAAATAGCTCTCTATCTTTTAACCTCCTTCGGAGCCATGTTTCTATTCAACGGTGGGGTGTATGACCTACGCACTGGAAATTGAGGGGCTGACCAAGAATTACAGCGATGGCTTTCAGGCATTGAAGGGCATTGATCTTTATGTGCGCGAGGGCGATTTCTTCGCGTTGCTCGGCCCTAACGGTGCCGGCAAATCTACCACCTTGGGCGTTGTCTCGTCGCTGGTGAACAAGTCCGGCGGCCAGGTGAGGGTGTTTGGGCACGACATCGACACGGATCTGTCCGGCGCCAAGCTTTCTCTGGGTGTGGTGCCGCAGGAGTTCAATTTTAATCAGTTTGAGAAAGTGGCCGACATTGTAACTACCCAGGCCGGGTATTACGGGATTCCCCTGAAAGTCGCGCGGGTTTCGGCGGAAAAATACCTGAAACAACTGGGCTTGTGGGACAAGCGTGACACTCCGGCCCGGATGCTGTCGGGCGGCATGAAACGCCGGCTGATGATTGCCCGTGCCCTGGTGCATGAGCCCAAGTTGTTGATTCTTGACGAGCCGACCGCCGGTGTGGATATCGAGTTGCGCCGTTCTATGTGGCAGTTCCTGGAGGAAATGAACCGCCAGGGCACCACGATTATTCTGACAACCCACTACCTGGAAGAGGCTGAAGCCTTGTGCCGTAACATTGCCATTATCGATCACGGCGAAATTATCCGGCACACGAGCAAGCGTGATTTGCTGCAGCAGTTGAGTGTGGAGACTTTCGTGCTCGATACCGAGCAATCGCTGGAAAGCGCACCGGAGCTGGCCGGGTTCAACACCAGCCTGGATGATGATGGCGCTCTTGAAGTAGATGTTGCCAAGGGGCAGGGCCTGAACGCCCTGTTCAAGGAGCTGGACAATCGTAACATTCGGGTACTGAGTATGCGCACCAAAGCCAACCGGCTCGAAGAGCTGTTCGTTCGTATGGTTGAGGATAACGCCCGGGAAACCAAACAAAGCAAAGAGGTGACAGCATGACACCGCAAGCTCTGTGGACAGCGTTTGCCACCATTGTCACCCGGGAGGTACGCCGTTTTACCCGAATCTGGCCGCAGACCTTGCTGCCGCCGGCTGTCACCATGACGCTCTATTTCATCATTTTCGGCAACCTGATTGGTTCGCGCATCGGTGAAATGGGCGGTTACGATTATATGCAGTTCATCGTGCCCGGGTTGATCATGATGGCGGTGATCACCAACTCCTACTCGAACGTGGTGTCGTCGTTTTTCTCGATGAAGTTCCAGCGGAGCATTGAGGAACTGTTGGTGTCGCCCGTGCCGAACTGGACGATTCTGGGGGGCTACGTGGCCGGTGGTATGGCTCGCGGTTTGAGTATCGGGCTGATCGTGACGTTACTGTCCCTGGCGTTTACCCGTTTGAGCATTCACAACCTGCCCATGGTGGTGGTGACCGTAATTCTCACCTCGGCCCTGTTTTCTGTCGGTGGCTTCATCAATGCGATGCTGGCCACCAAGTTTGACGACATTTCTATTGTCCCGACGTTTGTGCTGACGCCACTGACCTATCTGGGCGGCGTGTTTTACAGCATCGATTTGCTGCCGTCGTTCTGGCAGGGCGTTTCGATGATCAATCCGATTCTGTATATGGTTAATGGCTTCCGCTTCGGCATACTGGGTGTTTCGGACGTTAATCCGTTCGTGTCTCTTGGTATGATCCTGATTTTCATCGTCCTGCTGTCTGCGGTTGCTTTGCGCCTGCTTGCTCGCGGCAAGGGCATTCGACACTGATTCATTTGCGGAATTGTTATGGCTCTTGATAATGCACCGCTGGGCAAATCCAGCGAATACCCGGACCAGTACAACCCTGGGCTGCTTTTTCCGGTGGCCCGGGAAGAAAATCGCCGCAGGATTGGCCTGGAAGACGGCCGCTGGCCCTGGTTTGGTGAGGATATGTGGCAAGCCTGGGAAATCTCCTGGCTGAAGCCGGGCGGGGTGCCCGTGGTTGCCTGGGCAGAAATCCGTTTCCCGGCCGCCTCGCCGGCCATTATCGAAAGCAAGTCTCTGAAGCTGTACCTGAACTCCCTGAACCAGGCGGTATTTTCGTCGGCAGAGCAGGTGTCTGACACGATAACCGGGGACCTCTCCAGCGCCTGCGGTGCCGCGGTCGATGTGACGCTGTTGAGTGTAGACGCGTCTGCACCGGCGATCGGGCGCCCGGAAGGCTACGAATTGATTGACGACGAGCCAGTAGAACAGGTGGTTTACGAGTACTCGCCGGAATCGCTCGGAGCAGACGGGCCGCTAGTTAGCGAGGGGTTATGCTCCCACCTTCTGAAAAGCAACTGCCCGGTGACCGGCCAGCCGGACTGGGCAACGGTGCTTATTCGTTATACCGGCCAGAAGATTGATCGGGCGGGATTGTTGCGCTACATCGTGAGCTTTCGTCAGAAGCAGGATTTTCACGAGCACTGCGTTGAAACTCTGTTTACAGATTTGATGGCCCGGTGCCGGCCGGAGTCGCTGATGGTGTGCGCGCGTTACACCCGGCGCGGCGGGTTGGACATCAATCCCTGGCGCAGCACCAGCGCTGATGACGGCCCCGGGCCGAGGCTGGTCAGGCAGTAGCCGGCCAGCTCAGCCGGTATCGTCTTCCTGGCGCAGCCGGTCGGCTGCGTCTTCCAGGGCGCTGAGTATGGCTTTGCGCTCTTTTTCGGTGATCTTGTCGGAGTCCAGGTACATGGCAAAACCGCTGTGCTCATGCTCCAGGAAGCTCCGGTTTGGCCCCATGTCGCGCCGGAAATCCACCACCTCGTAAATTGGCACCGGCTTGCCAAAGCCTTTTACCGTGATCTCGCCTTTGTCCCGGCACATGATGCGATCTTTGATCAGCGAAAAGGTCTCGTAGGAAACCAGAATTTCTCCGGGTTCCGCCAGGGATTCCAGCCGGCTGGCCAGGTTTACTTCTTTGCCGATGATGGTGTAATCCATCCGGTTTTCGGCTCCGAAATTGCCGACGGTTGTGTATCCGGTGCTGATGCCCATGCGTATTTCCAGAGGCGTTTTGATACCCTGGCTGCGCCATTTCTGACGCATGATCTTCATGTGTTTCCGCATCTCGATAGCCATGGAGACACAGGCAAAAGCGTCCTCCCGTTGCCCGCGGCTGGTGGGGTCGCCAAAGAACACCATGATGGAGTCGCCAACGAATTTATCGATGGTGCCGCCGTATTTGAGGGCGACTTCAGACATACCGTTGAAGTAGTGATTCAGGAGCTCCGTCAGAGCTTCCGGCTCCATTTCTTCAGACAACTCGGTAAAGCCTTTGATGTCGGAAAAGAACACGGCGAGTTTCTTGCGCTGGGTCTCTAGCCGGACATCGCGCTCGCCCGTAAAGATGGACTGCCATACCTGGGGTGACAGGTATTTGGAGAGCTTGTGGGACAGGGCGATAGATTGCTCTCGCTGATTCTGGATCTGGGTTTTGGCCAGCAAGAGTGCCCGGGCCTGTTGATGGGAGTAATAGGCGGTAACGCAGATATAAGTGCCGGTGCCCAGGATGGCGACAATGCTGGTAAGCAGCGGGGCTTCAAAGCTGGTTGCGGTGCCCATGGTTGCAACGGCGGCGGCGATGGCGGCTGACATCAGGACGGTGCCCAGCAGCCATTGGCGGACACCGCCAACAATAAGACAGCTGAACATCAGCATAAGGGCGACCGATACTGACGGGATGGCCACCAGACCGATGAGCCCGACAAAGCCACCGCCGATTATGCAGTCAAAAAACAGCATTTTTTGCCGAATGCGGGGCGAATTACGCAGAAACGTGCGCCGTGTCAGCGCGTGCGCGAGGTGGGGCCAGGTTAATGCGGCTGCCACCATCCAGAGCAGGTATTGAGGGAAAAAGCCCTGCAGAACGCCGGCCACCACAATAGAGGCCGTTGCCGTGTAGGCCAGTACCCGCCCGTTATAATCAGGCATGGGCGGAATTGCCACCGTGTGGTCGTACAGGTCACCTTGCGCCAGTTTGCCGCTGGTGCCGGCCATGGTGCGTAATTCGGTGGTTGCGCTGGTCATTGTCAGAACCGGATCCTTCCGATCAGCATATCGCGAAACATCACCCAGTCGCCCATCAGGCTGTAGACCGGATATTTGAAGGTTGCAGGCCGGTTTTTCTCATATCGGAAGTGGCCGACCCACGCAAAACCATAACCAATTACCGGCAAAGCCCATAGCCAGATGAGCTTACCGCTGAACACCGCCCAGAGGGCGACTAGAAGAACCAGCAAGCTGCCGGCGAAATGGAGGCGGCGACAGGTAACGTCGCTGTGCTCTTCGAGGTAGTAGGGGTAGAATTCTGCAAAGTTGCGAAATGCCCGCTGGTCGCTCATGGTATGCTGCCGATGCTTTATAATTGTTGGTTTGAACTACGACTAAAGATTAACAGTATTGCCTTGAACTCACAATTCAGCAGAACCGCCCCGATTCATTGTCATTCATGCAGCCTATCACCAGCGAGAGTGTATGAGTTCGATAACCCGTTTTATTCTTGACCGCGCCTCGGAACCCCGTTTGCAGGAGCCGGCACCACCGATGTCTGTTGTTGATCAGGCTCTTCGGTGCGCGGCGCGTGCGCCGGACCATGCATTGCTCAGGCCCTGGCGTTACCTGGTAGTAGAGGGCAGCGGATTGGCGGCTCTGGGCGAGCTTTTTGCTGCCTGTTGCCCGCCTGAAGCTGCGGACAAAGAGCGCGACAAAGCGCGGAGAGCGCCTGAGCGGGCGCCCATGGTGATCATCGGTATCGCTTCGCCGAACCATCACCCGAAGGTACCCGAAGCGGAGCAGGTTATGTCGGCTGCGGCCGGCATGAGTTTTCTGTCACTGGCTTTGAGCGACGCCGGCTATGGCACTATGTGGCGGACCGGGCCGGTGGCCTACCATCCTGCGGTGCACGAGGGTCTGGGGCTTCAGCCCGGAGAGTCGATCATCGGGTTTCTGTACACCGGCACCATAGCCAGTGAAAAACCCCCGGTGCCGAGGCCGGATACCGGGAGTTATGTGGCGCGGTGGGAGGCGCCCGGGCAGCTGTCCACCTGGGAAACCTGAGCTGCCGGTAGCGGCAAGCCGGGCTGGGGAAAGTCATTGCCGCCCCCGCCAGCGGAAACGTTTTTTTGCCGCTTATTTAATGTACAAGCTACCCTGAAGCCCGCGTCAATGCGGGCTTTTTCAATTCTGGCACCCCGCTTGCTTAATCCATTTCAGAACGCACAACCGGCAATCCCACAGGTTCAGCCTGGCTGGTGCAAAGATCTGGAGGCAGTGATGGCAATTACATTCGACAGTGCGCTGGGAATTCATGAGCACGCATTGCAGGCGCGGGTGAAGCGCGCCGAAGTGTTGGCTAATAATCTGGCCAACGCCGACACCCCGGGATACAAAGCCCGTGATCTGGATTTCCGGGCGATGATGCAAAAAGCCCAGGATTCCATGACCGGGCTCGGTATGACCACAACCCAGAGTGGGCATATGGATACCTCCAGCGCGGGTAGCGATGGTGAGCTGCTGTATCGCACTCCTCACCAACCCTCGATTGATGGCAATACCGTAGATGCCCAGGCCGAGCAGAGCCGGTTTATGCGCAATGCCATGGACTATCAGGCCAGCTTCCAGTTTCTGAGCAGCAAGTTTTCCGGCCTGACCAAGGCGCTGAAAGGCGAATGAGCCGCAGCTCTTACCCGATAGAAGGAGGTTGTCATGTCCCTGGGTAATATTTTTGATATCGCCGGTTCCGGTATGACCGCGCAGTCACTGCGTCTCAATACCACTGCATCCAATATTGCCAACGCCGAAACTGCCAGCTCCAGCACGGAGACGACCTATCGCGCACGAAAGCCGGTGTTTGCTGCCATCCAGCAGTCGATGCTGAATCCGGACCAGCAAGGCTTCGGAATGAACGCCGACGAGGGCCCGGGTGCCGGTGTCCGGGTTGAGGGCGTAGTTGAAAGCGATGCCGAGCTGCAAATGCGTTACGAGCCGAATCATCCAGCGGCCGACGAAGAGGGGTATGTGTATTACCCCAACGTGAATGTGGTCGAGGAAATGGCGGACATGATGTCGTCATCCCGCAGTTTCCAGATGAATGTGGATGTGATGAACACCGCCAAATCTATGATGCAACGAATTCTGACGCTGGGTCAGCAGTAAGAGAACGGGGAGTAAGCCATGAGTGCAGTGAATTCCGCAGCCGCCTCTGATGTGCTGAGTCAGTATCGGGCCCAGCAGGACACTGGGGCCGGGAAAAGCAACGAGCTGGGCAAAGATGCTTTTATGGAGCTGATGCTGGCCCAGCTGAAAAACCAGAACCCACTGGAGCCCCAGGACAACGGCGACTTCATCGCCCAGCTGGCCCAGTTCAGTTCCCTTGAGGAAATGCAGAATCTTTCCGGCCGGGTAGATGATGTGGTTGGGCAGTTCCGTTCCAGCCAGGCCCTGCAGGCCTCGGCCATGGTGGGCAAGACCGTGCTGGCGCCGTCTCAGGTGGGTATTCTCGGCGCTGAGGGTGAAATCACCGGGACTATTCAGGTGCCGGCCACCACGGGTGGCCTGAACCTGTCGGTGATGAACGAGAGCGGTGAGCTGGTGCGGCAAATTGATATGGGTGCCAGCCAGGCCGGTGTGGTTTCGTTCCAATGGGATGGCCAGGACGGAAACGGCAATGCTTTGCCGCCTGGCCCCTACACGATCGTGGCCAAGGGGTCTTACCCGTCTGGCATGGAGCAGCTGCCAACCATGGTCAGCGCGAATGTGGATAGTGTGTCGCTGGGTCAGAATGGCTCCGTCACATTGAATCTGGCAGGCATGGGGTCTATCCCGCTGTCTGAAGTCAAACAAATTAACTGATCCGCTGTCAGACCAGGAGGTATGAGTCATGGCATTTAATACAGGTTTGAGTGGCCTTCGGGCAGCATCGGTGGATCTGGAAGTCACGGGCAATAACATTGCCAATGCCAGCACCGTAGGGTTCAAGGGCAGCCGGGTGCAGTTTGGCGATCTCTACGCCAGTGGGTTTCTCAGTTCCGGTTCCAATCCGATCGGTGACGGCGTGCGGGTGCAGGATGTGGCCCAGTCGTTCGGTCAGGGCAACATCAGCTTCACGGACAATGGTCTGGATATGGCCATCAGTGGCGATGGTTTCTTTATCCTGAATAACGGCGGCGAAATCCGCTACTCCCGGGCCGGCCAGTTCACCATCGACAAGAACGGGTTTGTCATCAATAACCAGAACATGAAGGTGCAGGGTTACACCGCTGACGACGATGGCAACCTCTCGGGAATTCGAGGCGATCTGCAGATTCAGACCGACAACCTGGCTCCGCGCCGCACCACCAATCTTACCTCCAGTCTGAATCTGGACTCGCGGGAATCGGTGCTGGAGCGGCGCATTCGCGATTTTGCGCCCATTGGTATCGGCAGCCTTCGGGGTGAGGGCTTTAGCTTCAGCTATTCAGACGGCAGTACCGATTATTCTGTGCCGGCTATTGATGCCAATGCTTCGGCTCGGGACGCTGCTGCTGCCATCAACGCGGCCCCCGGTGTTACCGCCACCGCGACCACGTCGGCGGTGCTGGACGGTGGTCTGGACGACAATTTTGTCTCCACCGCGGGTGATTTCCGGTTGGAACTACAAGTCAATAACTCCGGAGCCATCCCGTTGGACCTGAGTAATGTGTCCTCGCTTGATGATGTGGCGAAGGCGATTAACGCGACTTCGGACAACGCCATTTCAGCTTCTGTAGTAGATCACGACGATGATCCGCTGACGCCCGAGCGCTTGCGCGTTATTCACAGCGGTGGCGATAAGCTCGATATTGCTTATGGTGATGCGGCAGCCGGCGCTTTGCCGGCACCGACCACGTTTGAGGGTGAGGTGCTGGTTACCACCGATCGCAATGTCAGCCAGGCGACCTCAGATGCCGGTACCACCAACTTCGTGGATACCTTTGATGCAACGCCCTTTACGGTAACGAACGAGTTCAATCCGATAGACCAGCGTACCTATAACCACGCTACGTCAACCACGATCTATGACAGCCTGGGTAATGATCACAAGCTGACCCAGTTCTATGTCAAAGAGCCGTCGCCGGGCAACGGGGTAGGTCAGAGCCAGTGGTCGGTCTATTTGCAGATTGATGGTGAGCTGGTGGGCGGTACCGACCAGACGCCCTACACCGCAACGTTCGATCAGGACGGTGAGCTGCAGTCGGTAAATGGCGATCCCAACGGCGAAATTATCATCACAGACTGGACCCCCAAAGATCCGAGCGGCGATCCCAACGGCGCCGATGGTCCCCCGGCCGACCCGGACAGCGTGGTCAGCCCGATTCCTGAGCCGGCAACCAGTTCTGCCTTTGTGCTTAACCTCGCCGATACCACCCAGTACGGCGCCGCGTTTGGTGTCAACGATCAGCGCCAGAACGGCTACACCACCGGTCGTCTGTCCGGGCTGGATGTCTCCGGTGAAGGCGTGATTTTTGCCCGTTACACCAATGGTCAGTCGAAGTCGCTGGGGCAGGTGGCGCTGGGGGCATTCAGCAATACCGATGGCCTGTCTCCGGTGGGTGATACCACCTGGGTGGAAACCTTTGAATCCGGCCAGCCGGTCATTGGTGCGCCGGACACCGGAACCCTGGGCTCGATTGAAGCCAGCTCGGTGGAGGAATCCAATGTCGATCTTTCTGCAGAGCTGGTAAACCTGATCATTGCCCAGCGCAATTATCAGGCTAACGCCAAGACCATCGAAACCTCCGATGCGGTTACGCAGACCATTATCAACCTCCGCTAATCCCGCCTTGAAATAAACATGGCATGACTCCTGCAGGAAGACTGGAAACAGTCAAAATTCCGGCAGGAGTTTGCCCATGGACAAAGCCCTCTACATTGGAATGTCTGGCGCCAAGCAGAACATGTTGGCCCAGCGTGCCCATGCCAACAACCTGGCCAATGTAAACACCACCGGATTCAAAAAGGATTTTGCCCAGGCGCGCAGTATGCCTGTGTTCGGTGAGCATCATCCCACCCGGGCCTATGCCATGACCGAAAGGCCTGGCACAGACCTCTCCGCAGGCGCCCTGATGGAAACCGGGCGCAAACTGGATGTGGCGGTGGATGGTGGTGGCTGGCTTGCTGTTCAGAACACTCAGGGGGAGGAAGTCTTTACCCGAACCGGCAGCCTGCAAGTCGATGTTAACGGCCTTGTACGGCTGCCCGGTGGCGAGTTGGTGCTGGGCAATGGTGGCCCGGTGGCGCTGCCGCCTTTCGATAACCTGCAGGTTGGGTCCGACGGCACGATTTCCATCGTCCCTGTGGGTGGGCCGCCCGATCAGTTGGTTGAAGTGGACCGCCTGAAACTCGTCAACCCGCCGGCTGATGCCCTCGAGAAAGGGCTCGACGGTTTTATCCGAAGAAAGCCCGAGCAGGCTCTGGACGGCCCTGAGCCGCCAGACGGCGCCATGCGTGTCGCGACTGGCTTTCTGGAAAGCTCGAACGTGAATGCGGTGGAAGAAATGATCTCTAACCTGCAGCTGTCTCGGCAGTATGAAATGCAGGTGAAGGTAATGTCGACCGCCAACGAAAATTCCGAGGCCACGGCACGACTGTTGCAGAACCTCTGATAACGATGATCAAACGCCACCGGCTGGCGGATAGCGGCAAAAAGTCGCCGCACTGATAACCGGTAGGTAAGGAGTAAAACCATGCATCCAGCACTTTGGGTCAGTAAAACCGGGTTGAGCGCACAGGACACCAATATGTCCACCATTTCCAACAACCTGGCCAACGTGAATACCACTGGGTTCAAGCGGGACCGGGCCGTGTTCCAGGATTTGCTCTACCAGGTGAATCGTCAGCCTGGTGGTCAGAGCACGGAAAACACGCAGCTGCCTTCCGGCCTTCAGCTGGGAACGGGGGTCCGGATTGTGGGCACCGCCAAACAGTTCAGCCAGGGCAATCTTCAGATTACCGAACAGCCTCTGGATCTGGCGGTCAATGGTCGCGGTTTTTTCCAGATCCAAATGCCGGATGGCCAGATTGCCTACACCCGTGATGGTCAGTTCCAGCTGAACTCCGACGGTGATGTGGTCACCCCGGATGGTTTCCCCCTGGAGCCGAACATCAACGTGCCGGAGAACGCTACCAACATCAGTATTGGTAAAGATGGCACGGTCACCGCAGTGACCGACGACCAGGCCGCGCCCGTGAACCTTGGGCAGGTCACCCTGGTGGATTTCATTAACCCACAGGGCCTGCAGGCCATTGGTAACAACCTGTTCAAGCAGACCAATGCCAGCGGCGACCCGGCCGAGGGTGAAGCGGGGCTTGCGGGCCTGGGCACCATTGAACAGGGCTCCATTGAGTCTTCCAACGTGGAAGTGGTCGAAGAGTTGGTGAACATGATCACCACTCAGCGCGCCTATGAAATGAACTCCAAGGTGGTCTCGACCACCGATCAGATGCTTCAGTTCATCACCAACAATATCGGTTAAGTCATGAAACGCATTCAACGCAGGTTACACAGTAAACGGCTGGCCACTCTGGCACTGGTGGGTGTGCTGATTGTGCTGCAGGGATGCACCGCCATGAGCCGACCGCGAGCGGTACCAGACGACCCGGCCTACGCGCCGGTTCGCGCCCAGGCAATGATGCAGCGCGATCCGGATTCCGGGTCGATCTATCAGGTGTCCAGAAACTACAACCTTTACGGCGACACCAAGGCCCTGAACGTGGGGGATGTGCTGACGGTTCAGCTGCAGGAATCCACCCGTGCCAGCAAAAACGCCGAGACGTCGATTACCAAGGATCAGGAGCTGAGCATTCCGGAGCCCAATTTGTTCGGGAAGAACAACATTGGCCTGAACGCCTCGGCGAATTTTGAACGGGACTTTGAAGGCTCGGCCGAAGCGGATCAAAGCAATAGCCTGGCGGGCAGTATCACGGTGACTGTAACGGAAGTGTTGCCTAACGGCGTACTTAGGGTTCGCGGAGAGAAGTGGCTGTCGCTGACTAATGGCGATGAATTTATCCGGATGACCGGCCTGGTGCGCCCACAGGACATTCAGCCAGACAATACGGTGGCCTCCAACCGGGTGGCTGATGCCCGGTTCGCCTATGGTGGCACCGGCGATTTTGATCAGGCCAATCAGATGGGTTGGCTGGCGCGCTTCTTCAACAGTGAGTGGTGGCCGTTATGATTCGTAAACTGAGTGCGGTAGTTGTGGCGATGATTCTCTGTGCGGCCCCGGCCATGGCGGACCGGCTCAAAGATCTCGCCCAGGTAAAGGGTGTAAGAAACAATCAGTTGATTGGCTACGGCCTGGTGGTGGGCCTGGATGGGACCGGCGACAAGGCACCGTTCACCAACCAGACCTTCCGCAACATGATGAACCAGTTTGGCATTACCCTGCCTGATGGGGTGAACCCCAACCTTGCGAACGTGGCGGCCGTGACCGTGAGCGCAACCTTGCCCGCGTTTGCTAAAGCCGGCCAGGAACTGGACATTACCGTGTCTTCTATTGGTAACGCTGACAGCCTTCGCGGCGGCACCTTGCTGATGGCTCCTCTGAAAGGGGCGGATGGCCAGGTTTATGCCATGGCCCAGGGCAGCCTGGTGGTGGGTGGATTTGGTGCCCAGGGGCAGGATGGCTCGAGGATTACCGTTAACGTACCCAGTGTCGGCCGTATTCCCAATGGGGCAACCATAGAGCGTGAGGTGGAATCACCGTTTACTCGGGGTGACACCATTACCTTCAATCTGCTGCGTTCGGATTTCACCACAGCGCGCCGCGTTGTCGAGGCGATTAATGGTCGGCTTGGCCCGGATATGGCCTACGCGCACGATGCGACGTCGGTTTCGGTGCGTGCCCCGCGCGATCCGTCCCAGCGTGTGAGCTTTCTGTCGATTCTCGAAAACATTGAAGTGGACCCCGGCCAGGAAGCGGCCCGGGTGGTGATCAACAGCCGCACTGGCACCATTGTGGTTGGTCAGAACGTGAAGGTTAGCCCGGCCGCCATTACTCACGGCAATCTCACGGTCACCATTCAGGAGAACCCGGATGTGGTGCAACCGAATCCGCTGGCCCAGGGCGAGACCGCCGTGGAGCAGAACACCCAGATTGCGGTAACCGAAGATCCGGCACGGATGTTCCAGTTCGGCCCGGCCACCACCTTGAATGAAATTGTTCAGGCCGTGAATCAGGTTGGCGCCGCGCCCGGCGATGTCATGGCCGTGCTTGAGGCGCTTAAACAAGCCGGCGCTTTGCGCGCCGAGTTGATAGTGATTTAGGTATCGTCATGCAAGATCCGCGTGTTCAGCAAGCCCAGGTTTATACCGACTTCAGTGGCCTGAATGCTCTGAAAACCCAGGCACGTTCAGACAAACAGGCTGCTCTGGAGCAGGTGGCGAAGCAGTTCGAGAGCCTGTTTCTGTCTGAAATGCTGAAGTCCATGCGTAAAGCGGGCGAAGTATTTGCAGAGGGCAACTACCTGAACAGCAATGAAAGTGAAATGTACCGGGATATGTTCGACAGCCAGATCAGCCTGAGTATGGCCGGGGGCACCGGCACAGGTTTGGCCGAGGCGCTGGTGCGGCAGTTAAGCCAGCAAATACCCGGTATGGCGCCGGATGGTCAGCCCGGTTCTCAGCATAAAGCATCGATCGGCGACTACGACCGGACATTGCCCGCGATTTCTGGGGAACTGCCGGCACGCATGAGCGAAGTTGCGGATCTGGCGGATTCCGAACCCGCAGCGCGTGGCCCCGAGGCAGAGGGCCGCTCGTTGCCGGAGCAGTTCGAGTCTCCGGAGCATTTTGTTTCCGAACTGATGCCGGTGGCTGAACGCATTGCGGCGGAGTCCGGCATCGATCCCCGGCTGATGGTGGCTCAGGCCGCCCTTGAAACCGGTTGGGGCCGTCACATGATCAAAGGTGACGGTGATCAGCTCAGCTTCAACCTGTTCGGCATCAAAGCGGATAGCCGCTGGAATGGGAAGGCGGTGTCCATTACCACGACCGAATTCCGGGGTGGGGTGGCCATGAAGGAGCGCGCAGACTTCAGGGCATACCCGGATTATGAGGCCAGCTTCCGGGATTACGTGAATTTCCTGGAAAGCAATCCCCGGTACCGGGATGTTCTGGATTCGGCCGATCAGCCGGCGCAGTTTGCCGATAAGCTCCAGCAAGCTGGCTATGCCACCGACCCCGAATACGGCAGCAAGATACGCCGGATTATGAACCGGGATTCCCTGATGACGCTGTCGCTGCGCAGCAATGAGACAAAGGAGTAACAGGGCATGGCGGGATTGATCGGCATTGGCCTGAGCGGCATTCTTGGCCACCAGACGGCGTTGAATACCACCGGTAATAACATCACGAATGCCAATACTCCGGGTTACAGTCGGCAGGAAGTGCAGTTCGAAACCCAGACGGGGCAGCGCACGGGAGCTGGCACCATCGGCAGCGGTGTCTCGGTTGCCAATATCCGGCGGTTGGCAGACGCGTATCTGAATCAGCAATTGCGTGAGGACAGCACCCTGTTTGGCGAGCAGAATGCGTTCAATGCGGAGCTGACCCGGCTGGATAACTTATTGGGTGGCGAAGATACGGGCCTGAATAAGGCCCTGAATAATTTCTTTTCGGCCATGCAGAATGCGGCCGAAGATCCCACCTCGCTACCGCAGCGGCAACTGGTGTTAAGCGAAGCCCAGCAGCTGATCAATCGTTTCCAGGGGTTGAACCAGGAATTTGTCCAGCAACGGGAGTCGGTCAAGACCCAGATGCAGCAGGGGGCGAAGGATGCCAACACACTGTTGAACAGTATCGCGGAGCTCAATCTGGCAATCTCGGAATCGCCCGGGCTTGCTCAGGGCAAAATGCCCCTGGAATTGATTGACCAGCGTGATGAGAAGCTGCGAGAGCTGTCTGGTCTGGTGAGTATCCGGGTCTCGGAAGTTGAGGGTAGTCAGGTCAATGTGTCGTTGACCAACGGTCTGTCATTGGTGACCGGTTCCGAGGCGTCCCAGTTTGCTACCCGCAGCAGCGCTCAGGATTCGACCCGCCTGCAATTCACCTTGCAGACCGGAGGCCGGACGCTGCTGGTAGACGAACAGATCCAGGGTGGCAAGCTTGGGGGATTGCGGGCGTTTGACCAGATGGGCTTGCAGCCCGCATTTGATGAGCTCGGGCGGTTAGCGATCGCCATTTCCTCATCGACCAACCATCAGCATGAAATCGGCATGGACCTTGAAGGCGATCTGGGCAGCAAGTTTTTTACCGATGTGAACAGCCTGGAAGCCCAGCGCAGCCGGGTTGTGCCCAATGGCAACAATAACCTGAACACCACGGGCCGCCTGGCGGTTGAAATAACCGACAGCTCACAATTGCCTGCCGGTACCTGGGAGCTGCAATTTGGCGAAGATGGACGAAGTTACGAGTTGATTGATGCCCGCTCAGGTGAAACGGTCCGGCAGGGCAGGTTGCCAGACCCGGTGGAATCCGAAATCAATATGCCCGGATTCAACATCCGGATTGAAGGCGGCGGCTTCAATGCCGGAGATAAATACCTGATCCAGCCAAGCCGTAATGCTGCTGAGAGCCTGGATCTGAATATTCGCCGAGAAGAAGATCTCGCGTTCGCGAGCCCGATCAGGGCCGGCGCCAGCGATGACAACCTCGGCACGGCCGAGATTGGCCAGGGCACGATGCTGAATGTGCGGAACCCCAATACGGGCGCTTTGTTGCCGGGGTTCCAGAGCCGGGGAGAGTTGACCAACGGGCCGCTCAATATTCGGTTTACCAATTACGACGCAACGACCGAAACCTACGATTATGAGATCACAGACAACACGCCGGTACCGCCGGCGGGTGCGAACGTTTTAGAAACGGGAAGTTATGATCCCAAGAAGGTCAACGTCTTTCTGAGTGATGACCCCAGCGATGGCAGTCGTTACCAGGGGTTCCAGTTCGATATGACCGGGGAGCCGGCGGTGGGGGACGAGTTCACCATTGATTTCAACAAAAACGGCGTTTCCGACAACCGGAATGCTGAGTTGCTGGCAGCCCTGGGCACCAAGAATACCCTGAATGGCGGCTCCCAGAGTTTCACCGAGGGCTATGCCGGACTGGTGGAGGATATTGGCGTGCAGACCCGCCAGAGCCAGCTCGACAAAGACGCCAGCGCGACTCTGCTCGAGCAGTCGACCAATCAGCGGGAGTCGGTGTCTGGCGTGAACCTGGACGAAGAGGCTGGCAAGCTGATTCAGTATCAGGCTGCCTACAACGCCTCTGCTCAGGTGATTTCTGTGGCTCAGGATCTGTTCAATACGTTATTGCAGAGTTTTCGCTAAGGCGAGGTGATATCCCATGATACGAATTTCATCCCAACAGATTTTCTCGGGCGGTATTAATCGCCTGCAGGGTATCAACAGTAACCTGGTGGATACCCAGCAGCAAATTTCGACCGGAAAGCGGGTTAACAAGCCTTCGGACGATCCGGTGGCTGCGGCCCGGATTCTCAAGCTGGATCAATCGCTTCAGCGCATCGAGACCTATGGCCGCAATGCCAGTCTTGCCGAAAACCGGCTGAAGCAGGAGGAGAGCACGCTCGCAGGTGCCGTCGATATTATTCAGCGGGTTCGGGAGCTGACCGTTCAGGCGGGTAACGGCTCTTTGTCAGCCAACGACCGGCAATCCATTTCCGCCGAGCTGGAGGAACGCTTGGGCCAGTTGGCAAATCTGGCTAACACTCAGGATGCCTCTGGTGAGTACATCTTTAGCGGATTTCAGGGCAGCACACCGGCATTTGCAAAAAACGATGAAGGCAACTGGATTTACCAGGGCGATGAAGGGCAGCGGGTACTGGAGATTGATGATGGTGTAACCGTGCCGATCAGCGATAACGGCAAAGGCATCTTTGTGGATGTGCCCCAAGCCGTTTCCCTGAAATCAACAACCTCGACTGACGGTTATGTGTCGGATCTGGAGCTGATTGGGCCGGAGGACCTTACTAACGCATTCAGCCCGAGGGTGCCGGATGATTTTGACCTCACGGTAACTGACGACGGCGCCGGAAATCTTGAAATCTCCGCCTCCTATACACGAGGTGGCACGACTTATCCGCTGACTGTCGAGCCTGCTGGTGCGGTGGTCGGCGATGAAATCGAGGTGGCGGGCGTCAAGCTGGCAATCAACGATGCTCAGGATGGTGACACCTTCACGCTGGGAGTAAATGATAAACAGTCGATTTTCGGAACCATTGAAGGTTTGATTGACGGCCTGGACAATCTTTCGAAGACCAGTCCGAAAAGCAGTGCCGGGTATGATGCGCTGATATCCGAAACCCTGGCTAACCTGGACAACGCACAGGAATCAGTCATTCTGAAACAAACGGAACTGGGCGGGCGACTGAATGCCGTAGAGTCGACTACTGCATTCCTGGAGGATTCCGGGCTCTACACCCAGGAGATACGGTCCCAGTTGCAGGACGTGGACTACGCTGAAGCGATCAGTAACCTGACCTTCCAGAGCTTTGTGTTACAGGCCGCTCAGCAGTCGTTTGCCCAGGTTTCTCAGCTTTCTCTGTTTGATCGACTCTAATTCACTGTGCCAACGTGACATTTTTGCTCGTTGGCCGGTTGCTTTCAGTCGCTGGCTCAGTATAATCCCCCTCACTCTCCGATGGCGGCGTGGTGAAATTGGTAGACACGACGGATTCAAAATCCGTTGGGGTAAAACCCGTGGCGGTTCGAGTCCGCCCGCCGCTACCACTTATAGGCCGCAACCAGCGGCATCGTGAACAGCCGGCCCATGAACGTCTCCGATTTTCATTTTGATCTGCCGGACGAGCTTATCGCTCGCTATCCGCTAAAAGAACGCAGCGCCTCACGCTTGCTCAGTCTTGATGGTCTTTCCGGCCACACCCGTCACCTGAACTTTACCGACCTCGCTGATTTGCTTCAGCCCGGGGATCTTCTGGTGTTCAATAATACCCGTGTGATTCCGGCCCGGCTGTTTGCCCAGAAAGAGACGGGCGGCAAGGTCGAGATTCTCGTCGAGCGGCTGTTGGGTGAACGCGAGTTCCTGGCCCATACACGTGCCTCCAAGTCTCCGAAAGAAGGGCAGCGCCTGATCCTTGAGGATGGAGCCGCCGTGCGCATGGTTGGGCGTGAAGACGCTTTGTTCCGGTTTGTCTTTGAGAGCGATGAGGCGTTCCTCGATGTGCTTGAGCGCATCGGGCATATGCCATTGCCCCCCTATATGGAGAGAGACGACGAGCTCTCTGATCGCGAACGTTACCAGACAGTCTACGCCAAAGAGGCGGGGGCGGTGGCTGCACCGACCGCAGGGCTGCACTTTGACGATACTGTGCTATCGACCCTCGCAGAGAGAGGCGTCGAATTCGCCTACGTTACGCTTCATGTAGGTGCAGGTACGTTCCAGTCGGTGCGGGTCGACAAGATCGAAGATCACATCATGCACAGTGAAATCGCCCATGTGCCCGAGGAGACGGTCACGGCTGTTAACGAAGCGCGCCGCAGGGGGAGTCGCGTGGTCGCGGTCGGTACAACGTCCGTGCGCTCACTCGAATCTGCGAGCCGGGCAGGGCGGCTGCAGGCGTTTCGGGGGGAAACCGATATTTTCATTTACCCCGGTTACCGCTTCCAGACCGTCGATGCCATGATCACCAACTTCCATTTACCGGAATCGACGCTGATCATGCTGGTCAGCGCCTTTGCCGGCCACAGCAACATTATGGCTGCCTACCGGGAAGCGGTGGCGCAGCAGTACCGGTTTTTCAGCTATGGCGACGCCATGTTTCTCTCAGCCCAGGAGCCAAGCCGGGGCATGATGCTGGGCGCGGAGTCGTCTGTGCAAAGTCAAATTCAACCCCGTGGAGAATCCCAGTGAGTGAATCCTGTTTTATGTCTTTTGAAAAACTGGGAGAAGATGGCAAAGCCCGTCGCGGGCGGTTGACTTTTCCCCGAGGTGTGGTGGAGACCCCGGCGTTCATGCCGGTAGGAACCTACGGCACGGTAAAAGGTATGTTGCCCAGAGACATCGAGGAAATTGGCGCGCATATTATTCTGGGCAACACCTTTCATCTGATGCTTCGCCCGGGCACCGAGGTAGTCAAGGCCCATGGTGATTTGCACGATTTCACTCAGTGGCAGGGCCCGATTCTGACCGATTCTGGCGGTTTTCAGGTGTTCAGCCTGGGTGAGATGCGCAAGATCACCGAAGAGAGCGTTACTTTCCGGTCCCCGGTGGATGGCTCCAAGGTAGAGCTCTCGCCGGAAATCGCCATCCAGGTTCAGCGCGATCTGGGCTCCGATATCGTCATGATTTTCGACGAATGTACGCCTTATCCGGCCACCGAAAAGCAGGCCAAAGACTCCATGGAACTTTCGCTTCGCTGGGCCCAGCGCAGTAAAAATGCACACGAGGGCAATCCGGCTGCGTTGTTCGGTATTGTCCAGGGTGGTATGTACGAATCACTCCGGGACCAGTCTCTCGATGGCCTTGAAAAGATCGGTTTTGACGGTTACGCCATTGGCGGGTTGTCAGTTGGTGAGCCGAAAGAGGACATGATCCGCATCCTGGACCACTTGCCACCGAAAATGCCGGAAGATAAACCCCGGTACCTGATGGGCGTTGGCCGGCCGGAAGACATTGTCGAAGCGGTTCGTCGCGGCGTCGATATGTTTGACTGTGTAATGCCGACCCGGAACGCCCGGAATGGCTATCTGTTTACGTCGACCGGGATCGTCAAGATCCGCAATGCCAAGAACCGTCACGACACCGGCCCACTGGATGAGCGGTGCGATTGCTACACCTGCAAGAACTTTTCCAAAAGCTACCTGCATCATCTTGATAAGTGCGGAGAAATGCTTGGCTCCCAGTTGAATACCATCCATAACCTCCGCTTCTACCAGAACCTGATGAGCGGATTGCGTGGGGCCATTGAAGCAGGTACATTGTCGGACTTTGTAAGCGAATTCTATGCCTTACGGGGCGAAACCGTTCCGCCCCTGGGCGATTCCTGAACAAATTTTGCTTTAAATCAGTCAATAAACGGAGAACCTGAATGAAATCAATCAAACTGCTCATCGCCGGCCTGCTGTCTCTGATGCCTGCCCTGGCCTCAGCCCAGGAAGCCGGTGCCCCGGGAATGAGCGTGATGGGTCAGATTATCTTTTTCGCCGGTTTCATCCTGATTTTCTACTTCCTGATCTGGCGCCCGCAGTCCAAGCGTGCAAAAGAGCACAAGGCGCTGATGTCTGGTCTGAACAAGGGTGACGAAGTCGTGACTTCCGGTGGTGTCGCTGGCCGGATCACCAAAGTGACAGACGATTTCATTGTTCTGGAAGTTGCTGACAACGTTGAAATGAAAATTCAGAAAGTCGCCGTTGCTGCTGCACTGCCGAAAGGCACTCTGAAGGACATCTGAGCTGGTTTTCAGGCGCATTCATCATGCGCCTGTTTCTTTTCTGACTGGCTGAAATATCAAGACCGGCGGACCTGCCGGCTCGAAGGATTCTCATGCTGAACAAGTATCCTCTCTGGAAAAACCTGATCATTGTGTTCGCATTGGTGATCGGTTTCATTTACGCCTTACCGAATTTTTTCCCCGACGACTACGCCATCCAGATCACCGGCGCCCGCGGCAGCACTGAAGTTGACCAGAGGGTATTGGATCGCGCTCTGGCCAAGCTGGAGCAGGAAGGTATTGAAGTAAAATCCAGCCTGCTGGAAGAGCGCGACGCGCTTATCCGTCTAACCAGTTCCGACGATCAGCTTCGGGCCAGGCCTGCTGTTCAGTCGGCATTGGGTAACCAGTATCTGGTTGCGCTGAATATGGCGCCGTCGACGCCCGGCTGGCTCCGCAGCCTGGGTGCTGGCCCCATGAAGCTGGGCCTGGATTTGCGTGGTGGTGTTCACTTCCTGTTGGAAGTGGATATGGAAACAGCTCTGAATCAGCGTCTCGAAGCCCTTGCCGGGCAGATCAAACGCGATTTGAGAGAAGAACGGATTCGGTATCGTGGTGGTGATATTGAGGATGAGACTCGCGTTGTTCTGAGTTTCCGTGACGAGGCTACCCGCACGGATGCGTTTGAACTGGTGCGCGATCAGTACAACGAGTTTCTGCTGGATGAGACAACCGAGGGGCAGGAGTTTCTGCTGACGTTAACCCTGTCTGAAGCGGAAGTTCGCAATATCCAGGAGTACGCGCTCGAGCAAAACCTGACCACCATCCGCAACCGGGTGAATGAGTTGGGTGTGGCTGAGCCGCTGGTGCAACGCCAGGGCGCAGACCGGATTATTGTCGAGCTTCCGGGGGTTCAGGATACCGCGCAGGCGAAACGGGTTCTGGGGGCTACAGCGAACCTGGAATTCCGGATGGAAGCACGCCAGGATACGCCGTCTGCAGAAACCGAGCAGTTCACGTTCCGGGATAATCCGCAGCGTACCGCCCGCCTGCAGCGCGATGTCATCGCCACCGGTAACAATGTTGCCAACGCCCAGCAGGCGTTTGATGAGAATGGGCAGCCTCAGGTCAACATCACCATGGATTCCGTTGGTGGTGATTTGATGAATCGCGCGACACGCAACAATATTGGTCGACGCATGGCGGTTCTGTTTATCGAGTATCGGACTGAAACCGAAACCCGGGAAGTGAATGGCGAAATCATTGAAACCGAAAACCGGGTTGTTGAAAAGGGCATTATCAGTCTTGCCACGGTGCAGTCCGCGCTCGGCAGCAGCTTCCGGATTACCGGCCTGGATTCCATTCCGGAAGCGTCGGAACTGGCGTTGTTGTTGCGGGCCGGTGCGCTGGCGGCGCCGATGTACTTTGTTCAGGAACGTACCATCGGGCCCAGCCTGGGGCAGAAGAACATCGATGCGGGCATGATGTCGGTCATGCTGGGCTTTGGTCTTGTGCTGCTGTATATGCTGGCGTTCTATCGCGGTTTCGGGTTGGTGGCCAATATTTCTTTGACCCTCAACCTGATGTTGCTGGTGGCGTGTATGTCGATTCTTTCCGCCACCCTGACGTTGCCGGGTATTGCCGGTATCGTGCTGACAGTGGGCATGGCCGTTGATGCGAATGTGCTGATCTTCGAGCGCATCAAAGAAGAACTCAAGGCCGGGGTGTCGCCCCAGATTGCCATCAATTCCGGTTATGGCCGAGCGTTTGTGTCTATTTTCGACGCTAACATCACCACATTACTGGTTGCTGTCATTCTGTTTGCCATGGGCTCCGGCCCGGTCAAAGGCTTCGCCGTAACCCTGTGTATCGGCATCCTTACGTCCATGTTCTCGGGCTTGATGGTGAGCCGCAGTATCGTGAACCTGGTGTATGGCGGTCGCAGGGTCGAGAAATTATCAATCGGGGAGAAGCCTAAAAATGCCTGATATGGAAAAACAACCGTTTGATTTTATGGGGTTGCGGAAGGCTGCTTCTGTAATTTCTATTATTCTGGTGGTCACATCGATTGCACTGCTGGGTGCCCGGGGCCTGAACCTGGGGATGGACTTCACGGGGGGCACGTCCGTCGAGCTGGAGTATGCTGAAGCACCGGCGTTGGACGACATCCGTAGTGCGCTTACAGACGCGGGTTACGAGCAGTTTGCCGTCCAGAACTTTGGCGCGGATACCACCGTCCTGATCCGTATGTCGGAAGCGGGCAACGATGAGCTGGCATTGCAGGTGGCTGGAGTGCTGGCGGAAGACGGTGCTGATCTGGAACTGGTGAGCTCCGAATTTGTCGGTTCGCAGGTTGGCGAAGAGCTGAAAGAAGACAGCGGGCTGGGATTGTTGCTCGCGCTGGCGGTTGTGCTGATTTACGTCGGTATGCGCTTCCAGTTCAAGTTCGGTATCGCTTCAGTGGTGCCGCTGGCCCACGATGTCATTATTGTTCTGGGTGTCTTCGCGCTGTTCCAGTGGACATTCGATCTGACGGTACTGGCGGCTCTGCTGGCGGTTATCGGTTACTCTCTGAACGATACAATCGTCGTGGCGGACCGGATCAGGGAAAACTTCCGCAAGATGCGTGTAGGTGAGCCCTGGGACATTATCAACCAGTCTATTCATGAGACCATCACCCGTACCATCAACACCTCGGGTACGACCCTGGTTGTGTTGCTTGCGCTATATTTCCTTGGCGGTGAAGCCATTAACAACTTTGCGCTTGCGCTTATTGTCGGCGTGATTGTGGGTACCTATTCTTCCATCTACGTGTCGGCAAATATGTTGATGGTGATGGGCGTTACCCGTGAAGATCTGATGGTGCCTGCAAAAGAGGGTGCTGGTGAGGAAGAAGAAGAGCAGCCGCCGGAGTGGTTGAACCGGATGTAAGTCCGGGCATTTCCGGCCACAAAAAAACCGCCATCCGGGAGGATTGGCGGTTTTTTTGTGGCCGGAACCGAGGTTCAGCGCGGCAGGCGGCCGCGGAACGGGTTCAGGGTTTTGAGTAATTCACGGAACAGTTTCGGGTTGGCGACCACCAGTTGCTTGGCGGCGCCAACGGCCGGGTTTCCGGAAAAGTCTCCGGTAAGAGCGCCGGACTCCATTGCCAGAGTCACCCCGAGGTCAAAATCGGCTGCTTCCGGGCGGAAGATGACAGCTGCATCCAGCAGGCCCGCAGAGACCCGGGCAATATCAAGGGTAACGCAACCAGTGGTGCGGAACATTGCGGTGTCGCGGGCCAGAACCGTGGCCATTTCACCCCAGATGACCGGGTCGTCACCCTGTCGGGCCTGGTCCAGAAGGTTGCTGGCAATAGCCGCTTTGGCCGTAAGCTTTACATCAGAGGTACGCACGCGGCGGCTGTTCAGGGCAGCGCCATGGCCCCGGCTTGCAGAGTACTCTTCGCCGGTAATCGGATTGATCAACAGCAGGTTTTCGGTGCGGTTGTTCTTTTTCTGGGCCAGAGCCAGTACGAATTCCGGAATGCCCCGTAAAAAATTGTCGCGACCGAGAACCGGGAATATGTGCCAGCTTTTTTCGCTGTCGCCGGCATCTGATTCGCCCAGTGGCGCGATCATGTGGTCTTTGTAGGC
This sequence comes from Marinobacter sp. VGCF2001, assembly GCF_049943275.1. Lineage (NCBI taxonomy): Bacteria > Pseudomonadati > Pseudomonadota > Gammaproteobacteria > Pseudomonadales > Marinobacteraceae > Marinobacter > Marinobacter sp. VGCF2001. Next base: position 52,471 of record NZ_JBNFVX010000006.1, read on the forward strand.
TTTTTCCAGTTGCTCGGTGAAGTTGTCGTATATAGAACGCTCCACCCGCTCCAGTTGCCGGTGGCGCTCGGACTCATCCTTGCCGTTGGGCTCCTGGCGCTCGAAATGGGCTTTCAGGTAATCAGATCCCTGGCGCGCGACGCGCAGGGCCATTTTAATTGCTGGTTGCATCTGAGTGTTCATTATCCGGGTGTGTGAAGGCCGTGCATCATAGCAAAAACTGGCCCGTTTTGTACGTTTTTTGGCTTAGCAAAAGCACGGATACCATGGGGTTGCGGCTCTTCCGGAGAGCGGAGTGGCCGGTAATTCTGGTATTATGACGGTCTTTAATCATTTTTATCGATGCAACAGGCCAGACAATCATGAATAAGCCCGCGCTGCCCCGGGAAAACACGGATACTTACAACAACCAGGTTCGCATTGTCCTGGTGGAGACCTCACACTCCGGTAATATCGGGGCCGTTGCCAGGGCTATGAAAAACATGGGTCTGGGAAATCTCTGGCTGGTAAACCCGTCGTCATTCCCGGACGAAGCGTCCTATGCCCGGGCTTCGTCGGCGGCCGATGTGCTCGATGCGGCACGGGTCGTGTCCAGTCTCGATGAAGCGCTGGCTGACTGTGTTCTGGTGATGGGCACCAGTGCTCGCGGGCGGAAGGTTCCGTGGCCGGTTATTTCGCCGCCGGTGGCGGCCTCAACGGCAGCGGAAAACAGTGAACGCGGCCCTGTAGCGTTGGTGTTCGGTCGCGAAAGCAACGGGCTTTCCAATGATGAATTGCAACGCTGTCACTATCATATCCATATTCCTTCGAATCCGGATTACAGCTCTCTGAATCTTGCTATGGCTGTTCAGGTTGTGTGTTATGAACTGCGAATGCACTACCTGCGCGGTCTTGAAGAGGGGGAAAGTAGCCCCCAACTTGAAGCCATGGTCGCGCCGGGTGATCGGGGCTGGGATGTGCCACCGGCAACGGTACAGGATGTCGAAGGATTTTTCGGGCATCTTGAGCAGATGTTGCAAGACGTGGAGTTTCACCGTCGGGATTATCCACGCCAGTTGATGACCCGGCTTCGTCGTTTGTTTCAGCGGGCGAAGATGGACCAGATGGAAATCAATATCCTGCGCGGGATTCTGACATCGGTGCAAAAAGCCGCCGGAACCGGTAAAGGGGATGCGTCAACATCAAGTGCGGCCGGTGCCGTGGATGAGGGGTAAGAATAACGTCATGCTACAGCGTTTACGGGAAGATATTAAAAGCGTATTTCACCGCGACCCGGCAGCCAGAAACACCTTTGAAGTGCTGACCAACTACCCGGGCCTTCACGCTCTGCTGTTCCATCGCTTTTCCCACTGGCTTTGGGGGCTGGGGCTGAAATGGCTGGCACGAACGATTTCAACGCTGGCGCGCTGGTTTACCGGAGTTGAGATCCATCCGGGTGCCACCATTGGCCGGCGATTCTTTATTGATCATGGTATGGGCGTGGTCATCGGCGAAACGACCGTAATCGGCGACGACGTGACCCTGTATCAGGGCGTGACGCTTGGCGGTACCAGCTGGAATAAGGGAAAGCGCCACCCCACCATCGGCAATGGCGTTGTGGTGGGTGCCGGCGCCAAGATTCTCGGGCCGTTCGAAGTGGGTGAGGGGGCCAAGGTTGGCTCCAACTCCGTGGTGACCAAGGCGGTTCCTCCTGGTGCAACGGTGGTTGGCATCCCGGGGCGGGTCATCGTCAAGCGCAAGGGCGAAGAAGCGGTCCGTCGCAAGCAAATGGAGGAGCGGATGGGCTTCGATGCATATGGCGTGACCGAGGAAATGCCGGACCCTGTGGCCCGATCGGTTCGTGCGCTGCTTGATCATATGCACGCGGTAGACGACCGGATCGAAGTAATGTGCAAGGCTCTGCGCAAGGTGAATGCCGAATACCAGAACGGCGCGTTGCCTCCGCTTCACGATGAGGATTTTGACTGCGTTCGCGACGAGTCGGATGATCCGGAGCGTGGCTGAATACTTGACTGTTTTAGTGGGTCAATTCATACTCGGTGCTGTTATTCGAGATTCAATCCCATCTTCGGGGCTGAGAATATGAAGCTGACCACGAAAGGCCGTTATGCCGTAACGGCAATGCTGGATCTTGCTCTCCATGCCGGGCAGGGGCCGGTCAGTCTGGCGGATATTTCAGCCCGGCAGGAAATTTCCCTCTCCTATCTTGAGCAGTTGTTTTCGCGCCTGCGTCGCCAGAAACTGGTCGACAGTGTACGGGGGCCGGGCGGTGGCTACAGGCTTAGCCGCTCAGCTGATGAGGTCTACGTTGCCGAAGTGGTGGACGCGGTAAGCGAATCTCTCGACACGACTCGATGCGGAAACAAGGGCGATTGCCAGAACGGTGAGAAATGCCTTACTCACCACCTTTGGTCCGATCTCAGTGACCAGATTCATCAGTTTCTGAGTGAAATCAGCCTCGGTGATCTGATGCGCAAGAATGAGATCCGGCAAGTGGCTGATCGCCAGAATCACAAGCACTCCGACGAGAGTGCTGACACCATTAATACCCGACGCCTGACAGACCAGGCCACGGCCTGACAATCCGACCCCATTGCCTATGAAAAAGCCCGTTTATCTGGACTATGCGGCAACAACGCCCGTTGATCCGGCTGTTGCCGAGCACATGATGAAATTTCTCACTCTGGAGGGCGTGTTCGGTAATCCCGCGTCTCGCTCCCACGGCTATGGCTGGCAGGCCGAAGCGGCCGTTGAGAGTGCGCGCCGGCAGGTGGCGGATCTGATCCACGCCGATCCGCGTGAAATTGTGTGGACCTCCGGAGCCACCGAATCGGATAATCTCGCCATCAAGGGTGTGGCGGAGTTGCATGATCAACCGCACATTGTAACTTCCATAATCGAGCACAAGGCGGTCATTGATACCTGCAGGCGGTTGGAGCAGCAGGGCGTGGCAGTGACATGGCTGGAACCGGACACAGAAGGGCGGGTGTCGCCGGCGGCTGTCGAGGCGGCTGTTCAGGAAAATACCGTGTTGGTCAGCCTGATGATGGTGAACAATGAGCTCGGATCGCAGTCTGATATCCGCTGTATTGGTCGCTATCTGAGGCAGCGGGGCATTCTGTTCCATGTGGATGCCGCTCAGGCCGCAGGCAAAGTGCCTGTCGATGTTTCCGAGCTTGAAGTGGATCTTCTTTCGCTCTCTGCGCATAAGGTATACGGCCCCAAGGGCGTGGGCGCTCTTTACGTGCGCCGCGCGCCTGAAGTCCGGATTGCGGCACAAATCCATGGTGGCGGGCACGAGCGTGGTATGCGCTCCGGAACGCTGCCAACCCACCAGATTATCGGCATGGGCCAGGCGTTTGAGTTGGCCCGGGTGAACCTGAATGCTGAGACAGATTGGCTTGAGCAGCTTCGCGGGCAATTTCTTGAGGGGCTGGAGTCGCTTTCGGGAGTTCATTTCAACGGCAGTCGGGAACATCGGGTGCCGGGTATTGTCAATCTCTCATTCGACGGGGTTGAAGCGGAATCTCTGATGCTGGGATTGCGCCACCTTGCTGTGTCTTCTGGATCTGCCTGCGCTTCGGCGACTGTAGAGCCCTCGTTTGTGCTTCGGGGAATCGGCCTGAGTGATGAGATGGCCCACAGGGCGTTGCGGTTTTCGTTTGGCCGGTTCACGACAGAAGAAGAGATCGCGTTCGCGACGTCGCAGATCAATGAAGTTGTTGGGCGACTTCGCTCGGTGCGGTAGGCAGTTGCACCCTGACGGCGTATAATCCCACCCCTGAATTTTCAACCCTGAACTAACTGGAGAAATACCATGGCAAATGAGCGCACGCTCTCCATTATCAAGCCCGATGCGGTCGCCAAGAATGTGATTGGCGAAATTTACAGCCGTTTCGAAAAAGCAGACCTGAAAATCGTCGCTGCAAAAATGATGCACCTGACCCAGGAGCAGGCCGAGGGCTTCTACGCCGAGCATAAAGAGCGCCCGTTCTTTAACGATCTGGTCGCATTCATGACCTCTGGCCCGGTTGTCGTTCAGGCTCTGGAAGGCGAAGGCGCCATCCTGAAAAACCGTGATCTGATGGGAGCGACCAATCCGAAAGAAGCAGAAGCAGGCACTATTCGTGCAGATTTTGCTTCTTCTATTGATGCTAACGCTGTTCACGGATCGGACTCTGCCGCTTCTGCTGAGCGCGAAATAGCTTACTTCTTTAACGACAACGAAATCTGCCCGCGCGGCTGAAGTTGTTGTGCCAGGGGCGCCTGAGAGGCGCCCCTGTATTGGTTATTTGATCGAGGTTATGTGATGACAGGCGCCGCCGAAAAAGTCAATCTTCTGGGAATGCCCAAGGCAAAACTGGAGGCGTTTTTTGAAACTCTGGGAGAGAAGCGTTTCCGTGCCCAGCAGGTTCTGCAGTGGATACATCAGCGGGGCGCTGATGACTTCGATCAAATGACCAATATGAGCAAGGTGCTGCGGGACAAGCTGAAGCAGGTTGCCGAAATTCGTGGCCCCGAGGTGGTCTACGACGAAACGTCCAAGGACGGTACCCGCAAATGGGTAATGCGCATGGACAACGGCAACAGTGTCGAGACCGTACTGATTCCGGATGGAGAACGGGGAACGCTCTGTGTTTCCTCTCAGATCGGTTGCAGTCTGGATTGTACCTTCTGCTCCACAGGCAAGCGCGGATTCAACCGCAATCTTACTGCAGCAGAAGTCATCGGGCAGGTTTGGGTGGCCCGCAAAGCGTTCATGCCTTTTGAGCCCGGGCCGGATCGGCCCATTACTAACGTCGTTATGATGGGTATGGGCGAGCCTTTGCTCAATTTCGACAATGTCGTGGACGCCATGAATCTGATGATGGAGGATCTGGCCTACGGTATTTCGAAGCGCCGGGTAACTCTCAGTACCTCGGGTGTGGTGCCGGCCTTGGATCGCCTGTCGGAAGTTACCGATGTTTCACTGGCTATTTCTCTGCACGCGCCGAATGATGAGCTGCGTAACAAGCTGGTTCCGTTGAATAAAAAGTACCCGATTGCAGAGTTGCTGGCCGCAACCAAGCGTTACTTTGCCCGGTTGCCCGATAAGCGTAAGGCAACGATTGAGTACACTGTGATTGAGGGAATGAACGACCAACCAGAACACGCCCGGGAGTTGGCCGCGCTGTTACGGGATCTCCCCTGCAAGATTAACCTGATCCCGTTTAATCCATTCCCCGAAAGCGATTTTCGGCGGCCGAGCATGAATGCGACCCGCCGGTTCCAGGCGGTGCTCAATGAGGCCGGCTACATTGCGACCATCAGAACACCCCGGGGCGACGATATTGATGCCGCCTGCGGTCAGCTGGTTGGCCGGGTTGAAGACCGCACCCGGCGCAGCCAGCGTTATATTGCCGTTCAGCAGGTTAATCCCTGACAGCCGGCGGGCAGGACAACAGGAGAAAGTATTTGTTGATGGCAAAGGGCGTTACCGTAAAACTGGCTGCCGCTGCGGTGCTGATGGCTGCGGTTGTTCTGTCAGGCTGTGTTACCACCACGGATAGCCGGTTCAGTCGCGAGGCCGATCGTCAGAAAGCCCTCAATAACTATGTTCAGCTTGCGACGGCTTACATTGGCCAGGGTAATCTGGAGCGTGCCCGCAACCATCTGGAGCGGGCCCTGGAAATTGATGCCGATAGCGCTCCCGCGCTTGCGGCCCGCGGCCTCGTGCTCAGTGCGGAAGGTGAAGAAAAGCTTGCCGAAAAAAGTTTCCGCGAGGCTTTGGCCGCAGATGACGGGTACACCCGGGGCAGGGTTTATTACGGGGCTTTCCTGTACAGCCTCGAGCGTTTCGAGGATGCCCGTAACCAGTTCAGAACCGCCTCAAAAGATACCGACTATAAGGATCGCGGCGCTGTTTTCTACAATCTCGGCCTGACCGAAGAGCGGCTTGGCTCGCTGGCGGGCGCAGAAGCGGCATACCGTCGATCCGTTGAGCTGACGCGTGGCGAAGCGCGAACACTTCTGTCGTTGTCGCGAGTGCTTGTTGAACAGCAGGACTACTCCGAGGCTTCCCGCTATTACAGCCGCCTTCAGACCATGATTCAGCGCAATACACGGTTGACGCATTCACCGGAGAGTCTGTATACCGGTATCCGTATTGCACGACATTTTCGCGACCGGGACCAGGAAGCCAGCCTGGCGTTGTTGCTCAAAAACGAGTATGCGGATTCTGTCGAATATCAACAATATAAGGTACTGATTGCCAATGACCGGTGAGGATCAGTCACAGCCACAAGTCGAAGGTCAGGTCGGCCTCCAGCTGAGGCAGGCCCGGGAGAAGCTCGGGTTGAGTGTCTCAGACATCGCGGATCAACAGCACCTTCGCCCCTGCATTATTCAGGCGATAGAGGAGGGGGATTACAACAAGGTCGACACTGAACTGTTTCTGAAGGGCTATGTCCGAACGTATGCGCGACAAGTAAACCTGGACCCTGATTCAGTGATTTCTGCGCTGGATGCCGAACTCGAACCGCTCCGTGAGCAGCGAGAACGGGAACACCTGGCCAATCCCCTGGTTGATATTGAACGAAAAAAACGGCGCAAACGGCAGATTGCGAAGTTAGTAATCTTGATTGTGTTCCTGGGTGTGTCGGGGTTGCTGGCCTACAACATTTTTCTCAAACCGATTCATGGCGGGGAGATGGAGGGTGCCGAAGGCGCTACAAATGAGACGTTGACCCAGCAACCGGACGAGTCGCCCGGTGAAAACATCAGTGAGCCCCAAAGCCCCTTAGATGAGGCTTCCGCTGACGGCCAGCCAGGGCTGACACCGGCGCCGCTTGATACCTCCGAAGTAGCGGTGGCGAGCGCCGATTCGGCAAGCCCTGCAGGAGTGAACGACGCGGATCAGGCTCCGTTAGACGGCGAAAGGCCTGTCGTTGGTCCGGGTGAGGCATTGCCGGATGCAGTTGCGCCGGGCCTTCTGCCGGCCGAGGAATCACCGACAGAGCCAGCGCCAGTGCAGTCCGTCAGCCTGGAAATGGAGTTCAGTGCAGACTGCTGGATACAGGTAACGGACGGAGCAGGTAACCGGTTGGCCAGCGCTCTGCGTACAGATGGCGATGTTCTGGATGTGCGTGGCCAGCCGCCACTGAAGGTTGTTGTGGGGGCGATGAGCGCGGTGGAGTCTTTGGCGTTCCAGGACGAGCCCATGGACCTGGGAAGCTTTCGTGTCGTGAACAACCGTGCTGAGTTCACGCTTGAACCCTGAACAGTATTTTCTATCAAGATTTCTGGTTGAATCCCATGAAACAAGAGTCTCCGATCAAAAGACGTAAATCCCGTCAGATTATGGTGGGCGATGTACCGGTGGGGGGAGATGCCCCCATCGCCGTGCAGAGCATGACCAATACCAATACCTGCGACGTAGACGCGACGGTCGCCCAGATCAGGGCCATTCAGGATGCCGGCGCAGATATTGTCAGGGTGTCGGTGCCGTCCATGGAGGCTGCAGAGGCGTTCGGTAAAATACGCCAGCAGGTTTCCCTGCCACTGGTTGCCGATATTCACTTTGATTACAAGATTGCCTTGAGGGTTGCCGAACTCGGTGTAGACTGTTTGCGCATCAACCCCGGCAACATAGGTCGCGACGACCGGGTCAGCGCGGTCATCAGCGCTGCCCGCGACCGTGATATTCCGATCCGTATCGGGGTGAATGCGGGGTCGCTGGAGAAAGCCCTGCAGCGCAAATATGGCGAGCCCACACCAGAGGCTCTGGTGGAATCGGCCATGCGCCATATTGATATCCTGGACAAGCATGATTTCCAGAACTTCAAGGTCAGTCTCAAGGCCTCTGAAGTGTTCATGACGGTCGCGGCGTATCGCCTGATTGCGGCTCAGATTGACCAGCCCCTGCACCTTGGTATCACCGAAGCCGGTGGGTTCCGTTCCGGTACAGTCAAGTCATCCATCGGTTTGGGGATGTTGTTGATGGATGGCATCGGCGACACCATTCGTGTTTCCCTTGCCGCGGATCCGGTTCAGGAGATCAAGGTCGGCTTTGATATTCTCAAAAGCCTGCGCTTGCGCAGCCGCGGCATCAATTTCATCGCGTGCCCCAGCTGTTCCCGTCAGAATTTTGATGTCATCCAGACCATGAACGATCTGGAAGCTCGTCTTGAAGATGTGAATACGTCCATGGATGTGGCCATTATCGGCTGCATCGTCAACGGACCGGGTGAAGCGAAAGAGGCGGATATCGGTCTGACCGGCGGCACGCCAAAAAACCTGTTCTACATGGGCGGCAAGCCGAACCAGAAGCTGGAGAACGCTACGCTGGTTGATGATCTTGAACGGCTGATCCGTGAAGAAGCGACCCGTCGTCAGGAGCAGGAAGAGGCCGTGATCGCCAGGTCATCAGACTGATCAGAACCGATTTCAGTAACACATCAGGATTTTATTTTGGCAAAAATTCAGGCAATCCGGGGCATGAACGATATTCTCCCGGATCAGACACCGGTTTGGCAGTACGTTGAGTCCACCGTCCGTGAAGTGCTCGGGCAGTACGGTTATCAGGAGATCCGTATGCCCGTGGTTGAGCACACCGAGTTGTTCAAACGCTCGATCGGCGAGGTTACCGACATTGTCGAGAAAGAAATGTATACCTTCGAGGATCGTAACGGTGACAGTCTCACCCTTAGGCCTGAAGGTACAGCCGGCTGCGTGCGGGCTGCGGAAGAGCATGGCTTGCTCTTCAACCAGACCCGTCGCCTGTGGTACACCGGCGCCATGTTCCGGCATGAGCGTCCTCAGAAAGGTCGCTACCGCCAGTTTCACCAGATCGGAGTGGAATGCTTCGGTATGGCAGGCCCGGACATTGATGCAGAACTGCTGATTCTGACCGCACGGTTGTGGAAAGCGTTCGGGTTGACCGAGCACGCCAGACTAGAAATCAATTCCATTGGCACCAGTGAATCCCGGAAGGTTTATCGGCAGGCTCTGGTTCAGTACCTGGAGCAGTATCAGGATAAATTGGACGAGGACAGCAAGCGGCGTCTTGGCACCAATCCGCTGCGGATTCTGGACAGTAAGGATCCGGGGACTCGGGAAATCCTCAGGGGTGCCCCGAGTCTGGACGATTATCTGGACGATGAATCGCGTCAGCATTTTGAGCAGTTGAAAGCCATGCTGGATGCTGCCGGTATTGCTTATACGGTGAACCCTGCACTGGTGCGTGGCCTCGATTACTATGGCAAGACGGTGTTTGAGTGGATTACCGAGAGCCTGGGAGCTCAGGGCACCATCTGCGCCGGGGGGCGTTACGATGGTCTGGTGGAGCAACTGGGTGGTAAAGCGACCGTAGCGGTGGGCTTTGCTATGGGGCTTGAACGTTTGATTTTATTACTGGAAACGCTGGACCTGATACCGCAACACGTCAACAATCAGGCGGATGTGTATGTTACGGCCATGGGCGATACCTCGGTGGCGCCGGCGATGGCGTTGGCAGAGGCGTTGCGTAATGAGTTGCCTGGCCGGATTGTGATATCCCACTGCGGCGGCGGCAGCTTTAAGAGCCAGATGAAAAAGGCCGATCGCAGCGGTGCCCGTTATGCCGTTATTCTCGGGGAAAACGAGATAAACCAGGGGACAGCGGGGTTAAAGCCATTGCGTGATGATCAGCCCCAGCAAGAGCTTGCGCAAGCGGAACTGGCAGGTGCCCTGGCCAGTCTGCTGTGAGGTGATTCAGTTCAAACAGGCAGTTTAAACGAATAACAGGAGTTTTCATGGCGGAGTTGCGTACCGAAGAAGAACAGGTCCAGGCAATCAAGGACTGGTGGAAAAATAACGGAAGCTCGTTGCTGATCGGTATTGGTGCAGCTCTGGCTATCGTGTTTGGGTGGCAGGCCTGGCAAAACCACGAGGCCCAACAACGTGCCGAAGCGGCAAACCAGTTCGCCAGCTTGTTGAATGCGTTTTCTTCAGCTGACGAGGAATCTGCCAATACGGTTGGATTTGTTGCCGAGACCCTGCGTGAAGAACATGGCGACAGTGCCTACGCCATTTACGGCAATCTGGTGCTGGCCCGCCAGCAAATGGTGGAAAGCCAGGACCCGGCAGCGGCGGTTGACAGCCTGCAATGGGCGCTGGACAAAGCGGTGGCTCATCCCGCCCTGGAGCTGGTTATTCGCAATCGGCTTGCCCGTGCCCAGTTTGCGGCTGGAGAGCTCGATGCCGCGCTTGCCACGTTGAATGATGCCAAAGATGCTGAGGCGTTTGCTGCGATTTTCTCGGAATTGAAAGGTGATGTGTTGCTGGCAAAAGGTGATCGTGATGGTGCCCGGGAAGCCTACCTGGCTGCGCGCGAGCAGAGCCGGCAAGGCCGCAACGGCGTGCTGGAGCTGAAACTGTCGGATCTCGGTGTCGGGGAGAGCGCCTGATGGTCGTCGAGCGTGTGCTCAAGGCGGGAATGGGCGTGGTCGCTGGCGGTTGGTTGTTGGCGGTAACGGGCTGCAGCAGCACGGACACCTTTGAACAGCCAGCGCCGCTTCCGGAGGTCAGTGAAACGGTTGAGCTGGATACCCTGTGGAGTATGTCGGTCGGCGACGGTCATGATGACCAGTTGCTGCAAATAGCGCCGCTTTATACCGGCAACCTGATTTATGCCGCATCGGCGGACGGCGTGGTGTTGTCGGTCAAGCCTTCCGATGGCGAGGTTGTCTGGCAGAAAGAGTATGAAGAGCGGTTTTTTGCGGGCCCGGGAGCTGATGCCGAGCATCTTTATATGGTAACGCGAGATGCGGAGCTGGTGGCATTGTCGGCCGGGGATGGCAGCGAAATCTGGCGCTCCTCGTTGCCAACCGAGGTGCTGGCGACGCCGCAATCGAACGGTAATCTGGTTGTTGTCCAGACCACCGATGGCCGGGTTATTGCGCACGACGCAAAATCCGGTGAGCGACTCTGGCAATACGAGGCGCAGGTGCCGGTATTGACGGTGCGTACCGCAGCGGCGCCGTTGGTGGGAGGCGACATCGTTATCTCCTCGTTTGCAAACGGTCGGGTGATCGCACTCACAGCTGCCGACGGCCAGCCAGTATGGCAATACGAGGTAGGGCAGCCGCAAGGGCGCACCGAGCTCGAGCGCCTGGTTGATATTGGCGGGCAGCCCCTGGTGCTTGAGTCTGCCATCATGGTTGTGGGTTACCAGGGCAAGCTGGCGCTGGTGGATATTCGCTCTGGCCAGGAAATCTGGAGCCGTCAGGCATCAAGCTTTCACTCCCCGGCGATTGGCAATGGCAATATTTTTCTGTCTGCGGCCAACGGGAAGGTGCTGGCACTCAGGGGAAACGACCGGCGTGAACTCTGGGTTCAGGACAACCTTTCCTGGCGCCAGCTTACCCGGCCTGCAGTTAGCGGAGACTATCTGGTGATTGGTGATTTTGAAGGTTATCTCCATGTGCTTTCCGCTGCGGATGGCAGTCTGCAGGGCCAGCGCTCTTTCGATAGTGACGGTATCCGCGTACCGGCTCAGGTGATTGATGGTGGTAACCTGCTGGTGTATGGAAACAGCGGGAAAATGGCTGTGCTGAGTATTGAGCAGGACGACTGAATACACCACGGATTTATTATGCCCGGCCCAGGCGCGTGCCTGTGATGCCGGGTTTCTGGTTTCTTGAATAGCAGATTATTATGACCCCAGTTATTGCCCTTGTCGGACGTCCTAACGTTGGTAAGTCCACTTTGTTCAACCAGATGACCCGCTCAAGGGATGCCCTTGTGGCGGATTTTCCGGGCCTGACCCGAGACCGGAAATACGGAGAAGGCAGGTACGAGGGACAGAAGTTCATCGTCATCGATACCGGTGGCTTAACCGGTGACGAGGCTGGCATTGATGCCGAAATGGCTCATCAGTCGATGCAGGCGGTGGATGAAGCCGATATCGTATTGTTCCTGGTGGATGGTAAGGCCGGATTGACCGCTGGCGACGAAATGATTGCCGACTACCTGAGGAAATCCGGAAAGCGGGCGCATCTGGTGGTCAATAAAACGGATGGCCAGGATCCGGACGTTGCCGCAGCGGATTTCTATAGCCTTGGTTTTGACTCCAGTTTCCTCATTGCCGCCGCGCACAACCGGGGCATCCTTTCATTGCTGGAAGCACTGCTGCCGGAACCGGAAAATCCCGAAGACCAGGATCGCGCCGATCGCTACCCGGGTATCCGCATTGGTGTGGTGGGGCGCCCGAATGTGGGCAAATCCACGCTCGTCAACCGGATGCTGGGCGAAGACCGCGTGGTGGTCTACGATATGCCGGGAACCACCCGCGACAGTGTCTATATCCCCTATGAGCGTCACGGCCATGAGTACACGCTGATTGACACAGCCGGTGTGCGGCGCCGCAAGAATGTTCGTGAAGTCGTGGAAAAGTTCTCCATCATCAAGACGTTGCAAGCAATTGACGATGCCCATGTGGTGATTCTGGTGATTGATGCCCGGGAGGGGCTGGTAGATCAGGATCTGCACCTTATCGGTTTCGTCCTTGATGCCGGTCGCTCTCTGGTGATTGCTATCAACAAGTGGGATGGGATGGATCCGGAGGACCGGAGCCACGTCAAGGAGCAGGTGGCGAGACGTCTGGATTTCCTCGACTATGCCGACAAATATTACATTTCGGCACTTCATGGTACTGGCGTCGGAACCATGTACGAATCGGTTCAGGCCTGCTATGAATCTGCGATGTCAAAATGGCCGACAAACCGGCTTACCGCGATTCTGCAGGACGCGGTTGCCCAGCATCAGCCCCCCATGGTTCATGGCCGGCGCATCAAGTTGCGGTACGCCCACCAGGGTGGCTCGAATCCGCCGGTGGTGGTGGTGCACGGTAACCAGGTGGATTCGCTGCCAGGCGCTTACAAGCGCTATCTGGAAAATACCTTCCGCAAGGTATTGAGCGTAGTGGGTGCGCCAATACGCTTTGAATTCAAGTCCGGGGAAAACCCGTTTGCCCATAAGGTTGACCGACTTACTCCCCGCCAGAAGGTCAAGAAAGACAACGACCTGAAGAAAGGCCGCAGGGTGAAGAAAACCCGGCAGAAAAGCGTTAAACGCTAACCGCCGGGCTGAACGCGTTTTGTCAGGAGCCCCGCTCAGGCGGCTCCTGCATCCGCCACCTGTTTTGCCTGTACCGCCGTCAATGCGATGGTGAAGACAATATCCTCGACCAGAGCACCACGCGACAGATCGTTCACCGGTTTGCGAAGACCCTGAAGCATGGGGCCCACGCTAACCACGTTGGCACTGCGCTGCACCGCCTTGTAGGTGGTGTTACCGGTATTCAGATCCGGGAATATGAACACCGTGGCCTTGCCCGCCACCTGACTGTTCGGTGCCTTCGAGCGCGCAACGCTCTCAATGGCTGCGGCATCGTACTGCAGTGGACCATCGATCAGCAGGTCGGGACGACGCTCACGGGCAATGCGGGTTGCCTCGCGTACTTTCTCAACGTCCTGGCCGCTGCCGGATTCGCCGGTGCTGTAGCTGATCATGGCGACGATCGGCTCAATGCCGAACGCCTCGGCGGATTGCGCACTCTGTATGGCAATGTCAGCCAGCTCTTCGGCGTTCGGGTCCGGGTTGATGGCACAATCGCCATAAACCAACACCTGTTGCGGAAGCAGCATGAAAAACACCGAGGACACCACCTTGGCGTTGTCGTGTGTCTTTATCAATTGCAGAGCCGGGCGCACCGTATTTGCGGTGGTATGAATGGCTCCCGACACCAGGCCATCCGCGGCACCCTGTGCCACCATCATCGTGCCCAGTACCACGGTATCCTCGAGCATGGCTTCTGCCATGTCGGGGGCGAGCCCCTTGTGCTTTCGGAGCTCGACCATAGGAGCAACATAGTTCTGGCGCACGGACTGCGGGTCAATAACCTCCAGGTCATCCGGTAATTCAACACCCTGGGAGGCAGCCACGGAGCGAACCTCATCAGGATTACCGATCAATACACAGTGGGCCAGTTTACGCTGATGGCAGATAATGGCGGCCTGAACCGTTCTGGGTTCTGTGCCTTCAGGCAAGACAATGCGCTTGGCTGCCGATCTCGCTCTTTCAGAGAGCTGGTAACGGAACGCGGGCGGTGAAAGCCTGCGCTGCCTTTGTACTTTGAGATGCTGCTCCAGCCACCGGGTATCCACCCGGCGTGCCACGGCTTCCATCGCCTCTTCCACACGTTCGGGATCGTCGATGGGTATGGCGGGAGACAGATTTGCCAGCAGGTGAGCACTTTCGTAAGTGTTGGTTGTTGCGCTGAGTACGGGAAGGCCGGTATCCAGCGCCCGACGGCAGAGTTCGATTACCCGATTGTCCGGCATCAGGCCGCCGGTGAGCATCAAACCCGCCAGAGGAACCCCGTTCAGGGCGGCAACGGCCGTCGCCACCACGATATCTTCGCGATCTCCGGGTGTCACCATCAAGGTACCGGGCTTGAGAGTTTCCGTCATGTTGCGGATGGAGCGGGCACAGACAGATACCCGCTGCACGCGCCGGGTCTTCATCTGGCCCTCATGTAACACCGGCACTTCCAGTTCCCGGGCAACATCGGATACCCGGGGTGCGAGCAGTTGAGGTTGCCAGGGAATTTCGGCAAGCAACCGGAACCGGTTGTCGGTAAAGGCCCTGCAGGTGGAATGATAGTTTGTTTCTACTGCCTCGCTGGCCGGAGGATAATCCAGTGCCATGCCGGATTTCTGGGGCTCGCCAACCTTGTTAAGGATCACGGCAATAACGTCCGGGTCCGAAGGTGCGGCAAAGAGCCGGGCCGAGAAATCGAGTTCTTCGTCCAGTTCAGCAGAGGTGCAGTTTTTGGGCGTACTCACCAGCACGACCTCGGAGCCGAGGTTTCGGGCGACCTCCACGTTCAGGCGTGCAATATAGGCTTCGCTGCGATCCGGCACGAGGCCCTCAATGATCACGACGTCTACTTCGGTAGCGACTTTCTGGTATTCGCCCACAATGGTTTCCATCAGCAGGTCGGCTTTGCCGCGATTGAGCAACTGCTGAGCTTTTTTCAAAGGGACAGGATCGGGCGGTTGCAGGTGACTGCGGGCTCTGACAAAAGCCACTGAGGAATCCCGGCCGTCATTGTGAAGTGCTTCGCCCCGGTGTACGGACTGGCTGAAGGGCTTGTAAAAGCCGACACTGACACCTTCTCGCTCAAGGGCGCGAAGCAGGCCAAGACAAACGGAGGTCAAGCCTGAGTCAAGGGAAGTCGGGGCTATGAAAAGGCTTTTCGGCATGATGGTTCCAAATTTCATCCGTCGGGGTTTACGTGGCGGGCTGCTGCCAGGCGGTCTGCCTCGCGGGCAATAACCAGTTCCTCATTGGTGGGGATCACCAGCACCGGGTAGCGGGAGTCGGCGGTATTAATCCGCCCATCACTCCAGCGGCCGTGATTGCGGTTTAGATCCGGCTCCAGTTCGATGCCAAGCAACCGCAGATGTCTGGCCGTTTCCTGGCGGACTCGGGCACTGTTTTCCCCAATACCGCCTGTGAAAACCAGGGCGTCGAGTTGGCCAAGTGAGGCTGTCATAGCGCCGATGTAACGGGCAAGCCGGAAGCAGAATACGTCAATGGCCAGCCGGGATGGCTCGTGGCCATGGTCGGCAAGATCGCACAGGGTCCGCATATCGTTGGTCTGGCCAGAGAGCCCGAGCAGGCCACTGTCATTATTCAGCATTTTGTGGGTTTCGCTGGCACTGACACCTCTGGATGACAGGTAATCGAACACGCTGGGGTCGACATCGCCGCTCCGGGTGCCCATCACAAGTCCCTCGAGTGGAGTCAGGCCCATGCTGGTATCAACGCTGATTCCGTCGCGAATCGCGGTAATACTGCACCCATTGCCCAGGTGCGCTGAAATAATCGAGGTGGTGGCCGGCGTTTTGCCCAGTAGTCGAGCCGCCTGCTGGGCCATAAAGGCGTGGCTTGTGCCGTGGAAGCCGTAGCGGCGAACACCCCAATCCCGGTAGCAGTGTTCGGGCAGGGCATAGCGAAAGGCCCTGGGGGGAAGCGTTTGATGATAGGCGGTGTCAAATACTGCGACCTGGGGAACATCCGGGCATAGCGCTTTCATGGCTCTGATACCGGCCAGGTTTACGGGATTGTGCAGGGGAGCCAGGGCGGAGCAGTGTTCAATCGCGGCGATGGTTTCATCATCGATCAGCGAGGCTTCCCGGAAGGTTTCACCGCCGTGGACGACCCGGTGGCCAATGGCCGCAGGCTCACCGGTCATCAGCCCCCGGTCTTTGAAGGCATTGATCAGCGCGGCCAGCGCCTGTTCGTGATTGGCCCTGGCAGGCAGAGGGACGCTTGAGTCGTCTGCGCTGATACGGGCGAGCGCACCCGACTGATTCAGTCTTTCCGCCAGTGCTGAGGCTATTTTTTGATGATCGTGATCGAACAGGGCCAGTTTCAGTGATGAACTGCCGCAATTCACCACGAGAATAGAGTCGTCCATGGTGGTGCCGTGTTGTTTACCTGGAAAGGGCTCGATCGTTGGTTTCGAGCCAGTGAATGAAATCGGTTTCGGGCAGAGGCCGGCTGTAGAAGTAGCCCTGGGAAAAGTCGCAATGTTCGGCTTTCAGGAAATGGGTCTGCTGCTCTTCCTCGACGCCTTCGGCAACGACTTTGAGGCCCAGGCTGTGAGCCATGTTGATGATCGCCCGCACCAGCGAGGCGTCTTCGTTTTCCTTTAGCACATCCTGGATAAACGATTTATCGATCTTCAGGGTATCAAACGGGTAGCTCTTCAGGTAACTGAGCGCCGAGTAGCCAGTACCGAAGTCATCAACAGACAGAAGGATTCCGGCCCTGTCCAGTTGCTTCAGAATGTCGGCCGTTTCAATCGAGTTGTCGAGAATGAGGCGTTCGGTAATTTCCAGCTCAAGCAGGCCCGGCCGAAGCCCGGTTTCGTCAAGGATGCGCATGACTTTTTCGGTGAACGCCGGATCCCTGAACTGGCGGGGAGACACGTTGACCGCGATACTGATTTCCCGCCCCGTCATCGCCTGCCAGCTGCGCGCTGCCTTGCAGGCCTCGAGAACCGCCCATTCTCCGATTGGAATGATGAGCCCCGTTTCTTCGGCCAACGGGATGAAGCGGTCGGGCATGACCGTGCCCATCGCAGGATTATCCCATCGGATTAATGCTTCGGCTGCCACCAGTTGGCCACTTGCGGTATCCACGATCGGCTGGAAGTGAAGGCGGAATTCCTTCAGTTCCAGGGCCTTGCGCATATGGGATTCCATTTGCAGGCGTTCATGGGAAACCTCTGTCATTTCCGGCGTGAATCGGGCGTAGGAACTCTTGCCCTGATGCTTGGCCTCATACATGGCCGCATCCGCATGCTGGAGCAGGGTGCCACTGTTGTCCGAGTCGTTCGGGAAAGTGGCAATACCGATACTGGTAGTGACAAACACTTCCTGGCCGCTAAGCATAAAAGGCGTTGCGAAGGTTGTCAGAATGCGATCTGCAACCTGACAGGCCGCGTCCGGGCCTTTCAGCCCGGGAAGTACAACCAGAAACTCATCGCCACCCAGCCGCGCCACAGTGCTTGTGCCCCTCAGGCAGCTGGATATACGGCGTGCCGCTTCGATCAACAAAGTGTCGCCCGCGTCGTGACCGAGTGTGTCGTTGATATGCTTGAAATTGTCCAGGTCGAGAAACATGACGCCTACCTGGGTCTCGTCCCGTCTTGCCTGAGCCAGTGCCAGCTTGAGTCGGTCCAGAGCCAGCATCCGGTTGGGTAGCCCGGTCAGGATGTCGTAGTTTGCCTGTCGTAGCAGCTGCTGTTCGTATCGCTTACGGATACTGATGTCCTCACCCAGTATCAGGTAGCCCGTGGTTTCACCGCTGTTATCCTTGATTGGAGTGACTACCAGTTGTTCCCAATAGCGTTCCCCGTTTTTCCGACAGCTGTTGACTTCGCCTTGCCAGACGCCCACGCGCTGGACCTGGAGCCTGATTGACTTCCACAGTTGCCGGGCTTCATTGGATTCCACGCCCGGGTTTATAAGTGAGGAGGGCGGCTGGCCGGTAATGTCGGATGAGTTGTGACCTGTGAGTTGGCTGAACTTGCGATTGGCATATTCAATCCGCCATTGCCGGTCACAAATGATGACCGAGGAAGGGCTTTGGTCGATGGCTTTGGAGAACTTCCGGATTTCGGCTTCGTCCCGTTCTCTCCTGGCAACGTCATCGGTCAAGCGCTCACGCATCTGGTTGATGGCGTCGGTCACCATGCCCAGCTCGTCGCGCTGGTAGGCTGGCGTATTGGGGCGATTAAGCTCGAGTGGCCGGGACAGATTGCGCAGAGAGAGATCTCTCGTGTAATCCGCCATATCCGCAAGGTGGCGGGTAACCAGGTGCCGGAAGATCCATAACACCAGAATGGAGACAAACAGAACGGTCAGGAACTGGGTGGCAAGAATGTACCCCACCCGGCGACGAAGTTCGTCGTAAACCCGCTGAAGACTGGCTGTAATGGTCAGCTCGCCGAGCTGGAATTCGGTGTCGCCCTGGTAGGTCAGTCCGAATTGATGGGTCAGGGTATCGGCGCCCCTGGGTAAATCGCCCATCACGATCTCGGCATCGGGCTCGATACGGAGCCGGAGGTGTTCAATATCCGGCAGGCTGATGATGCCATCCATCTGGGTTTGCAAGTGCTTCTGGTCAAGTGCCCATAGACTCTGCGCCAGACTGGAGCTGTAGCCGGATTCGATGACCCGCAATCGCTGTTCGATTTTGGCGAGGTCCTCCCGGTAGTCGGAATAAATCTGGACCCCCGCAGCAAGCAGAGAGAAAGCAGAGCTGAACAGAAGGATCCATGCCACCAGCCGGAAGGAAAGAGGAGAAGCTGCACGAAAACGTTTTAAACGTGTGGCAAATTTTGGCATGTCGTTGATGTTGTGGCCATCCAAGGAAGTATCGGACATAACAATGGTCGTGGCGGTCCCTGACTTTATTGCCTTTTTCCCTGCTACGACTATAGCAGCAGTTTCTGGCAAATGCGCTGCAAACTCAGGATAAATCGAAAGAAATGGAGGATAGCATCTCAGTTTTACAATTGTTGCAATCCTGACAGGGGCTTGATGCAGATCAAGACGTTGTCCGAGCTCCGGGCGTAACCTGAGCTTAATCAAGTTTGACGTATGCAGGAGATCTGATTATGTATATGGACGCAGTGGTAATCGCAGGTATTTTGACAGTACTGCTTATGATTGGCTTTTTTGTGGGGGTCGGCATCTTCGTGATGAAGGATCAGAAGACGCACGGAACAAAGGGTGGCAAAAACCACCAGGGTGGTCACAGCGGATAACCGCTGTGAAGCTTTGAAATTGGCGTCCCCTAGGGGGTTCGAACCCCTGTTGCCGCCGTGAAAGGGCGGAGTCCTAGGCCACTAGACGAAGGGGACGCAACGTTTTCAAAGGCTTGCCTCGTCGAGGTGGCGCGTATATTAAGTAAGAGGCCGGAGGCTGTCAACGCTTTTTTTGAAAAAAATCAGTTTCCGGTACTTTCCCTCAGTGCGGCCTCCAGATCCGGGTATTGAAAGTCAAAACCCTCTTGCTGCAGCCTCTCCGGAACGGCTTTTTGCCCGGTCAGTAAAAGCCCCGCCATTTCCCCCAGTGCGAGTTTCAGGACAGGAGCCGGTGCCGGCAAGATAGCAGGGCGGTTCAGAACCCGGCCCAGAGTTCTGGTAAATTCGGCATTGGTTGCCGGATTCGGGCTCACCATGTTGTATGGCCCGCGTGCCGATGTCGTCTCAAGCATCCATAGCAGGCCGGACACCACATCTTCGCGGTGAACCCAGGGCATGAACTGCTCGCCGGAACCCAGTTTGCCGCCCAGCCCCATTTTGAAAGGCAACAGCATACGCTGCAGGAAGCCACCGTTTCGGCCGGCAACAACCCCGGTTCGGGACAGGCATACCCGAACACCATCAGATTCAAGCTTCAGGGCCTCTTCTTCCCAGTCGCGGCAGAGTCTGTGGGTGAATTCATCGTGGGGCCTGGTGTCCTCAGTTACCCGTTGGGCTCCCTGGTTGCCATAAAAGCCAACGGCTGAGCCGGAAACAAGTACTTCAGGCGCCCGCTGCCAGGTTTTGACCACGTCGACCAGTTCACGGGTGAGGTCAATGCGGCTGGCCCGAAGTTCTTTCTTGCGATTGTCGCTCCAACGCTTGTCGGCGATGCCTTCGCCGGCCAGATTAATGATGGCGTTGAATCCCGGGTGAGAACGCAGGTCGTTCAGGTCCTTGATAACGTCAACCCGCCCGCAAATCGCCCGCGCAGACTCGGGAGCCTGGCGGCTCAGGATCGTCAGGGCGTATCCACGCTCAATCAGTCTCCGGCACAGTATATGGCCGATAAATCCCGTGGCGCCTGTTACTAGCAGCTGTTTTTCCATGCTTCACCTCTTGCAAGCGCATCCTTTGGTAGCGAGAGTTCAGTTGGCAGACTTGCCCAGTTCCTCCTCAACCACATCCCGGATCGCCAGGCCCAGTTTGGGGTTCATCCCGATCGGGTCGGCGAGCCGAATGCTGACACCATGCTCTGCTTCCAGTTTTTCGATCATGGCCGGCACGTCCTTGCGGAGATGACGTCCGGCGGCGAGAAACAGAGGAATGATGGTGAAGTGCTCCGTGCCCTGGCGGCTACCATCTGCGATGATTGTGTCCAGTGAAGGCTCCGCCAGTTCCATATACGCGATGGCCGCGTTATCGATAGACTGAACCGTAGGTTCGGCCAGTCTCTCGAAGGTTTCACACCAGCGTGCATCGCTGCTTCCGTGTGCGAGAAGAATAATCTGGTGGTGCTGGGTCATAAAGGCTCCGAACTGGTCGTTTGTAGTGTGCCGGCCGTAGATTCAGCGGTAGCGGGTCGACAAAGTTGATCCTGACAGTAAATGTATCAGGGAGTGGCTAGATGTTCGATTGGAAAGAGCTTCTGGATTTCTGGTTCGGAAAATTGGATGAACACGGTCTACCCGATCGTGTTCATCGAAACCGATGGTTTCGCAGTGATCGGGCCTTCGATCAGGAAATTCGCCGTCGGTTCATGTCGTTGGTTCTGTTCGCCTCCGAGCAGGGGCTGGATCATTGGCGACAAGATGCCGGAGGGGCGCTTGCAGAGATTCTTCTCCTCGATCAGTTTACGCGCAACATATTCAGAGGAGGGGCTATGGCCTTTGAAAACGACAGGCAGGCAAGGCAGTTGTGTCGCAGCGCGATGAAGCTCGGGCAGGACCTTGAGCTGCCGCCTGTGCAGCGCGCCTTTCTCTATATGCCGCTGCAGCATTCCGAGAAGCTTGCCGATCAGGAGCTTTCGGTGGAGTGTTATCAGCAGTTGGAGGCATTAACCTCAGGCCCGTTGCGGGATTTCATCAGTAGCTTTTTCCAGTCGGCCTGCGATCATCGGGATATTGTTGTGCGTTTTGGTCGCTTCCCCCACCGCAATAAAGCCTTGAAAAGGCAGTCCGGGCCAGAGGAGATAGCCTACCTCGCCAATGGGCCTCGCTTTGGCCAGTAGTTGCAACGAAGTGCCGATTGGTTCAACGAAGCGGATTGGCGGTAATGGCAGACTTCCCGTCTACTAATAATAAAAACGCCAGTGGAGTGCCGATGCGATGTCATCTTCCAGTTCGTTGGTGAGCAGATGCCCGGAGGGCGGTCGAGTTATGCCGAGCAGCCGAGGCGCCGCCAGGCGCAATGCCAGAACTACGCGGGTAAAGAGCGAAGTGCGCCGCACCAGTATCCTGAAAGCCACCATTCGCGTGGCAGCCAGAGACGGGATAAAGGGTATAAAACACCGCTCAGTCGCCAGAGAAGCGGGTGTTCCTCTGGCGGCAACCACCTATTATTTCCGGGACATCAACGAACTGATCAGCGATGCCTTTACCCTCTACGCAAAGGAGGCGGGGGCCGAGTTGAAGGCTTTTCACGATACCCTGAATCTCGTTCTGGACGGTGTACCCCCGGAGCATCTGCGGCGGGGCTCCGAATTCCGCCCGGAATTGTGCCGGCGGCTTACCGACTTTGCCCGGGGCTGGATGCGGGAGCAGTTTACCCGCCGCCGGGAGCAGGTTCTGGCAGAGCAGGTGTTTGTGATGGAGGCGCTCAGAGATGATCGTCTCGCCAGGGTAGCGCGGCGTTACCGGCAGTCCTGGATTGATGGCCTGGAACAGTTGCTCACGCGCCTGGATTCACCGTGTCCGCGCCAGGACGGCTCGTTGATCGTAAACGTGGTGCTGGGCATGAGCTATGATCTGCTGCTGGAGGTTCCGGGGACTGAAGCCGAGGTGTTGAGTGCGTCGGTTGCCAGAATTGTGCAGCTTGCTCTGGGCGTAGAGCCGGAGGTGTCTTCATAGCCGGAGTGTTGGGACGGAATATTTTTAAAAGAAAGTGTTGACGGCCTGTCAGTTATCAGTAGAATACGCACCCGTTGTCAGGCAACGCCCGGCGACATTTAGCGGGAATAGCTCAGTTGGTAGAGCACAACCTTGCCAAGGTTGGGGTCGCGAGTTCGAATCTCGTTTCCCGCTCCAGAATTTTGAAACCCGGCCCATTGGCCGGGTTTCTTCGTTTTGGGCTCCCCGATTTCGCACACACCCCTGTCCCCGTCAGTTATACTCGGCAGCCATTCCCACGGTAACCCGGCAAACGATCAGAAGGCGGCGCGATGAAGGTGAAATCTCTGTGTATTTATCCGGTCAAATCGCTGGCGGGCATCGATGTGCCCCACTTCAGGCTTGACGATTTCGGCCCCCGGGGCGATCGCCGCTGGATGATTGTTGACGCAGACCATCGGTTCGTCACCCAGAGGCGCCAGCCGGTGTTGGCCAACGTTGCCACATCTCTGGTTAACGGCGAGGTGGGCATCCGTATACCTGGCGAGGGCGACTATGTGCTGGCAGCCGGAGACAAAAGGGTGGAGGTAACGGTCTGGCGTGATCAGGTGGCCGCAATCCTGGAGTCAGGGCCTGCAAGTGAGGCGTTGAGTCGCTACTGCGGTGAAGCGGTGCGGCTGGTTTATATGCCCGACGACTGTTTCCGGCGGGTGGACCCTGAGCGGGTCAGCGCAGAGCGTAGAGTTGGCTTCGCAGATGGCTTTCCGATCTTGCTGGTCAACCAGTCTTCCCTGGACGAGCTCAACTCAAGGCTCGAACATAAGGTCGATATGCGTCGTTTCCGGCCCAACATCGTTGTTGAGGGTGCGCCAGCGTGGGCTGAAGATGCTTGGGCCAGGGTCAGTGTCGGTGATGTCCGAATGAACCTCGTCAAGCCGTGTTCACGTTGCGTCATGACGACCGTCAATCCCGATACCGGAGAGAAGGACCCAGCCACCCAACCCCTCAAGACCCTTGCGGCTTATCGCAAAATGCAGGATGGCGTCATTTTCGGCCAGAACGCCGTTCATGAAAGGGCAGGGAGTATATCAGTGGGTGACTTGGTAATCGTTCCCGAGCAGGAGAATTAAGACAGTGCCATTGTTAACGCTTGATCGCATTTCGCTCGCCTATGGTATGCATCCGTTATTGGATGATGCCGGCCTTACCATTGAACCCGGGGAACGGGTTTGTTTGCTTGGGCGTAACGGTGAGGGTAAATCCACTCTGTTGAAGATCGTCAGCGGCGAAGTAACTCCGGATGGGGGCGTGGTGCGCCTTGACGATGGTGCCGTGCTGTCGGTTCTGCCTCAGAGCCTGCCTTCAGATGATACTCGCACCGCCTACGATGTCGTAGCCTCGGCTTTCCCTGAAACGGGCGACCTGCTGGCAGAATTTCATCATTTGTCCCAGCAAGCCGATGACGCCAGTCTTGAGCGCCTGATGAAAGTCCAGGAGCGGCTGGAATCCTTCGACGGATGGCGGCTTGATCAGAAGGTAACAACGATCCTGGGGCAGTATGGTGTCGATCCCGACCGGGTTCTGAATACGCTTTCCGGGGGGTGGCAAAGGCGCGTTCTGCTGGCGAGAGCACTGGTCGCCGAGCCCGACATCCTGTTGCTGGATGAGCCAACCAACCACCTGGATGTTCCTGCCATCGCCTGGCTCGAGGAAGCGCTCGCGCAGTTTCGTGGTGCGATGTTGTTCGTGAGTCATGACCGGGCCTTCATCCGCCGGATGGCGACCCGCGTGGTGGAATTGGATCGTGGGCAGTTGGTGAGTTTTGCCGCCTCCTATGACCGGTATCTGGAGTTGAAGGAAAAAGCTCTGGAGGAAGAAGAACGCCAGAATGCCCTCTTTGACAAACGGCTGAAGCAGGAAGAGGCGTGGATTCGTCAGGGTATCAAGGCCAGGCGAACCCGAAACATGGGCCGGGTGAGAGCGCTGAAATCCATGCGGGAAGAGCACCGTCAGCGGCGGACACGTGGCGGTACGGCAAGCTTTGCGGTAGAGCAGGCGGATATTTCCGGCAAGTTGGTTGTTGAAGCCAGGGGCGCGGGGTTTTCTTATGTGGACGGCGAGCCTGTGGTCCGTGATATGGATCTTACGATACTTCGCGGCGATAAAATCGGCCTGGTTGGGGAGAACGGAACCGGCAAGACAACCCTTGTGCGGCTGCTTTTAGGGGAGTTAAAGCCGACGGCAGGAAATATCCGGCTGGGAACCAATCTGCAGGTTGCCTATTTTGATCAGCTCCGTGGAGAGCTGGATCTCCAGCGCAATGCCCTTGATAACCTGGCGGAAGGCCGTGAATTCATCGATATCAATGGCCAGAGTAAGCATGTGCTCGGTTATTTGCAGGAATTTCTGTTCACTCCGGAACGGGCTCGTTCGCCTGTGCGCGTTTTCTCCGGTGGTGAGCGTGCCCGGCTGTTGCTGGCAAAGCTGTTCAGCAAGCCCGCCAACATACTGGTGCTGGACGAGCCCACCAATGACCTTGATGTTGAGACACTGGAATTACTGGAGGAGCAGCTTTCAGAGTTCAAGGGTACGGTTATCGTGATCAGTCACGACCGTGAATTTCTCGATAACGTGGTTACCGACACGATTTTCCTCGATGGCTCCGGAGCCGTGCTGGAGTACGTAGGAGGCTACACGGATTGGCGACGCCAGGGTGGCCGGTTTCCTTCTGAGGCATCCGGCAGCCGGCCGGACAAACAGGACAAGCGTGACAAGTCCGACAGATCAGTAAAAAAAGCTGAGCCTGAGGCTGCAACTGTGGGGCAGTCGGCAAAACCAAAGCCCGCAAAGCTGAGCTATAAGCTTAAACTTGAGCTGGAGCAATTGCCCGGAAAAATTGAAGACCTGGAGCAGAAGGTCGCGGCGCTTCAGGATAAGATTTCTGCGCCGGACTTTTATTCCGGCCCAGCGGACGATGTAGCAACCACTCTGGAGCAACTGGCGGAAACGGAATCGCGCCTGGAGCAGGTGATTGAGCGGTGGATGGAACTGGAGGAACAGGCGAATCAATGAAAATAAATTACAACTTCAACTTTCAGGACGGCCGCAATATCGAATTCAAGGTGACCGGTGAGGCCTCTCCAGCGCCGGCAGGGCAGTCTTTGCCTGCGTGGGTTCGCCTTGAGCACTGCCAGTGTTCCAACTGTCCGCTGAATGCCGGCGATACGCCGTACTGCCCGGCAGCGACTGAAATTCTGCCCGTGGTGGAGGCTTTTCAGGCGGACGATGCGTATCAGAAGGTGGAGGTGCTGGTCACCGATGAGCGCCGCTCCTATCTCAAGCAAACAACACTGGAAGAGTCTCTGCGTTCACTGCTGGGCTTGAAGATGGCGACCAGTGGCTGCCCTGTTTTATCCGAGCTCAAACCCATGGCGTTGCACCATTTACCGTTTGCCAACAGCGATGAATTTGTCATGCGCAGCGTTGGGTATTATCTGCTCCAGCAATTGTTTGCGAAGCGCAACCAGCAGGAAGCGGATTGGGAGTTGAAGGGGTTGGTGGAGCGTAACCAGCGGTTGCAGCTGGTGAATCAAGCCCTCTGGCAGCGTATTCACGCGGTTTGCAGGGGAGACAGTAACCTGAAAGCCCTGCTGAATTTTTTCTCTATGGCATCCAGTGTCAGTGTGTCGCTGGAAAGCCAGCTCAGAAAGCTGCAGGCAAGGATGAAAGGGGAGGCTTGATGCCTCCCCTTTACATTTAATGGATACGAACCGCCAGGACGTCGCATTCTGTGCCATGCAAAACGCCGTTGGCCGTTGATCCCAGCAGCAGTTGAAAACCTTTGCGGCCGTGGCTACCGACTATTACGAGTTCAACATTATGCTCTTTGGCAAGGCGGTGAATCTCGGATTCCGGCCGGCCTACCGTTACGATCTGGTTGCCGGCGGCAACACCGTATTCCTCTCCGTACTTGCCAAGTTGTTCCCGTGCGGCTTTGTCCAGCTGGTCCTGAAGCTCCGACAGATCCATGGGAATGTCGCCACCATAGGCGTAGCCCACCGGCTCTACCACGTGAACCAGCAGCAATTCCGCGCCCTCGGCACTGCAAATCGCTTTTGCTTTGTTCAGAACCTGCGGTGCCTCTTCGGTAAGATCAATGGCGACCAGCATTTTCTTATAGGTGGACATAGGTTTTCACTCCTTCGTGCTTGAGGGTCTTTTCAGACGTTGGAATCTTTCCAGAATATACCGAGAGTATACGGGGGGAAGTGTTTTGTCACTCTGACCGGCATCAACGCCGGAGCAATAGTGGGGTCGGGCGGGGAGCCCAACCCCGGAGCGTGTCAGGCGCTGGCGCGCATGAGTTCGATGGCGCTGGTGAGGCCTTCGATGATTCCTTTGGAGTAGCGGTCGATGACGAAACCGACGTTATTCTCGTTGTAGTTGATGTAGGAGCCCCGAATGAATCGCCATTTTGAAGCGACATCCTCAAGCATTGCTTTTAAATCGCCCTGTGCTGTGTCTGAGCGCAGAGCACCCAGAAGTTGGTCGAACGCTTTGGCCTGCTCGTCCAGAGGGATTTCACTGGAGGCGCCCTGAAAGGTCTGGGCGACAGAGGAATGGGTTCTGGCTGCGTATCTGGCCATCATCTGGGCCATCACAACGGTGGCAGAGCGGGCGGATTCAATTCTGTCATCGGGCGTGGTGTCGCCGCTTTCCTGGGCGACAGTGTAAAGCTCCGTGGCCAGAGTATTCATGCCAAGCGCCTGGTTGGCGAGATCTGCCGTCAGGCGGAGATCCGGATACCCCCGCTCACGGACTTCGTTAATATTGCCGCGCATCAGGTTCTTGAACTGATCAAATTCCTGCTTAAGCTGTTCAATCTGCTCTTCAGAGAGTGCGCCGCTGGTGCTGGCGACAATCGAATTCATTGCATCGTTTGAGTTGTTGATGCCCACGACAATGCGGTTCAGTGTGTCGGTGTCGCCGGTGGCGCTGAAATTGTAGAAGGCATCGAGTGCCATGTAGTTGTTAACCCGGAAATCGTGCAGGTCAGACAAAAAGTCCGCTCCGCTTTCCTGGGCCTTGGCGCCCATAGCCGTCAGGGCGAGTAACATGAACGCGGCTACCAACGACTGGGTCCGCAAGCGGGCGTCTTTCATCGGATGAGTCTCCGTAATGCTGTTTTATTATTGTGGACTAAAGTCGCAACCCGAAGTTAAAGTAACTCAGCCGGGTAATCAAGTGGTTTCCGGCGCTTACGAAGAGAGCTTTCTGTTTTCTGCCAAGGTTCAATCAGAAACAAATTGACAAACGCGTCTTTTTTTTTCATCGTGTGCCCTCACGATTCAAACGACTGTATGAATTTTGGATCGGAAGATCGGGCAGTGACCGAAATCTCGCTGCACAAACAGCCGGCCCGGCGGTGATTGCCGACCGGTTGTCAGCAGTTCCAAACACAGACTGGAGATCAGTTGATGATTTACGAAGGTAAAGCCATCACGGTTAAAGAGATCGAAGGCGGGATCGCTCAGTTGGACTTCGACTTGCAAGGCGAGTCAGTCAACAAGTTCAACCGTCTCACCATCGAAGAACTGGGCGCCGCAGCTGAAGCACTCAAATCCCAGAAGAACCTCAAGGGCCTGGTGGTTACCAGTTCCAAAGACAGCTTCATTGTCGGTGCAGACATTACCGAGTTTACTGAACTGTTTGCAGGTTCTGAAGAAGAGCTCGTAGCCAACAACCTGAAGGCTAACGAGGTTTTCAGCGCCATTGAAGACCTGCCGTTCCCAACCGTGACCGCGATCAACGGTATCGCGCTGGGTGGCGGTTTTGAAATGTGTCTTTCTACCGACTATCGCGTTATGGCGCCCAAGGCCAAGGTTGGTCTGCCAGAAGTGAAGCTGGGCATCTTCCCGGGTTTCGGCGGCACCGTTCGCCTGTCTCGCCTGGTTGGTGTGGACAATGCCGTTGAATGGATCTCCGGTGGCACTGAAAATCGTGCCGATGCCGCTCTGAAAGTTGGCGCTGTAGATGCGGTTGTTGAGGCTGACAAGCTGGTGGAGGCTGCGGTCGCTATCATCAATCAGTGCAACGAAGGCAAGCTCGACAATCTCGCGCGCCGCGAAGAGAAAAAGGGCAAGATCAAATTGAACGCCATGGAAAGTATGATGGCGTTCGAAATTTCCAAGGCGTTCGTGGCTGGCAAGGCCGGCAAAAACTATCCGGCGCCCGTGGAAGCGATCAAGACCATGCAGAAGCATGCTGGCATGACTCGCGACAAGGCAATCGAAGTCGAAGCCAAAGGCTTTGCCAAGATGGCCAAAACCAATGTTGCCGCGTGTCTGGTTGGCCTGTTCCTGAACGACCAGGCGCTGAAGAAGAAAGCCAGCGCATGGGAAAAAGAAGCCTCTGATGTGAATCTGGCCGCTGTTTTGGGCGCCGGCATCATGGGTGGTGGTGTGGCTTACCAGTCTGCACTGAAAGGCACGCCGATCATCATGAAGGACATCAACCAGGACGGCATCGCGCTGGGTCTGAAAGAAGCCAAGAAGCTTCTGTCCAAGCGTGTTGATAAGGGCCGTATGGACGCTGGCAAGATGGCCGACGTTCTGAACAGCATCACGCCGACCCTGAACTACGGTGATTTCAAGAACGTAGACTTGGTGGTTGAAGCGGTTGTTGAGAATCCGAAGGTGAAAGATGCCGTACTGCGTGAAACCGAAGATGCGGTTCGCGAAGACGCTATCCTGACCTCGAACACCTCTACCATTTCCATCGACCTTCTGGCCAAGAACCTGAAGCGTCCGGAAAACTTCTGTGGTATGCACTTCTTCAACCCGGTGCACATGATGCCGCTGGTTGAGGTTATCCGTGGCGAAAAGACCAGTGATCGCGCGATTGCGACCACAGTTGCTTACGCCAAGGCCATGGGTAAGACTCCGATCGTTGTTAACGATTGCCCGGGCTTCCTGGTTAACCGGGTACTGTTCCCGTACTTCGGTGGCTTTGTAGGTCTGGTTCGTGACGGTGCCGACTTCCAGAAAGTCGACAAGGTTATGGAAAAGTTCGGCTGGCCGATGGGTCCTGCCTACCTGCTGGACGTTGTTGGCATGGACACTGGCAAACACGCTGGTGAAGTTATGGCCGATGGCTTCCCGGATCGCATGAAGCACGCAGAAACCACCGCTATTGACGTAATGTTTGAAAACAACCGTTACGGCCAGAAGAACAACGTTGGTTTCTACAAGTACGAGCTGGACCGCAAGGGTAAGCAGAAGAAGGTTGTAGACGAAGAAACCTACAAGCTGCTCGAGCCGGTGGTTCAAGGCAAGAACGACTTCAGTGATGAAGACATCATCGCCCGCATGATGCTGCCTCTGTGCCTGGAAACTGTACGCTGCCTCGAAGACGGCATCGTAGAGGATCCTGCTGACGCGGACATGGGCCTCATCTTCGGTATCGGCTTCCCGCCGTTCCGTGGTGGTGCGCTGCGCTACATCGATGATATGGGTGTAGACAAGTTCGTTGAACTGGCAGACAAGTTTGCAGATCTGGGTCCTTTGTATCACCCGACCGAGAAGCTGCGTGAAATGGCCAAGACTGGCGAAAAATTCTTTGGCTAACCCTGAACGAGATTTCCGAACGGAGAAAGATCAATGAGCCTTAATCCGAGAGACGTTGTCGTCGTCGATTGCGTACGGACTCCGATGGGTCGTGCCAAAAACGGTTGCTTCCGTAACGTACGTGCGGAAACCCTGTCGGCTACGCTGATCGACGCACTGTTCGAGCGCAACCCGAAGCTCGACCCTAAAGAAGTTGAAGATGTCATCTGGGGCTGTGTAAACCAGACTAAAGAGCAGGGCTTTAACGTGGCTCGGCAGATTTCTCTGCTGACCCGTATCCCCCACGAGTCTGCAGCACAAACCGTCAACCGCCTGTGTGGTTCTGCCATGAGCGCGATCCACACTGCGGCCCAGGCTATCATGACCGGTAACGGTGATGTGTTCATGGTTGGTGGCGTAGAGCACATGGGTCACGTACCCATGACTGCTGGCTTCGACCACAACCCGGCTGCATCCAAGTACTCTGCTAAAGCGTCCAACATGATGGGCCTGACCGCAGAAATGCTGGCTAAAATGCACGGTATCACCCGTGAACAGCAGGACGAATTTGGTGCACGTTCTCATCGCCTGGCTCACGAAGCCACGCTTGAGGGCCGCTTCAAGAACGAAATCGTTCCTGTGCAAGGTCACGACGAGAACGGCTACGTGAAGCTGATCGAAGAAGACGAAACCATTCGTCCGGAAACCACTGCGGAATCTCTGGGCCAGCTGAAGCCGGCTTTTGATCCGAAGAACGGTACCGTGACTGCGGGTACTTCTTCTCAGTTGACCGACGGTGCCGCCGCTATGGTACTGATGTCTGCGGAGCGTGCTGAAGCGCTTGGCCTGAAGCCGATCGCCAAGATCCGCAGCATGGCTGTAGCAGGTTGTGATCCCGCGATCATGGGTTACGGCCCGGTTCCGGCGACCAAGAAAGCGCTCAAGCGTGCAGGCCTGAAAGTTGAAGATATCGACTTCTGGGAACTGAACGAAGCGTTTGCTGGCCAGTCTCTGCCGGTACTGAAAGACCTGAAACTGCTGGGTGTGATGGAAGAGAAGGTTAACCTGAACGGCGGCGCGATTGCTCTTGGGCATCCGCTGGGCTGCTCCGGTGCCCGTATCTCTACCACTCTGCTGAACGTGATGCAGGCCAAAGGCGGTAAGCTTGGTGTCTCCACCATGTGTATCGGCCTCGGCCAGGGCATCGCCACGGTGTGGGAGCGTCTCTGATCAGAAATGCCTGATCAATGATGCTCAGTCAGGGGGCCCGGCTTATGCCGGGCCTTTCTGTTTTCGGTGACGAAAAAACCGATCAACGCCTCAAAAAAGGCTGATTGAAATCAAAGAATGGGTTGTCTTGCCAATCTTGACCCTGTAAAACAGTGAGCCTATACAGAATGGCAGCCATTGTGTTTTCCAGCTGCCTGATTTTTATGCGAGTTTACGGTTGCGTTCAGATTACGACCGATTGATCGCCAAGGATACAGATCTCCGATATGGGTAAAAGCCTCGTTATTGTCGAGTCGCCAGCGAAAGCGAAGACTATCAATAAGTACCTGGGCTCGGATTTCATTGTGAAATCCAGCGTAGGGCACATTCGTGACCTGCCGGTCAGTGGCAGTGGTAGCCAGTCAGATCCCAAAGAGCGGGCCAGGCAGGCGGCGGTTACGCGTAAAATGAGCCCGGAAGAAAAGGTAGAGCATAAAAAGCGCAAGGCCCGCGCGCAGCTTGTGGCCCGTATGGGAGTCGACCCGGACCAGGACTGGGATGCCCGCTACGAGATTCTGCCAGGCAAAGAGAAAGTGGTCAGCGAGCTCAAGCGCCTGGCAAAGTCTGCGGATCACATTTATCTGGCGACGGATTTGGATAGGGAAGGGGAGGCCATCGCCTGGCATCTTCAGGAAACCATCGGCGGCGAGCCTGAAAAGTACCGCCGCGTTGTCTTCAACGAGATCACCAAGCGCGCCATTCAGGAAGCCTTCGAGAAGCCGGGCAATCTTGATAACGATCGCGTCAGCGCCCAGCAGGCCCGGCGTTTTCTTGATCGCGTTGTCGGTTATATGGTCTCACCCCTGTTGTGGGCCAAAATTGCCCGCGGCTTGTCGGCCGGGCGGGTGCAGTCGGTTGCGGTGCGCCTGATTGTCGAGCGGGAGCGGGAAATCCGGAAATTTGTGCCGGAAGAATTCTGGCAGCTACACGCAGATCTGGCGGCCGACGGCGGCAAGGATCCGGTGCGGTTCGAAGTCACCCGTTACAACGACAAGGCTTATCGTCCGGTCAATGAATCCGAGAGTCGTCAACACGTTGAGCGCCTGGAGTCAGGCAGCTTCAAGGTAGCCAAGCGCGAGGATAAGCCGACGCGGTCCAGGCCATCGGCTCCGTTCATTACTTCAACCTTGCAGCAGGCCGCCAGCAATCGCATGGGCTTCAGCGTCAAGAAGACGATGATGCTGGCGCAGCGCCTCTACGAGGCCGGTTTTATTACCTATATGCGGACGGACTCGACCAATTTGAGTCAGGACGCCGTTAGCGCCTGCCGCGAGTATGTCCAGAAGCAGTTTGGCGATCGCTACCTGCCAGAAAAGCCGAGGCTGTACGGCAGCAAAGAAGGCGCACAGGAAGCTCACGAGGCGATTCGTCCGACAGATGTGTCTCGTCGTCCGGCCGATATATCCGGTCTTGAGAAGGATGCCGAGAAGCTGTATGACCTGATCTGGCGCCAGTTTATTGCCTGCCAGATGGCGGATGCAGAGTTTCTGAGTACCTCTATTGTGGTCGCCAATGGCGATTATGAGCTGCGCACGCGCGGCCGTATTGTTCAATTCGAAGGCTTTCTGAAAGCCGCGCCTCAGTCCGCCAAGAAAGACGAGGATGTCGCTCTGCCGGATATCAAGGTGGATCAGGCGCTTGATCTGAAACAGCTAGATCCCACCCAGCACTTCACCAAGCCGGCGCCGAGGTACACCGAAGCCAGCCTGGTCAAAGAGCTTGAGAAGCAGGGAATCGGGCGGCCATCGACTTACGCGTCCATTATCTCCACGATTCAGGATCGCGGTTATGTCCGGTTGCAGAATCGCCGCTTCTATGCTGAGAAAATGGGCGAAATTGTGACCGAGCGGCTGGCAGAATCTTTCCCGAACCTGATGGACTACGATTTCACGGCGCGCCTTGAGGGTGAGCTGGATGAAATTGCCGAGGGGGAGGTTGAGTGGAAGCAGGTACTGAACGATTTTTACGCCAGGTTCCGGAATCAGTTGGAGAGTGCCGAGAAGGCAGACGGGGGAATGCGAGCCAATACGCCCACTGAAACCGATATTCCCTGTCCGAGCTGTGGCCGGAATATGCAGATTCGAGTGGCCAGCACCGGCGTCTTTCTCGGCTGTTCAGGTTATTCTCTGCCGCCCAAAGAACGCTGCAAGACTACCATTAATCTGGTCTCGGGCGACGAGGTCGTCAGTGCAGATGACGATGTAGAGGGCGAGGGCGAGACCCGCCTGCTGCGCAAGAAGCGTCGGTGCCCCAAGTGTGGCACCGCAATGGACAGCTACCTTGTTGATGAGAAGCGCAAGCTGCACGTCTGCGGTAACAACCCGGATTGTTCTGGCTTCGAGGTCGAGGAAGGCACCTTCCGCATCAAGGGCTATGACGGCCCGACCCTGGAGTGCGACAAATGCGGGGCTGAGATGCAATTAAAGACCGGGCGCTTTGGCAAGTACTTTGGCTGTACCGGTGATGATTGCAAGAATACCCGCAAGCTTCTGAAAAGCGGCGAGCCTGCGCCACCCAAGATGGACCCGGTGCCGATGCCGGAGCTCAAATGCGACAAGGTGGACGATACTTACGTTCTGAGGGATGGCGCTTCTGGCTTGTTTCTGGCTGCCAGCAAGTTCCCGAAGAATCGGGAAACCCGGCCACCAAAGGTGATGGAGATCAAGCCGCACCGCAAGGAAATCGATCCGAAGTACGATTATCTGATGGATGCTCCGGAAAAAGACCCGGAAGGTAATCCAACGGTGATTCGCTACAGCCGCAAGTCCAAAGAGCAGTATGTAATGTCGGAAAAAGACGGCAAGGCCACAGGCTGGTCGGCCTGGTATGAAAGCGGTCGCTGGGTGCCAAAAGATAAAAAAAAGTAAGGCTCAACATTCACCCTCGGCGCTGACCGGCGGAGGGTGAGTGGCTTTCAGGCCGGCCAGAAATCTAGCGGAACTTCCTCAGTCGCTGTATCAGGGAAGAAGTGTCCCAGCGGCTTCCGCCCATTGCCTGCACATCGGCATAGAACTGGTCTACCAGGGCGGTCACCGGCAGTGTTGCGTTAACCTTCCTGGCTTCCTCCAGGCAGATGCCCAGGTCTTTGCGCATCCAATCCACGGCAAAGCCATGGTCAAACTCGCCATCTGCCATGGTGTCAGAGCGGTTTTCCATTTGCCATGATTGCGCGGCGCCCTGGGAAATCACTTCTACCACTTTTTTGACATCCAGGTCCGCCTGCTCCGCGAAGTGAAGCGCTTCCGAAAGACCCTGAATCAAGCCGGCGATGGCAATCTGATTGACCATCTTGGTTTTTTGGCCGCTACCTGCCGGGCCCATCAGATTCAGTGCCCGGGCGTAGTGCGCCATAACCGGCCGCGCTGTCTCAAAAGCCTGCCCGGGGCCACCGCACATAATGGTGAGTACACCGTTTTCCGCGCCTTGCTGTCCTCCTGAGACCGGTGCGTCGATAAAGGGCTGATTGCGGGCCCTTGCGGAGTCTGACAGTCGTTCTGCTATGCCCGCCGAAGCGGTCGTGTGATCGATCAGAATGGCGCCCTCGGGCGCATTGGGAATGATACCCGCATCACCTTCGAATACGTCAATCAGATCCTTGTCAGCCCCGACACAGGTCATCACGAATTCGGCATTTTCGACCGCATCGGAAATCGTATCGCAAGCGGTTCCGCTGTGTTCGGAAGCCCATTGGGCTGCCTTTGCGGCCGTCCTGTTCCACACTTTGACACTGTGCCCGGCGCTGGCCAGGTGTCCCGCCATGGGGTAGCCCATCACGCCAAGGCCTATAAAGGTGACTCTAGCCATTGCTTGCTCCTGTGGTTGTTGTTTGTCGTGTTTACTACCCAATGATACGAAAAAAGCCGCTGAAACAGCGGCTTTTTCTGGCTGAAGGCAGGTTGTCTGCCTACTTCTTCGGATAGTCTCTCTTCGGTGAGCCGGTGTAAAGCTGGCGCGGCCGGCCAATGCGATTGGCGCCGCTGACCATTTCGTTCCAGTGTGAGAACCAGCCAATGGTGCGGGACATGGCAAAGATAACGGTAAACATGGAGGTTGGGATACCAATGGCCTTCAGAATAATGCCTGAGTAAAAGTCGACATTCGGATACAGCTGGCGCTGAACGAAGTACTCGTCTTCCAGGGCAATTTTTTCCAGACGCTGGGCAATCTTCAGCAAGGGGTCGTTTTCAAGGCCGAGTTCGCTCAGCACTTCGTGCGCCGTTTCCGCCATGACTTTGGCGCGGGGGTCAAAGTTCTTGTAAACGCGGTGGCCGAAGCCCATCAGGCGGAACGGGTCGTCCTTGTCTTTGGCTTTGGCAATGAACTTTTCAATGTTGGATTCGTCGCCTATTTCGGCCAGCATATCCAGTACCGCTTCGTTCGCTCCGCCGTGTGCCGGCCCCCACAGGGCTGCAATGCCGGATGCGATGCAGGCATAAGGATTGGCGCCAGTGGAGCCTGCAAGGCGAACGGTTGAGGTGGAGGCATTCTGCTCATGGTCAGCGTGCAGAATGAAAATCTTGTCCATGGCGTTGGCGAGCACGGGGTTTGGCTTGTACTCATCGCAGGGCGTGCCAAACATCATGTGCAGGAAATTCTCGGCGTAAGACAGGTCGTTCCGGGGATACATGAACGGCTGACCCATGGAATATTTGTAACACCAGGCGGCAATGGTCGGCATTTTCGCGATCAGGCGATGCCCGGTGATTTCGCGCTGCTTGGGATCGTCAACGTCCATCTGGTCGTGATAAAACGCAGAAAGCGCACCGACGACGCCACACATGATGGCCATGGGGTGCGCGTCACGGCGGAAGCCGTTAAAGAAGTTGCGCATCTGGTCGTGCAGCATGGTGTGGTTCTTGATGGTGTCGTGGAACCGCTTGTTTTCATCTTCGCTTGGCAGTTCGCCGTTCAGCAGCAGATAGCAGACTTCCAGAAAATCGGAGCTCTCGGCCAGCTGGTCGATGGGGTAGCCCCGATGCAGCAAAACGCCGTTCGCGCCATCGATGTAGGTAATGGCCGATTCGCAAGCTGCGGTGGACACGAATCCCGGGTCGTAGGTAAAAACGCCTTCCTGTACCAGGCCGCGTACGTCGATAACGTCAGGGCCGACGGTGCCGGAGTAAACCGGTAGCTCAATGGACTTATCTCCCACCGAGAGCGTGGCTTTCCTGTCGGTCATGGTGCTCTCCTGTCTGAATTAGCTATAAAAGCTTCTCTGCATGTGTCGATGCGCTAGCAGGCGCGTATTATCGCAAAACTGGCGGCAAAATATAGGGTGTCAGCTTTTTTTGTCAATGCACTGGCTGCGAAAACCGAAAAATTATTCCGGTTTGTAAATGAGGGATATCCGGAATACGCTGGCAGTACTGCGCCAATTGCTTTTGTCAATAAGCCTTATAGAGGGGTGTAGGCAGCAGGCGACAAGGCCTGGGAGGTGGTTGCCGGTTTGTAATTATCAGGGTGTCTCCTTATAATCCGTAGCCCGGAATCGGGGATGCGCCTGAATATGGGCTTGAGTATAGCAAGCTACCGGGTAATCATCCGCCCTCCTGAACCAATCGGTTATCGGTGACGTACCGATCCTCCGATCCCAACATACCAACCATCCGCCACCGCTTTGCGGTCCCGCGGAACCAAGAGAGAGTGTGAGAGCGCTGTGAATAGCAAACGACCAGTAAATCTCGATCTCGGCAAGTTTCATTTCCCGCTGCCAGCCATTACATCGATCCTGCATCGCATCAGCGGCATCATCATCTTCGTAGGTGTTGCTTTCCTGATGTACGGCCTGGATCTCTCCCTGTCCGGGGAGGATGGCTTCAACCGGGTAAATGAGCTGCTGGACAGCTTCCTGGCGAAGCTGATCATCTGGGGCATCCTGTCTGCTCTGTTGTACCACCTGGTTGCAGGTATCAAGCACCTGCTTATGGACGCCGGCGTGGGTGAGGAGCTCGAGAGTGGGCGTCTCGCCGCGAAAGCCACGATTGCGGTTTCCGTTGTTCTCATCATTCTGGCAGGAGTTTGGGTATGGGCATGAACAGTGTAACGAACATTGGCCGTAACGGTATTCAGGACTGGATCATCCAGCGGGTATCGGCGTACGTATTGGCACTGTACACGCTGTTCCTGCTCGGCTTTTTCGTGACCACGGATGTGGACTACCAGGCCTGGTCTTCACTGTTCGGTCAGGGATGGTTCAAGATCTTCAGCCTGCTTGCGCTTCTGTCCATTGCCGGGCACGCGTGGGTTGGGTTGTGGACGGTATCCACTGACTACGTTAAATCCGCGATGCCGCGTTTTCTGCTTCAGACAGCCTGTGTACTCGTGTTGTTCGTGTATGTCGTGTGGGGCATTCAGATTCTTTGGGGGCTTTAATAGATGGCTAACATCAAGACCATGTCGTTCGACGCGATTGTTATCGGTGGTGGCGGTGCCGGTATGCGTGCCGCCCTGCAACTGACCGAGTCCGGTCTCGATACTGCGTGTATCACCAAGGTTTTTCCAACCCGTTCACACACTGTGTCTGCCCAGGGTGGTATCACCTGCGCAATCGCAAGCGCAGATCCCAACGACGATTGGCGCTGGCACATGTACGACACCGTAAAGGGGTCTGACTACATCGGTGACCAGGACGCCATTGAATATATGTGTTCTGTTGGCCCTCAGGCGGTGTTTGAGCTCGAGCACATGGG
This sequence comes from Marinobacter sp. VGCF2001, assembly GCF_049943275.1. NCBI lineage: Bacteria > Pseudomonadati > Pseudomonadota > Gammaproteobacteria > Pseudomonadales > Marinobacteraceae > Marinobacter > Marinobacter sp. VGCF2001. The sequence goes on from NZ_JBNFVX010000006.1 coordinate 90,422, forward strand.
GCTTCCGTTTTCACGCACCGAGCAGGGTCGTATTTATCAGCGTCCGTTCGGTGGCCAGTCCAAGGGGCCGGATAATCCGACCCAGGCGGCGCGTACTTGTGCTGCAGCTGACCGTACCGGTCACGCTCTGTTGCATACCCTCTATCAGGCAAACCTGAAAGGTGGCACTTCGTTCCTGAACGAGTGGTACGCCGTTGATCTGGTCAAAAACAGCAAGGACGAGGTTGTTGGCGTCGTTGCTATCGAGATCGAAACCGGCGAGGTCTGCTACATCAAGGCCAAAGCGACCGTTCTGGCAACCGGTGGTGCCGGCCGCATTTATGCGTCGACCACCAATGCCATGATCAACACCGGTGACGGTATCGGTATGGCGCTGCGGGCCGGCTTCCCGGTTCAGGATATGGAAATGTGGCAGTTCCACCCGACGGGCATTCATGGCGCGGGCACGCTCGTGACAGAAGGTTGCCGGGGTGAGGGTGGTTACCTGATCAACTCCGAGGGCGAGCGTTTCATGGAGCGTTATGCTCCGAACGCCAAAGACCTTGCCGGTCGTGATGTGGTGGCGCGCTCCATGGTTCTGGAGATCCTGGAAGGTCGCGGTTGTGGCCCGGAGAAGGATCACGTCTTGCTGAAGCTGGATCATCTGGGTGAGGAAACCCTGAATCTGCGTTTGCCGGGTATTTGTGAGCTTTCTCGTACGTTTGCTCATGTGGATCCGGTGAAAGAGCCGATCCCGGTTGTTCCGACCTGTCATTATATGATGGGTGGCGTTCCGACTAACGTTGGCGGTCAGGCTCTGACCCAGGACGAAAATGGCGATGACAAGCCGATTCCCGGCCTCTTTGCCTGCGGTGAGGCGGCGTGCGTTTCTGTTCACGGTGCCAACCGTCTTGGCGGTAACTCCCTGCTTGATCTCGTGGTCTTTGGTCGTGCGGCTGGTTTGCACATTGAAGAGCAGCTTCGCGGTGGTTTCGAGGTAGACAGCGCCAGCGAAGAAGACATCAAGCGGGCCATGGCTCGCCTGGAGCGCCTGGACGGTGCCTCCGAAGGTGAAGAAGTTGCCCAGGTCCGAAAAGATCTCCAGAGCTGTATGCAGCTGTATTTCGGTGTGTTCCGTGACGGCGAAAGCATGGACAAAGGCATGAAGCTGCTGGAGGAGATCGGCGAGCGCGTTCGCAAGACCAAGCTGGCGGATACCAGTAAGGCCTTCAATACGGCGCGGATTGAGGCTCTCGAGCTGGATAACCTGTACGAGGTGGCCTATGCCACGGCCAAGTCGGCCATCGAGCGTAAAGAAAGCCGTGGTGCTCACGCCCGTAACGACTTTACCGAGCGTGACGACGAGAGCTGGCTGAAGCATTCTATCTACTTCCCGGTGGATAAGCGTGTTGGCAAGCGCGATGTCAACTTCGCACCGAAGACGGTTCCGACCTTTGAACCGAAAATCCGGACCTACTAAAGGGGGCTCTGAAAATGTTGGTAAGCCTTTATCGTTATAATCCGGAGGCCGATAACGCTCCTTATATGCAGGACGTCGAGATCGAGATTCCGGAAGGCAAAGACCTGATGGTGCTGGATGTTCTGAATCTGGTGAAAGAGCGGGATGCCTCCATGAGCTATCGCCGTTCCTGTCGGGAGGGGGTGTGTGGTTCCGACGGTATGAACATGAATGGCAAAAATGGCCTGGCATGTATTACCCCGGTGTCCGACGTGGTCAAGGACAACAAGCTGGTTCTTCGGCCTCTGCCGGGTCTTCCGGTTATCCGGGACCTGGTCGTGGACATGAGCCTTTTCTACAAGCAGTACGAGAAGGTCATGCCGTACCTGGTCAACGACAACCCGGCGCCGGCCATCGAGCGCTTGCAGTCGCCGGAGGATCGCGAGAAGCTGGACGGTCTGTACGAGTGCATTCTTTGCGCGTGCTGTTCAACGGCCTGCCCGTCGTTCTGGTGGAACCCGGACAAGTTTATTGGCCCGTCTGGCCTTCTGCAGGCTTATCGCTTCCTGGCGGATAGCCGCGATACGGCGCAGGCGGAGCGGCTGGCGAACCTTGATGATCCGTTCAGCGTATTCCGCTGTCGGGGTATCATGAACTGTGTGAGTGTTTGTCCGAAAGGGCTGAATCCCACAAAGGCGATTGGCCACATCCGTAATCTGTTGCTGCAGCGGGCGACCTGACCGGCAAAATTTGCAGCACCAGCTATACTGGTGTCCTGATGCCAGTAAGCACTCTTGAAGGCCTCGCTCTACGCGGGGCCTTCAACCAAAGGCTTATAGTCAAAAGTCTTACCGGCGTGCAAACTTACACAGGTTGTTTCGGTGTGCTTGTTCAGTCACCGAACAGTGTTGCTGAGTATAAAAATCACTGGGGACCGAAAGCATCCTTGCCGGGTGTAGTGGCCAAAGTCATGCCGTAATAACCCGTATTGACTGAGAATTACCCCTGGCCGACCATACCGGCTCCCCCGCACCAGCCCAAGGTGAGCTATTCAAAATGCACGAAAGCATCATGGAGCAGTTATGGCAGACTTCCCACTTGCAGGGTGGAAATCTGGCCTATGTTGAACAGCTTTTTGAAACCTACCTGACAGACCCCAATTCAGTTCCTGAAGAATGGCGGAGTTATTTCGATAAACTCCCGAGTGTCGACGGTCACCCCGGCCGCGATATTGTCCATTCGACGATCCGTGAACAGTTCGAGCACATCTCCCGAAATCAGCGTTTTTTGGCGGCCAGCGGCGTTCCAGCCTCGGCAACGTCTGATGCTGACAAAAAACAGATTCGTGTTCTGCAGTTGATCAACGCATTCCGGTTCCGCGGTCACCAGGAAGCCAAGCTTGATCCCCTGGGAGTCTGGCAGCGTCCACAGGTTGAAGATCTTGATCCTCGATTCCACGAGTTGGGCGAGTCCGATCTTGATCTGGAATTCCAGACCGGTTCTCTGAACTTTGGTTCTGAGACCATGAAACTCGGCGATATTGTTAAAGGGCTCCGGCAAACCTACTGCGAGGGTATCGGTGCTGAATATATGCACGTGGTGGATACCCGTATCAAGCGCTGGTTTCAGCAGCGCATGGAGCCGGTTCGGTCACGCCCAGAGTACGAAGCAGCAACCCGGAAGCACATTCTTGAACGGCTGTCGGCAGCAGAAGGCCTTGAGAAGTATCTCGGTTCCCGTTACCCGGGCGTTAAGCGCTTTGGTCTTGAGGGCGGCGAGAGCCTGATTCCCTGTCTGGACGAGCTTATCCAGCGTGCCGGCTCGTACGGCGCCAAGGAAATCGTTCTTGGTATGGCACACCGTGGTCGCCTGAACGTGCTGGTGAACACGCTTGGCAAAAACCCGAAAGAACTGTTTGACGAATTCGAAGGCAAGAAACTTGCGGATTCGGGTTCGGGCGACGTCAAGTATCACCAGGGTTTCTCCTCGAACGTGATGACACCGGGTGGCGAAGTACACCTGGCGATGGCCTTCAACCCGTCCCATCTCGAAATCGTGTCGCCGGTGGTTGAAGGGTCGGTTCGGGCACGTCAGGATCGCCGTGGCGATACCGAAGGCAACACCGTGGTGCCGATCGTGATGCACGGAGACGCGGCCTTTGCCGGGCAGGGCGTTGTCATGGAAACCTTCCAGATGTCGCAGACCCGCGGCTATGGCGTTGGCGGTACTATCCACATCGTCATCAACAACCAGGTTGGTTTCACCACCAGCAGGCAGGAAGACGCACGCTCTACGGAATACTGTACCGACGTCGCTAAAATGGTTCAGGCGCCGATATTGCACGTTAATGCAGACGACCCTGAAGCGGTCATGTTCGCCACCCAGATGGCCATGGATTACCGCAACGAGTTCAAGGGTGATGTGGTTATTGATCTTGTCTGCTATCGCCGCCGTGGCCACAACGAGGCGGATGAGCCAGCGGCTACCCAGCCGTTGATGTACGACAAGATTCGCAAGCTGAAAACCACGCGCGCCATCTACGCCGAGCAACTGGTTGAGGCCGGTGTCATTACCGAAGACGAAGCCAAACAGGTCGAGAGTGACTACCGGGATGCCCTCGATAAGGGCGATCACGTGGTCAAGTCGCTGGTAAAAGAGCCCAACAAAGAGTTGTATGTGGACTGGGCTCCGTACCTCGGCCATGAGTGGACAGCCAAGTGCAAGACCAGCGTTGCCCTGAAAACCATTCAGCGCCTTGGCAAAAAACTGACCGAGGTACCTGAAGGCTTCAGTATCCAGCGTCAGGTTTCCAAGATCGTTAACGACCGTGAAAAAATGACGGCCGGCGCGCTCTCCCTTAACTGGGGCTACGGCGAGATGATGGCCTATGCCACGCTGCTAAACGAAGGGCATCCGATTCGTCTGACCGGTCAGGATGTCGGGCGCGGCACCTTCTCGCACCGTCATGCCGTTCTGCATAACCAGAAAGATGGCTCTACCCATGTTTCCCTGCAGAATCTGGAAGACGATCAGCCCAAGTTCGATATCTATGATTCGCTGCTTTCTGAAGAGGCGGTCATGGCCTTCGAATACGGGTACTCAACGACGACGCCGAAGGCGCTCATCGTCTGGGAGGCCCAGTTCGGTGACTTTGCCAACGGTGCCCAGGTTGTTATTGACCAGTTCCTCACCAGTGGCGAGCACAAGTGGGGGCGCCTCTGCGGCCTGACCCTGCTGTTGCCCCACGGCTACGAGGGGCAGGGGCCGGAGCACAGCTCCGCGCGCCTGGAGCGTTTCCTGCAGTTGTGCGCGCAGCACAATATTCAGGTATGTGTGCCGACGACACCTTCCCAGGTGTTCCATATGCTCCGCCGCCAGGTCAAGCGTCCGCTGCGTAAGCCTCTGGTGGCAATCACACCGAAGAGTCTGCTTCGTCACAAAGAGGCGATCTCTGGCCTGGACGATCTTACAACCGGCACCTTCAAGACCGTACTGCCGGAAAAAGAGCCGTCTGACCCGAAGAAAGTTACTCGCCTGATCCTCTGCAGTGGCAAGGTCTACTATGATCTTCTGGAGAAGAAGAAGGCCGATGAGCGGGATGATGTTGCCATTGTGCGCATCGAGCAGTTGTACCCGTTCCCGGGCGACGACCTGGACGAGCTTCTTGCGCAGTACAGTAAGCTCAAACACGTAGTCTGGTGTCAGGAAGAGCCGATGAACCAGGGAGCCTGGTACTGCAGTCAGCATCATATGCGCAACGCGCTGCAGCGCCTGAATCCCAAATTATATCTCCAGTATGCCGGTCGTGAGGCTTCTGCTGCTCCTGCCTGTGGACATATGTCTGTCCACATTGAAGAGCAGAAGAAACTGGTTAACGACGCGTTTGAAATCTGACGAGCTACCGAACTAAGGATCCGTAATGTCAACAGAGATTAAAGCCCCCGTTTTCCCTGAGTCGGTTGCCGAAGGCACCGTCGCGACCTGGCACAAGCAGCCGGGCGAAGCCTGTTCCCGCGACGAGCTGATTGTCGATATCGAAACCGACAAGGTTGTGCTCGAGGTGGTTGCGCCGGCGGATGGTGTGATCGAGGAAATCGTCAAGAATGAAGGCGACACCGTGGAAAGCGGTGAGCTGATTGGTAAATTCAAGGAAGGTGCCGCGGGCGAATCCAAGCCGGCCGAGAGCAAGTCCGACGACAAATCTGAAGCGCCACAAGCCGAGGCGAAGGCTGAAGCAGGTTCCGACGACGCTATCCTCAGCCCGGCGGCACGGAAGCTGGCTGAAGAAAACAATGTTGATCCGAACGCCGTGAAAGGCACTGGCAAAGATGGCCGGGTGACCAAAGAGGACGTTCAGGCGCACGTTGATAGTAACAAAGGTGCTGCCAAGGCCCAGGCGCCCTCAGCCGCTCCGGCGGTGGATGTGGCACAGGGCGAGCGCCCCGAGAAGCGTGTTCCGATGACCCGTCTGCGGGCCAGCATCGCCAAGCGTCTGGTGGATGCACAGCAAACAGCGGCAATGTTGACCACGTTCAATGAAGTGAACATGGGGCCGATCATGGAGCTGCGCAAGCAGTACCAGGACAGTTTTGTGAAGCGTCACGGTATCAAGCTGGGCTTCATGTCCTTCTTTACCAAGGCCGCCACGGAGGCTTTGAAACGCTTCCCGGCAGTCAACGCATCCATTGATGGCAACGACATGGTTTACCACGGCTACCAGGATATTGGTGTGGCAGTTTCAACCGATCGCGGCCTGGTGGTTCCGGTACTTCGTGATGCTGACGCCATGGGTCTGGCCGACGTCGAGAAGAAAATTGTCGAATACGGTACCAAGGCCAAAGAAGGCAAGCTGGCCATTGAGGACATGACGGGCGGTACCTTCACCATTACCAACGGCGGCATCTTTGGCTCGTTGATTTCGACCCCGATCCTCAACCCGCCGCAGACTGCGATTCTGGGTATGCATAAAATCCAGGAGCGCCCGATGGCGGTTAACGGCAAGGTTGAGATCCAGCCGATGATGTACCTGGCGCTGTCCTACGATCACCGTATGATTGACGGCAAGGAAGCGGTGCAGTTCCTGGTGGCCATCAAGGAAATGCTGGAAGACCCGGCGCGTATCCTGCTGGATGTGTAAGCTGACACTCAACGAATTCGATAACAGGAAAGATTATGTCCGATAAGTTCGATGTTATTGTCATTGGTGCAGGCCCCGGCGGTTACGTTGCTGCCATCAAAGCCGCTCAGCTGGGTCTGAAAACCGCGTGCGTAGAGTCCTGGACAGGGCAGGACGGTAAAAGCCAGGTGCTGGGTGGCACCTGTCTGAACGTAGGTTGTATTCCGTCCAAAGCGCTGCTGGAAGTAACGCACAAGTTTGAGGAAGCCAGCCACGACTACGAGTCCATGGGTATCATGGCGAAAGACGTTGGTATTGACGTTGCCAAGATGATGGAGCGCAAGTCCGGCATCGTGAAGCAGCTGACTGGCGGTATCGCCGGGCTGTTCAAAGCGAATGGTGTAACCTCTATCCATGGCCACGGCAAGCTGTTGGCTGGTCGTAAGGTTGAAGTGGCCGATAAAGACGGCAACACCAAGACCTACGAAGCGGATAATGTGATCATAGCGACCGGCTCGCGCCCGATCGAGATTCCGCCGGCACCCTTCGACGGCGAGCATATTGTCGATTCCGAAGGTGCTCTGGAGTTCACGGAAGTACCGAAGCGCCTGGGTGTGATCGGTGCGGGTGTCATTGGCCTTGAGTTGGGCAGCGTGTGGGCTCGCCTGGGTTCGGAAGTGACCGTGATTGAAGCCCAGGACAGCTTCCTGCCGACAGTGGATCAGCAGTTGGCCAAGGACGCGCTGAAACAGTTCCGGAAGCAGGGACTGAACATTGTGATGGGTGCGCGCATGACCGGTGCCGAGGTCAAGCGCAAGCTGGTGAACGTCAGCTATGAAGACTCCAAAGGCAAGCAGGAAGCCAAGTTCGACAAGCTGATTGTCGCGGTTGGCCGTCGTCCCTACACCGATGGCGCGCTGGCTGAAGACTCCGGCGTTACCATGGACGAGCGCGGCTTCATCTTTGTCGATGACAAGTGTAAAACCGAAGCGCCGGGTGTCTGGGCTATCGGTGATGTGGTACGTGGCCCGATGCTGGCGCACAAGGCCTCGGAAGAGGGTGTGATGGTTGCCGAGCGTATTGCCGGTCACAAGCCACAGGTGAACTACGACTGCATCCCGAACGTGATCTACACCTTCCCGGAAGTGGCCTGGGTCGGCAAGACCGAAGAGCAGCTGAAGGCCGAGGGTGAAGAGTACAACGTAGGGACCTTCCCGTTTGCAGCAAACGGCCGCGCCATGGCCGCCAACGCAGCTTCTGGCCTGGTGAAAATCATTGCAGACGCAAAGACCGACCGTATCCTCGGTTTCCATGTAGTTGGCCCGCAGGCGTCTGAAATCGTAGCCCAGGGTGTAATTGCCATGGAATTCGGTTCCAGCGCAGAAGATCTGGCGTTGACCTGCTTTGCACATCCGACTCTGTCGGAGTCGGTGCATGAGGCAGCCCTGGCCGTTGCCGGCGGTGCGATTCACGTCGCCAACCGTCGCAAAAAGAAGTAACGCAGTTCGGAATACGGGGCGCCACGCGAGGCGCCCCGCTGCCATCATAACGGCAGCTTTCCACCTGCGTAACCGGCAGGCCGAGGCGATCCCTGGCCTGCCAGAACGAATTCGTTCCAGTCGCGCCATTTGTGGCGTGCTGACGGGTTCATTTCCGTACGTGGTTATCCTCCATCAATAGACGGGACATTAACTATGAATTTGCACGAATATCAGGGCAAGCAGCTGTTCGCTGAGTATGGCCTGCCCGTATCCAAAGGCATTGCCTGCGATACCCCCAAGGACGCCGTTGCAGCAGCAGATGAAATTGGCGGCGACGCATGGGTTGTCAAAGCCCAGGTTCATGCCGGTGGTCGCGGCAAGGCCGGCGGCGTAAAGCTGGTCAAGAGCAAAGACGAAATCCGCGAGTTCGCCGAGAAATGGTTGGGTCAGAACCTGGTGACCTACCAGACCGACGAAAACGGCCAGCCGGTTAGCAAGATTCTGGTTGAATCCCTCACTGACATCGACCAGGAGCTTTACCTTGGCGCTGTTGTGGACCGTGGTACCCGTCGTATCGTTTTCATGGCGTCGACCGAAGGTGGCGTTGAGATTGAAAAAGTTGCGGAAGAGACCCCGGAAAAGATCCTGAAGGCGGAAGTTGATCCGCTGGTTGGCGCGCAGCCGTACCAGGGCCGCGACCTGGCGTTCAAGCTGGGCCTTGAGGGCAAGCAGATCGGTCAGTTTACCAAGATTTTCCTGGGCCTGGCGAAGCTGTTCGAAGAGTGCGATCTGGCGCTGGTTGAGATTAACCCGCTGGTGATCACCCCGGCTGGCGATCTGCACTGCCTGGACGCCAAAGTCGGCATCGACGGTAACGCGCTGTACCGTCAGAAGAAAATCCACGAAATGCACGATCCTTCCCAGGAAGATGCCCGTGAAGCCGAAGCGGCCAAGTGGGAACTGAACTACGTGGCTCTGGAAGGCAACATCGGTTGCATGGTGAACGGCGCAGGCCTGGCCATGGGTACCATGGACATCATCAAGCTGTCCGGCGGCCAGCCGGCCAACTTCCTGGACGTTGGCGGCGGCGCGACCAAAGAGCGCGTATCCGAAGCGTTCAAGATTATCTTGTCCGATGACAACGTGCAGGCCGTATTGGTTAACATCTTCGGTGGCATCGTTCGCTGCGACATGATTGCAGAGGGCATCATCGGCGCGGTCAAAGAAGTAGGCGTGAAGGTTCCTGTGGTGGTTCGCCTTGAGGGTAACAACGCCGAGTTGGGCACCAAGGTTCTGGAAGAGAGCGGCCTGAACATCATTGCTGCCACCAGCCTGTCCAATGCCGCAGAGCAAGTCGTTAAAGCCGCAGGGGGTAAATAATGAGCATCCTGATCAACAAAGACACCAAGGTTATCTGCCAGGGCTTTACCGGCGCACAGGGTACCTTCCACTCTGAGCAAGCCGTTGATTACGGCACCCAGATGGTCGGTGGCGTCAGCCCCGGCAAAGGCGGCACCGAGCACCTGGGCCTGCCGGTATTCAACACCGTGCGTGAAGCCGTAGAAAAAACCGGTGCAGAAGCGACCGTCATCTACGTGCCGGCTCCGTTCTGTAAAGATGCCATCATTGAAGCCGCCGACGCTGGCATTCAGCTGATTGTGTGCATCACCGAGGGCATCCCGACCATCGATATGCTGTACGCCAAAGAATACGTTGATCGTAAAGGCGTTCGCATGATTGGCCCCAACTGCCCGGGCCTGATCACGCCGGATGAGTGCAAGATCGGCATTATGCCTGGCCATATCCACAAGAAGGGTAAGGTTGGCATCGTATCCCGCTCTGGCACCCTGACTTACGAAGCGGTCAAGCAGACCACAGACTTCGGTTACGGGCAGTCTACCTGTGTTGGTATCGGCGGTGACCCGATTCCTGGCTCCAACTTCATCGATATTCTGAAGCTGCTGCAGGAAGATCCGGAAACCGAGGCCATTGTTATGATCGGTGAGATCGGCGGTACCGCGGAAGAAGAGGCCGCTGCATTCATCAAGGCGAACGTCACCAAGCCGGTTGTTTCTTACATTGCCGGCGTTACGGCGCCTCCAGGCAAGCGTATGGGCCACGCCGGTGCCATCATCTCTGGTGGTAAGGGTACGGCCGACGAGAAGTTTGCCGCCCTGGAAGACGCCGGTGTTAAAACCGTGCGCAGCCTGGCTGAAATCGGCAAGGCTCTGAAGGAAGTGACTGGCTGGTAAGCCGCCACTGACCTTCATGAAACCCCCGGATTCGAAAGAATGCCGGGGGTTTTTGCGTTATGGACACGTGGTTTTGTGCCGGTTTGCTTAACGCCGGCGAGTGTAAAGACTATAATGCCCGGTCAGCTTGGTTTCAGGTGTCGTATTCCGGTGCCTTGTCCAGCGCTTTATAAACAGAAAGAAGGAGTTTGTGCTTTGAGTTCTGTCGATTCCCAGCAAAGAGTGTTGTCCGGCATGCGTCCGACCGGCAAGCTGCACCTCGGCCACTACCACGGTGTGCTGAAAAACTGGGTAAAACTCCAGCACGAGTACGAGTGCTTCTTCTTTGTCGCCGATTGGCATGCCTTGACCACACAATATGATGATCCCTCGGGTATTGAGCAAAGCGTGCATGACATGGTGATTGACTGGCTGGCTGCGGGGGTGAACCCGGGCTCGTCGACCATGTTCATCCAGTCTCAGGTGCCCGAACATGCCGAACTGCACCTGCTGTTGTCGATGATTACTCCCCTGGGCTGGCTGGAACGCATTCCCACTTATAAAGACCAGCAGGAAAAATTGCGGGAAAAAGACCTGGCCACCTATGGCTTCCTGGGCTATCCGCTACTGCAGACTGCCGATATTCTGATGTATCGGGCCGGCCGCGTGCCGGTGGGCGCCGATCAGGTCTCCCACGTGGAAATCACCCGCGAGATTGCCCGTCGGTTCAATCACATCTACGGCCGTGAGCCGGGTTTTGAAGAGCAGGCTGAGGCCGCCATCGTGAAGATGGGCAAAAAGAACGCCAAGCTCTACCGCAATCTGAAAAAACGCTACCAGGAAGAAGGCGACGCTGAAGCTCTGGATACCGCACGGGCTTTGCTGAAAGAGCAGCAGAATATTTCCCTGGGCGATCGTGAGCGACTGTACGGTTACATTGAGGGTGGTGGTAAGGTCATTCTGCCGGAACCCCAGCCTTTATTGACCCCCGAATCCAAGATGCCGGGGCTCGATGGCCAGAAAATGTCGAAATCCTACAACAATTACATTGGTTTGCGCGAAGACCCGGATTCGGTGGCGCAGAAGATCCGCACCATGCAGACAGACCCGCAGCGAGTCAGGAGAACCGACCCCGGCGAGCCTGAGAAGTGCCCGGTTTGGGGTATGCATAAGGTTTATTCCGATGAGAAGACCTGTGACTGGGTTCAGGAAGGCTGCCGCAGTGCCGGCATCGGTTGTCTTGATTGCAAGAAACCGCTGATTGACGCCATCATCGAGGAGCAGAAGCCCCTCCATGACCGGGCCAGGGAGTACGAAAGTAACCCGGATCTGGTGCAGTCTATCCTGCAGGAGGGGCGTGAGCGGGCTCGCGATGCTGCTCGGGATACGCTCGAAGAAGTTCGCGCGGCAATGGGCCTCAGCTACCGCTGATGCCTGACCGCGCGCCCGTCACAGGCAGGCTAATGGTATGACCGAAGAAACCATGGAAGGCGAGAAAACGCAGGGCGCGGCGCCCGAACAGCTGCCCCTGGCGTTTGTGTCGGGCAAACCTCTGGTCGATATTCCCAAAGATCTCTACATTCCGCCGGATGCGCTGGCGGTTTTTCTGGAAGCCTTTGAGGGGCCGCTGGATCTGCTGCTCTACCTTATCCGTCGTCAGAACATGAATATCCTCGATATTGATGTCAGCGAGATTACGCGCCAGTACATGGAATACATTGGGGCGGTGGAGGCCATGCGATTCGAACTGGCGGCAGAGTATCTGGTGATGGCCGCGACTCTGGCTGAGATCAAGTCCCGGATGCTGTTGCCCCGCCAGGAAAGCGACGATGACGAAGATATCGATCCACGCGCAGAGTTGATTCGCCGGCTCCAGCAGTACGAACGTTTCAAGAAAGCCGCGGAAGACATTGATGACATTCCGCGCATGGAGCGGGATACGTTTGCAACGTCTGCAGCTTTGCCCAGGTTACCGTCATCCCAGCCTCATCCCGATGTTGAAATGCGGGAGTTGTTGCTGGCGTTGCAAGGGGTTCTGCAACGAGCAGACCTGTTTACCAGTCATCATGTCGAAAAAGAACGGTTATCCACTCGCGAGCGGATGTCGCACATTTTGTCGTCATTGCAGGGCGATCGCTTTGTGACGTTCGAGAGCCTGTTTACGCCTGAGGAGGGTCGACTCGGCGTGGTGGTCACTTTTCTGGCCACACTGGAACTGGTAAAAGAACAGCTGGTTGAAATCGTTCAGGCAGAAGTGCTTGGGCCAATACACATCAGAGCCCGGGCAACGAACTGAGGGACTGAATAGCACTATGAACGAAGAGCATCTGGCTCGAATTCAGGCCATCGTGGAGGCTGTGCTGCTGGCCGCCGGCAAGCCGATGACGCTGGACCAGCTCCGGGAGCTGTTCGCCGAGGACGAGCGTCCGGCGCGGCAGGTTATGGAGCTTGCCCTGACCAACCTTGGGGCATCCTTTGAAGGGCGGGGAGTGGAGCTGCGGAAAGTAGCCAGTGGCTATCGACTCCAGGTGCGGGAAGAGTTTGCGCCCTGGGTGGGTCGGCTGTTTGAGGAGAAACCACAGCGATATTCCCGGGCCCTGCTGGAAACGCTGGCTTTGATTGCGTATCGGCAACCGATTACCCGTGGAGAGATTGAGGATATCCGTGGCGTAACGGTAAGCAGCAATATCATTCGAACCTTGCTTGAGCGAGAGTGGATTCGGGTGGTGGGTCATCGGGATGTTCCGGGTCGGCCGGCGATGTATGCAACCACCCGACAGTTTCTCGATTATTTCAGTCTGACCGGTTTGGATGAATTACCGCCGCTGGCAGAGGTCCGCGACCTCGAAGAAATCGGCCGGGAGATTGAAAACAGTATACAGGGAGAGGTCAGGCACGACTCTCCGAATGGTTCCGGCGACAGTTCCGATGCCGAAGGTGATCAGCAGCCACCGGAATCTGACCAGACACTTCACTGAAACCCGGTTTCAGCTTTGTATTTCAAGGATATCTACAGATATGGCGGCAAAAGGCCCCGAAAAGAAAGCAGCTCGCAGCGACCAATCTCTTACGGGCGGCCCCGAGCGGGTTCAGAAGTTGCTCGCCCGCGCCGGCGTCGGCTCACGGCGTGAGGTAGAGGGCTGGATTGAGGCCGGTCGCCTGCTGGTGAACGGTGTTCAGGTCGAACCGGGCCAGAAAGCGTCAACGTCCGATCGTTTCGAGCTGGATGGCAAAACTCTGGATGTTGGCTCGGCTGCCCAGGTGGTCAGGCGCGTGCTGGTGTACAACAAGCCGGAGGGCGAAGTGACCAGCAGGAAAGACCCGGAGGGACGGCCGACAGTCTTCGACCGGCTGCCGCGGCTCAAGGACCAGCGATGGATATCCATTGGCCGGCTGGATTTGAATACCACCGGGCTTGTGCTGTTTACCACCGACGGCGAGCTGGCCAACCGGCTGATGCATCCGTCCAGCGAAATTGATCGGGAGTATGCTGTCCGGGTATTCGGTGAAGTCGACGATGCCATGATCGAGCGGCTTCGGGAAGGCGTTTTACTGGAAGACGGCATGGCCAAATTTACCGACATCAGTCCGGCCGGTGGCAAGGGTATGAACCGCTGGTTTCACGTAACCCTGCTGGAAGGGCGCAATCGCGAGGTGCGCAGGCTGTGGGAATCGCAGGGCGTTCGGGTAAGCCGGCTCAAGCGTGTCCGCTACGGGCCTGTGTTCCTGCCCAGCCGATTGACCATGGGGCGTTGGGAAGAGCTGGACCAGAAAGGGGTGGACGCCCTGAGCCGTGTGGTCGGGCTGGACAGTGTGGCCATACCCCCGAAAACGCCCGGTGAGCAGGCAGCTCACGACCGGAAGCGTCGCAAGAGCCCGGGCAAGTCACTGCAACGTGGCCGTAAGGGTGGAAGCTGGCAGGTTGCGGATGCTGCTCCGGCAAAATCGCGATCGAATACGGCCGGCAAACCCGGGACGCCTAAAGCCCGCAAGCCCTCCCGTTAAAACGGGAGCGGATCAGGAAATGCTGGCGAACACCCGGGTGCAGTTTCGGCCAGCGGACTTGGCCCGGTAAAGCGCTTCGTCGGATCTGGCCAGCCACTGTTCCGGCTGTTCATCCGATAAACGCACGGCGACTCCGCAGCTGGCGGTTACGGTTAACGGAGTTTCGCCACCGTCTACGCGAATGCTTTCAATGGCAGCCCTTAACCGGTCTGCAACATCCCGCGCTTCGTGTTCGTTGGTGTGGGGCAGCAATACCGCGAACTCCTCCCCGCCAAACCGGTAGACACTGTCTGAGTTGCGAAGTGCCTGTTCAAGCTTTTCGGCAGTGCGCGCCAGAATGTGATCGCCAACCACGTGGCCATGGGTGTCATTAACCATCTTGAAATGGTCGAGATCGCACAGGATCAGGCTCCAGGCAGCACCGTGGCGCTCAGCCAGAGCGCTTGCGCGATGAAGGTCCTCGTCAAGTGCCCGTTTATTGCCAATACCCGTCAACGAATCGGTCAGCGCGGCCTGCTCAATAGCGATGAACCGGCAGGCATTGCGAATATGGCAGATGACTCCCGACAGCATCATTTCAACACCAGTGAGCTCTTCTTCGGTGAAGCGCTGCCGGCGATGCAGTGCCAGCGTACCGTACTGATGGCCTTCCAGTGACAGTCGATACTCGCAACGGTGCGGGCCGCCCATTCCGGTAGAGAATACAAAGTCCTGCCGGGCAATGCGGTGACGATAGTTCAGCGCATCAAAGGGTACGATTGCCGCCATTTCCTCGGCCAGAATGGCCAGCTGGGTTTCCAGCGACAAGGTTGTGCTCAGTCGCCGGGCCATTTGAGGCATAACATCCGAGGTATTGTTCCAGTCCTGGAACGACTGCTTTAACTCTGCAAGCCGCGCATGGCGTGAGGTGTTTGGCTGGATCGACGTCAGGTTTTTCACAGTTAGTCGCTCTGCTGGTTAGAAACTCATTTGTTCAGAGTAAAAGCATAAAAGGTGCCACGTTGAAAAAAGCGCATAAAAACAATCAAATATCAGGTTTTTTGTGCTCGGATACTCGCTTTTCGGGGCTGCTGTCAGCAATTCGTCAAAAATCCGGCAGGTTCTTGCCGGGTGTTCCGGCAAGCCATCGAAATGTCCTGCAAGGGGTGGGGCGGCCAGAAGCCTGTGGTAAACTTTCGCGCTTGAATATTTCCAGCGGGACCCAGTTTTATGAGATTCCAGGCACCGGAAAGCCTATCCGAACAGATTGCCCAGCATTTGGGGCAGCGCATTGTTGTTCGTGATCTCAAGCCGGGAGAGCGAATTCAGGAACTGAAAGTTGCGGGCGATCTCAACGTCAGCCGCGGCTCGGTAAGGGAAGCGTTGCTGATTCTGCAGCGTCGACACCTTGTCGAGATCTATCCAAGGCGCGGAGCCGTGGTATCGAATCTGACCCCGGAGTCGGTGAATGCCTTGTACGACATCTACATTGACCTTCTTTGTATGTTGGCGCGCAAGGTGCTGGAGCGTTGGCCGGGTGGGCAGTTGGAGGGCGTGATGGGGCAGGTTCAAGAGCTTCAGGCTGTGATTGATGCATTGAACTCGAACGCCCCGGATTCGGCAGAGCGGGTGATTGAAGCCGGTTTTGGTGTTATGCAGTACGCTTACCGCCTGGTTGAGAACCCCTTTCTCGAGGAAACACTGGAAAACTTCCGGCCTGCGATCAGCCGTACCTACTATGTGGCTCTGGATCATTTCAGAAGTGAGATTGCCGAGACGGGCACGTTTTTCCGTCAGTTGGCCGATGCCGCTGTGGCAAGTGACTCCGAACGCTTGCAGCACGTTATTCAGCATTTCGGTGAGCACCAGCGCAGTCTGGTGTTGAGCATTCTCCAGGAGGAATCTTCCTGATATGCGGCTGAAGTCCATCAAGCTTGCCGGCTTCAAATCGTTTGTTGATCCGACCACGGTGCCATTTCCGTCCAATATGACGGCAGTGGTCGGGCCCAATGGCTGTGGTAAATCCAATATCATCGATGCCGTGCGTTGGGTTATGGGGGAAAGTTCTGCTAAATACCTGCGCGGCGAATCCATGACCGATGTCATCTTTAATGGCTCAAGTGCCCGAAAACCTGTAGGTCAGGCCTCTATAGAGCTTGTGTTTGATAATAGTGACGGCTCGGCACCCGGTGAATTTGTAAAATTCAATGAGATCTCGGTCAGGCGGCGGGTGTCCCGGGAAGGGCAATCCGAGTATTTCCTGAACGGTTCAAAGTGCCGTCGCCGGGATATCACCGATCTTTTTCTTGGTACCGGTCTTGGCCCCCGCAGTTATGCCATCATCGAACAGGGCATGATTTCGCGTCTTATTGAAGCCAAACCTGAGGAATTGCGAGTTTATATCGAAGAGGCGGCTGGCATTTCCAAGTACAAGGAACGCCGCCGGGAGACCGAAAACCGCATTCGACGAACTCAGGAAAACCTCGAGCGGCTGACCGATTTGCGTGAGGAGCTGGGGCGGCAATTGCAGCATCTGGAGCGCCAGGCAGCGGCGGCTGAAAAATACAAAGCCTATAAACAGGAAGAGCGGAAGAAAAAAGCCGAGCTTACCGTGCTTCGCTGGCAGGCCCTGGACAACGACCTGCAGGCCTGGCGCGGGAAAATCCGGTACACCGAACTCGAGCTTGAAAAGTTTCTGACGGAACGGGTCAATCTGGAGACGTCACTGGAATCACTGCGTGAAGGGCATCATGAGCGCACCGAGCATTTTAACCGGGCTCAGGCGCGGTATTACGAGGCCGGTGCCGACATCGCGCGGATTGAGCAAAGCCTGGAGCATCAGCGCGAGCGCAGCCGTCAGACTGCCGCCGAGCTGGATCAGGCGATGGCGAACCAGCGGGAGCTTGGCCGCGAGCTGGAGCAGGACGAAGATAAACTGGCCGCACTCCAGGAAGAACTCGACATGGTCGAGCCCGAGCAGGAAGCGCTGGCCATGCGTTCCGAGGAGTCTGCAGAGAAACTGCAACAGGCCGAAGAAGATATGAGCGACTGGCAGCAGCGATGGGACGAGTTCAGTGCCCGCTCCTCGGACGCCCGCCGGCAAGCCGAGCTGGCCCAGTCCCGAATACGATCCCTTGAAGACGCCATTACACAACAGAAAAGCCGGCAGCAGAAGCTGCGGGATGAACAGGCTTTGCTGGACGAGCAAGTGGACCGCTCGGAACTGGAGCAGCTGCTGGAAGAGCAGGAAACCCTGGCGTTGCAGCGGGAAGAGGCGGCGGAGAGCATTCAGTCGCTGCAGGACGATGTCCATTCAAGCCGCCAGGCACTGCGAGAGGCGGAGCACGCCTGTTCAGACATTCGACAGACAGTTCAGAGCCTGACGGCGTCACTTCAATCCCAGCAAGCACTCCTGGATGAGCAAATGGGAGCCGGTGACGGCGCCTTGCAAGACTGGCTGGCGGGGCAGGGGCTGGCTGATTCACCCCGGTTGGCTGAGCGCCTGTCCATTGATGATGGCTGGGAATTTGCCGTTGAGCAGGTGATAGGCCGGTTTACTCAGGGCCTGGCGTTATCAGATTTTGAACAGGTTTTGCCGGCTCTGGAGTCGGCTCCCAAAGGCCTGGCAGCGATTACCGGTAGCGGGAATGCGCCGACTGCTGGCGGCCTGGCGTCGAAAGTGAGTGGCGCTCCGGCTATCACGTCCTGGCTGGCGCATATTGAAACCGCCGACTGCCTTGCAGACGCGGTGGCCAGGCGGAATGAGCTTGGGCCAGAGCAAAGCGTTATCACCCGCGATGGCGTGTGGTTATCCCGCGACTGGTTGCTGATGCCGGATTCCGATGCCGCCCAGATCGGGGTTATCGAGCGCCAGAAAAAAGTCGCTGCGCTGCAGCGGGAATTGGCGGAGGCGGAGGCTCAGCTTCGGGAGGCGACAGAGCAGGCGGAACAATTGCGCGAAAAGGCAGAGCGTGCAGAATCATCGCGCGACGAGGCCCAGGCCCGGCTGGGCAGTATTGAACGGGAGCAGGGAGCGCTGGCATCGCGGGTGAGCGGTTTGAAAGCCCGATCGGAACAGATTGATGCTCGTCTGAGAAGCATTCGCGAGGACATCGGCGACATCGAAGTGGATCTTGAGCAGCAGCAGATCAACCTCGAGGAAACCCGCGAGGAGTGGGATATTGCTCTGGCCTCCAGCGAGGACAGCGAGGAAGAGAAAGAGCAGTTGCTTGAGCAGCGGGATTTGCTCCGGGAAAATCTCGACCGCCTGCGCCAGGAAGCGCGGCATGATCGCGATCATTCGCATCAGTTACAGCTGCAGCTTCAGACCCTGCAGAGTCAGCGCGATGGCCTGAGGCAGACCATTGATCGAATGCAGCTGCAAAAAGAACGGCTCGAGGAGCGCCTGGACGTATTGAGAGAGTCCAGAGAAAGCGCTGAGGAGCCGATTGAAGATCTGCAGCTGCAGCTGGAAGGCTTGCTGGAGCGGCGATTGGCGGAAGAGGAAAAGCTTGGGGCTGCCCGGGATGTCCTGGAGGAGATTGATCGGCAGGTGCGGGAGCGCGAACAGGGGCGTAGCCGGACGGAACATGAGGTTCAGGAAATACGGGCCCGGCTTGAGAAGCTGAAAATGGAATCCCAGGCACTGGAGATCCGCTCCGGCAACCATATTGAACAGCTCAAAGAGTTGGATGTAAAACTGCACGATGTGCTCGGCCAGCTCCCGGAAGATGCCGCCGAAAAGCTCTGGGCCGAAGAGCTGGAGAAAATTGGCAATCGCATTCAGCGTTTGGGTGCTATTAATCTGGCGGCGATTGAAGAGTACCAGGTCCAGAGCGAGCGCAAGACCTACCTGGATGAGCAGCACGATGATCTGATGGAGGCCCTCGAGACCCTCGATAACGCCATCCGGAAAATCGATCGGGAAACCCGGCAGCGTTTCAAAGAAACGTTTGACCAGGTGAATGGCGGCTTGCAGGCGCTGTTTCCAAAAGTCTTCGGTGGCGGCAATGCTTATCTGGAACTCACCAGCGATGATCTTCTGGAGACCGGAGTTGCCATTATGGCCAGGCCACCCGGCAAGAAGAACAGCACGATTCATCTGCTTTCGGGCGGGGAAAAAGCGTTGACCGCCATCGCGCTGGTATTTTCGATTTTTCAGCTCAACCCCGCGCCCTTCTGTATGCTGGACGAGGTTGACGCACCACTGGACGATGCCAACGTAGGGCGTTACGCCAACATGGTAAAAGAGATGTCAAAACAGGTTCAGTTCATCTACATCACTCACAACAAGATCGCCATGGAAATGGGAGACCAGTTGATGGGGGTAACGATGCATGAGCCCGGTTGCTCGAGGCTGGTATCGGTGGATGTGGATGAAGCGGCGGCGCTGGCCGAAGCCTGACTGAAACAATCATGGGTGGTATGGCCGCCAACCATGACAATAACGCCATCTGGGCCCGGTTTGCGTTGTATTCATTACGGGCTTTTTTTAGAGTAACAACGTTCCGAACTGCAAACAGGACAGCAGCACTATGTCACTTAGGGAATGGTTAATTGCCATAGGTACCCTGGTTATTATTGGAATTGTCATTGACGGTGTACGCCGTATGAGGCGCGCCCGTAAAGAATCCATGGCGATATCGTCGGGTATGGGGGCAGATGAGCTCAAGGATTCTCCGCTGGATGAAGGTTTTAACCCCGAGTTACCGAACGGCGGTGCCCGTACGGTCTCCCGGACGACCCTTGAAGATCGCGGCTATGTGAAAACCGATGCCTCGGAATCGGTGAGCGCCGGCGTCGACGACACGGAGTTAACGCTGGAATCCGGCTGGGGCGCCCGCGATTACGACGATGGCATCCTCGGTGAGCCCAGGATTGCTCGTGCTGAGCAGGCGCCAGTTGCCCCCGGAAAAACCGGAGAAAAGCAAAGTGTGGAGTCTGAGTTACCCCGGGCGGAGGCGGATTCTGATTCCTCAGCCTCGCAGGGGCATGAGCCTGAACCCGTTGGCGACAGTCAACCGCCGGTCGTGACCGAAGTGGAAGAAGACACTGCCCGGCGGGCGGCTACACGGCCAAGGAAAAATCAGCCATTGGCCGGTGCCAATCGCCCCGAAGCCAGAGAAGTGCTGGTGATTAACGTATTGGCGCGAAGCGGTGAGCAATTTGACGGCAACAAATTAAAAAGTTTGTTCGAAGCGTGTGGGCTGGAGCATGGTGATATGGATATCTACCATCGCCATGAAACTGACGATACCACAACGCCGGTTCAGTTCAGCGTTGCCAATGCGGTGGAACCCGGAACCTTCCGGCCGCAGGACATAGCCACTCTTAGCACGCCGGGCATCAGTTTCTTTATGAGTTTGCCCGGCCCGAGCAGTTCCTTGCAGGCCTTCGAGTTTATGCTGGAAACAGCGCAATGCGTTGTGCGAAATCTCGGGGGAGAACTGAAGGACGAGCGTCGCAGTGTGATGACGCCGCAAACCATTGAACACTGTCGCCAGCGTATTCGCGAGTTTGATCGCAAACAGCGCTCTCAGCGAGCCTAGCAGCCCGTCCGGACCCCAGACCCGATGACCAACGTTCCTCAAGATATCCGGCAGCGCGTGGAGACCCTGCGCTCGACCCTGGAAGATCATAACCATTTTTACTATGTCCTGGACGACCCCCGTATTCCGGATGCCGAATACGACCGGATGTTCCGGGAGCTGCAAAAGCTCGAGGCCGATTATCCTGGCCTCGCGTCTGAGCAATCACCGACCCGCCGTGTGGGTAGTAGCGCAGACACCAGTTTTCATTCTGTCACCCATCGCCTGCCCATGTTGTCGCTGGATAATGCGTTCAGCGAAGACGAGCTTCGGGATTTTGATCGACGGGTTCGCGAACGCCTCGGGGTGGATGCGAGCGTTGAATACGTGTGCGAGCCCAAGCTTGACGGGCTCGCCGTCAGCCTCCATTACGAACACGGTTTGTTGACCCGGGCGGCTACTCGGGGCGATGGCTACACCGGTGAGGATATCACCGCTAATATCCGCACCATTCCCTCGGTACCTCTGAAACTTCGGGGTTCCGGCTACCCGGATCTCGTGGAGGTTCGGGGCGAGGTGTATATGCCGCGCGCCGGCTTTGAAAAACTGAATGCGCGGCTGGCGGAACAGGGTGAAAAGACGTTTGTGAATCCCCGGAACGCGGCCGCCGGTAGCCTGCGACAGAAGAAATCTACCGTCACCGCCAAACGGCCACTGGAGCTATGTGCCTACAGTATGGCGGTTACCGATGAGAGCGTGTTGCCGGAAACACACTGGGACAGCTTGCAGCAGGTTCGTGAGTGGGGCTTTCGTATCAACCCGGAGATGCGCAAAGCAGAGGGCGTCGAGTCCTGTCTGGAGGCGTACAGCGCGCTCATGCTTAAACGCGACAGCCTGCCCTACGAGATTGACGGCATCGTCTTCAAGGTTAACCGCCTGGATTTCCAGCAGGCTCTTGGC
The DNA here is from genome assembly GCF_049943275.1 of Marinobacter sp. VGCF2001. Classification (NCBI taxonomy): domain Bacteria; kingdom Pseudomonadati; phylum Pseudomonadota; class Gammaproteobacteria; order Pseudomonadales; family Marinobacteraceae; genus Marinobacter; species Marinobacter sp. VGCF2001. The sequence goes on from NZ_JBNFVX010000006.1 coordinate 112,159, forward strand.
TTTGTCTCCAGGGCTCCGCGTTGGGCCATTGCTCACAAGTTCCCGGCCCAGGAAGAACTCACCGTTATCGAGGGAGTGGAGTTCCAGGTGGGCCGAACCGGAGCAGTTACCCCGGTTGCCAGGCTCAAACCGGTGTTTGTTGGCGGTGTTACCGTCTCGAACGCGACACTGCACAACATGGACGAGATCCGTCGGCTTGATGCGCACATAGGCGATACCGTGTTTATTCGCCGGGCCGGGGATGTTATTCCGCAGGTGGTCAAGGTCGTGCCCGACAAACGCCCGGACAATGCCGCTACGGTAGAAATGCCGGAACATTGCCCGGTCTGTGGTTCGGATATTGTCCAGATAGAAGGAGAGGCGGTGGCTCGCTGTTCTGGTGGCCTGTACTGTCCTGCACAGCGCAAAGAGGCTATTCGGCATTATGCATCCAGGAAGGCTATGGATATTGAAGGCCTGGGAGATCGCCTGATCGAGGTTCTGGTGGACGAGGGTATGGTGAATACCGTCGCCGATCTCTACCGGTTAACGAAGTTTCAGATTGCCAGTCTTGAGCGCATGGGCGATAAATCCGCCACCAACCTGATTGCCGCGATTGATCGTTCCCGCGAGCCTGCCTTGTGGCGGTTTCTTTATGCGCTGGGTATTCGTGAAGTCGGCGAGGCCACTGCCAAGGCGCTGGCTTCCTACTTTGGCACACTAGAGGCGATTTCCGGGGCGGATGAGGATACATTGCAGGCGGTACCCGATGTGGGGCCGATCGTGGCCGGCCATATCCGGAGCTTCTTCGATCAACCCCATAACCAGGAAACACTCTCAGAATTGAAAGCCGCGGGGGTCAGTTGGCAGGAAGAGGAAGTCCGTTCCATCGAAGAGGCGCCTCTGAACGGCCAGACCTGGGTGTTGACCGGCACACTTGCCACGCTCACGAGAGACCAGGCCAAGGAGAAGCTGGAGCAGTTGGGCGCCAAAGTCGCCGGCAGTGTCTCCAGGAAAACGGCTTGCGTGGTTGCTGGTGAGTCCGCCGGCTCCAAACTGGCCAAGGCGGAGCAGCTTGGCTTGAACGTGCTGGATGAGCAAGGGCTGCTCGACCTTTTCCAGGAGCATGGCCTGCAGAATTGACCTGACGCTGGCCGGAGAATCTGAGAACTCGCGCAGATCGCTCAGAGTTCAAATTGGCTACCATGACGATAATCTGTAACGGTGTGTAAACCGGGCGCCTGTTGCCCGGGCACGGCCATAACAATAACGTCATGAAACGGATTTTTGCATGCGCGCCGATTTGTTCTCCCGCTCAACCGCTTCGGGCCGCCTCCTAGGCATCGCCCTGATCGCCCTGGCAGCAACTGGCTGCAAAACCGAAAAAGATCCCGACCAGCCCACGTTGTTGGGCGCGCCCCCGGCCATTGCCTATCTCGGCGTGGAATATTATTACAACTGGGGGGCTTATGGCGGGGAAAGCATACTGGATTACTCGCTTACCAACGCGCCCTCCTGGCTGGCCCTGGAAGACACCAGTAACAAGGCGCGTCAGGGGATTATTATGCGCGGGGTACCCGGGTTGTCCGGTGGCAACCGGGGCACGGAAGATCTTGGCAAAAACGACAATATCGACATTGTCACCACGGATGGTCGGATGGCCGGTTTCCAGCCTTTCAATATTGAGGTTAAACGGAACGTCATTACCCTGGCGGGCGCGGACCTCTCGGAGGGTGATGTTCAGGCCTCAGATGACGATGCCGAGGGGCGGTGCGCGGTGCCTGCGCTGGATGAGGGCAGTTATAGTTACGATCTGCGCCTGTACGGACCGGACGGAGGCAAGCCCGGGCCGGCCGAAGGCCAGACAGAGCCAGGCCCGGAGATCAAGACCGTCACCTATCCTACCAAACGAGCCTATGCCACAGTCTCACTGGATCAACCTTCAGTTACCGAAGTGAAAATCGCGTTTGAGCTCAGGTCGGACTATAGCGAAAACGCCTGTGACAATGAGCAATCTCCGCCACACCAGGATTGTAAATACAGCCGCGCTAATGTTGGCGCGGCCATTATTGGTGAAGATCTGGTGGCCTTGAGCGACGAGCGTAACCATCCCGTGGACCGGGAGGGAAACCGGCTGGACTACATTGAATACGATCTGACCGGCAGCACGCCAACCCGAGGCGTGGTAACGCTCAAGCCTGGCATCACTGAATGTTATATTCCGTTCGAGGTGGTGGACGACCTGATACCGGAGCCTGCGGAAGTCGCTACCATGGTGCTCACGGAGATTCGCCAGGGCATCGCCTCGCTGGGCAATGGCAGCGTTGAGGTAAAAGCCAATGTTTCTGTCGAAGATAATGAGCCGGTACTGAGCCTGGAAACGGTTAACGGCGGAACCCGTGATGCGCTGAATACGGGTGAGGGCGGCGAGCAGTCTTACAGAGCGATACTCCGTGGCGAACGCGAGGGAGAATTCAAGGCAAAGCTCGCTCGAATTGGCGAGCTGACCGGTGTTTCCGAGTCGCAAACGTTCCAGATCATGCAGCCGGACCCCGACAATTCTGCGGCTTTGAAAGAGAACGATACGCTGGTTTTTCCCGAGGATCAGGACGAAATACGCTTCACCATCAGAGCGCTCGAGTACACCAATCTGGGGGATGAGCTGGACGATAACCTCGCGCCTATCGGGGTTGACGTTGCCTACCAGGCCGGCCGGGAACGTTTTGCCCGAGGCGCTTCTGAAACCTTGCTCACGGTGAACCTGAACCGACTGAAAAGTCCATTGGAGTGGAACGACGGATTTATCGCCACGGATGTGACGAGCGGGCATAAGGGGCGATTGTTTGCGGCGGGGTATGCTCCGAATGCTAGCAATCAGGTGCAGGTCAGGGTTTACGATCAGGTTGGTTCGTTATTACAGACGGTTGAGGTGACACCTCCGGGCCTGAGCCTGCAACCACACGATGTTTACCTGGCTGACGGTGTGCGCACGGTCACCGAGAACAATAACCGGGTCAACCGCTACGAAATCGTTGTCGCCTTCAGTACTGCGGAAGCCGGGCTCGGCTCCCCGTTAGGGGGCGTAGATGCGGTAACCGGGCTGTTCCATTTTGATGGCAGCAATTACGTGGCGAGTTGGCCGGATACGGTATACCGGCTGGGATCGCCGGGCGACGATACAGTGCGCTGGGTCGGCCTAAATGGCAGCACCGGATATGTGCTGGTAGGTGGAGAAACACGCGGAGCATGGGCCGACAACACCTTCAAAGGGGGAACCGATAGTTTCCTCGCACGAGTTGATACCACCGAAAATGCCGGATCCCTTGAGCCGTCCCTTGCCTGGGCACGGCAAGTGGGTTCGGCGGCGGATGAACGGGTTGTCAGCGGCAGCGCAGAGAGCTCCCTGGCGCTGTTGTTCGGGTCCTCACCCACGACTCTGGATGGCCTGGGCAATGTGGGATCGTACTTTTTCAATGGCAACACCGGTGCGTCACCCAGGGTGTATCAGGTTGGCGAAAACAACTCGGAAACACTGGGCTATGGACTGTATGGCGGCGCAGAAGTGCTGTTGATTGGTGATGCGCCCTACCACTACCGTTTCCGGGAGGCTCGGCCAGAAGATGCCGGAACCGATAACGACAGCAACGAGATTATTCGTACACCAACCGCCAATCGCGCGGGCTTCGTGCTTGGTTTCAATACCTCCGGTGAACCGCTGAGCGCCTACACCGTGGATGATGCCGATGATCTTTCAGACGAATCCCTGACCGGGGCTATCCGTTTTGATGGAGATGTAGTGGTTACAGGCACCACAAACGGCCAGTTTGTCGAAGACGGAGCGGCGCCTGTATCCGGTTCTGAAAGTATCCTCGCGCGGGTGGATATGTCGGGCACCGGGGCGGCTTTCCGTAACTGGCGTGAGCAGTTCAATATCTCCGGTTTACAACTGCTGGATGTCGAGAACTACCGGAATTACGAGGTGGTTGTTCTGGCCGAACGGAATGGCAAACCCATGGTACTACTGTTCAGCCCGGAAGGAAAACTGTTGACAAAAATGGGCGAGCCCTGACGAACAACAGGGGGGGGCGGGAGTCTAGACCGCCCCTTGTTGCTTGCCGGCACTGGCGTAGAGTTTCAGGTAGTCAGTGCTGGTTACGACCCCGGATGGTTGGCCGGCGGCATCAATGACCAGGGCAGCGCTCAGGCTGTGGGCCAGCATCAGCCGTGCCAGTTGGTGCGCATCGGTTTCCGGGGAGGCGGTCAGAAAGGCCGGAAGTTCCATGTGGATGAGGCTTTGATTCATGGCTTCGCTGCCCTGCTCATGAACCCACGACAGTAACCATCTGAAATCGATCAGGCCGGCGACATTGGCATCGGCCAATACGACCAGATGGTGGACACCATGGGTATCCATGGTATCCAGGGCCTCGGCAATGCTCGCCGAGGCCGCGACTGTATAGTGCGCAGGTGAGCAGATGTCCGAGACCGGCAAATAAACACGCTCTTCCAGAGGCTGGGCAGAGGCGGCAGCACCATACTCCTGAAGTGCATGGTAGCCGGCGCCGCTGTGAGCGGCCTGCTGGAACTCTCCATCAGTGGCTTCGCTGTGTTCAACATCGATGGGCGCAGACTCAGACAGCTCGGTCACCGTCCCGACACGGCGACTGCGGAGTGCTTCAGGCAAGCGCGTACCCACTGGCCGGCCTGGCTCACTGACGAATATGGACATGATTCCCTTTCTCCCCGAAGTTGCGCTCCCTATACTTTACACGTGCTTATCGGCGGATTTTCCTTTTGCTGAAGTGACAGTCTATTAAGATTCCGTGGGTGCTTTCCGGTAAAGGCGTCCGGTTTCGACGCGGCGGGCAAGCCGTTTATTGAGGCTGGGCGGCTGGCCACACATCCGGTCAGCCAGATATTCAGCCAGTAACGGAGCCCAGGCCAACCCCTTGCTGCCGAATCCGGTCAGCAGAAACAGCCCATCGCAGTTCAATCCGCCCTGTTCCGGTAGGGCGCCCGCAGCAGGTTGGTAGTCATGAGTGGTGCAGCGGAACGCCACGCGCCCGTCAAGAGCACCGCTGTGCATACTTTGCCCTCTACTTACTGAAGGCAGCAGTTCCAGAAGTTGCGTAACATTTTCCTCGTGGCCTTCACGTGTGGCTTCGGGGTTGGTGTCGTGCAGGTCGAAGGTGGCGCCAGTGATCGCATTACCTTCATGGGCCGGGTTCAGGTATTTGGTGCCACAAATAACCACACGGGGTAGCTGGTAGTTCCGGGCGGATAAGCGGGTGACCTGGCCGCGAATGGGTTTGAGTCGTAGCAAGTGGTTATCGCGCACGGGGGCCAGGCAGCCGGATTCATGGCCGGCGGCAATCACGGCGTTGCCTGCCTTGATGCGTTTTCCGCCGGTTGTGTAAATGATCCAGTGATGCTCCCCGCGTTCAAGCTTCTCGACTTTCGCATTGAAAATCCGTTGAATCCGGGGGTGGTTGGCCAGGGTTTCGCAAGCCTGCGCTGGTTGCAGCCATCCCGATCCGGGAAACCAGAACCCAGAGCGTTGAACCGGTACTCCGGCAATGTCGGTTGCTTCCGCGGCCGTGACCGGGCGTAGCAAATCTTCCGGATATTGGTTCCGCGCGAGAAAACGGCGCTGGCGGTCTGCTTCCTGGGGTGTTGCCGCGAGCTGAAGCAAACCACTCGGGTGCCAGAACGAGCCCTGCCAGCGCTGATAGAAACGCTGGCTGAAAGACAGCGCGGTGGCCGCAAGCTCTGTCTGGTCGTTGTATTCAACACCAAGCTTTACGTAAAGCGCGCCCTGTTCATTTCCAGATGCGCCAGCACCGGGTTTGCAGGCTTGATCGATGAGCAGTACTTCCTGGCCTCGTTCTGCCAGATTTCTGGCCAGTGCGGCACCGGCAATTCCGGCACCGACAATGGCGATGGGGTCGGATTCGGAGCGGGGAACAGTGATGCGTTCCGCGGCCGGCAGTCTTCCCACCAGCATTTCCCGTTTGCGACCAAACCCTGGCACTTTGGCCATATCAAAGCCCTCCGCAGCTAACGCGCGACGGACCCGGCCGACCGAGGTAAAGGTGGCCAGTGAGCTGCCCGGTTTGCTGTGGCTGCGAATCTGGTCAATGGCCTGCTCCAGCCACATATCCGGGTTGAGTGAGGGGGCAAATCCGTCAAGAAACCAGGCATCCGCGGTGAATTCCAGATCCTTCCAGGCGTCCATAACATCGCCGAAATAGAGGGTGAGCCTGACGGCGCCGCCAGCAAGCACGAGGCGATGAGTGCCTTGCAAAAGTGGTGGGTATTGTTCGAGCAGTTCCCGGGCGAGCGGTTGCAAGTCTGGCCAGCTTGCGAGTGCGCGCGCAAGATCACCCGGCGTCAGCGGGTAGCGCTCGACCGATATGAAGTGCAGAATCGCGGAGTCACCGTCGGGCGGGCGTTGCGCAAGCCATTCCGCCCAGGTCGCCAGGAAATTGAGCCCGGTACCGAAACCGGTTTCAGCAATGACAAAGTGGTCGTGGCCGGCAAGCTGGCGGAAGCGTGCGGGGAGGTCATTGCGTTCGATAAATACGTAACGCGTCTCCGCAAGGCCGTCATCCCGGCTGAAGTAAACATCACCAAACCGGGCCGATTCGGGTACGCCGTCGCGCCAGATCAACTCCGCCGGCTCCATGGCCGGCGAAAGGCTATCGGAGGTCATGCCAGTCAGTGCTCTCCGGTGAGTTTTTCGGCGGATTCGATAATGACCGGTGTCACAGGGACGTCTGCCATGCCCCGCTGGTAACCGGTTTTAACGCCGGCGATACGATCAATAACGCCCATGCCTTCGATGACCTTGCCAAACACCGCGTAGCCCGGGCCACGCACACCGGCGTTCAGAAAATCGTTGTCTGACACATTGATAAAAAACTGCGAGGTGGCCGAGTCTGGATTGTTAGTTCTTGCCATGGCAATCGTGCCCCGGAGATTGGGCAATGTCGCGGTTGCCTCATTCACGATGGGCGCTTCAGTCTGCTTGCGGCCAAGCGCTTTATTGAAGCCTCCGCCCTGAACCATAAAGCCGGGAATAACACGATGGAACAGAGTGCCTTCGTAAAAGCCCTTGTTCACATAGGCCAGAAAGTTTTCGACCGTTTTGGGGGCTACGTCCGGGCGCAATTGCAGTACGAATGCCCCCTCCGTGGTCACAAATCGTACCTTCGGAAGCGGCTCTGGCTGGCTTTGGGCAAGGGCGGTGGAGGTTGGCATCAGGGCCGTCAGCAGGGCAAAGAGGACAGACGTCACAATTGATAGGGATTTTACGGAGTTTGTCATTTCAAGGCAGCTCTCTGTTACAGGTGACGATCGGATTACTGAGATAATCCGGCCATTACGAAGATCGCGTTGATCTTAACAGATCATTACCACACTAGGTGCAAATCAGAACAGCGGGCGCCGATGTTCTAAGCTACGCTCTAGTTAACGAATGAAGGCCGGGCCGGGTTGTACGGTGATCACGGATAATGCAGGAGGAGTCTGGTGAGAATCCGTCAGGGTTTTGAAGAAAAATCCCGGCTTGGCCGGTTGCTGGTTAATCGCGACTATCTGTCAGAAGGTCAGTTGGAAGAGGGGCTCCGGGTTCAGCGCGAGACCGGGCAGCGTCTTGGCGAGGTATTGATTGCGGCCGGGTGGATTTCCGAGCGGGAACTCCATCGCGTACTGAAGCATCAGTCCCGCTATCGCAACGCGGCTGCGCTGGTCACCGTTGTTACGCTGCCGTTTCAGCCCATGGTGACACTGGCCTCGACCAATGCGAATGCGGCCCAGATTGATGCGGGCGCTGGAGAGCTATACGAGCGGGGTGGTTTCGCTCCGCTGTCCGATCAGGAAATGTCGGAAGTTTCAGCGCAAAGCGGAGTTGGCCTGGTAAAGCATCTGAATTCAGTCGCGGGGATGGCGGACAGTGCCAGGAACGATCCCGCCGGTGAGCTTCCAGACGTTGATGTTGTTGAGGGCATTAAACTTGCGGCACACGTGTTCGTGCCGGTGCTCAGCTTTCTCGATTCCGACTTCTCTATTTCGGGAGTGCACTACCGGGAAGGTGAACCACGCTATTCACTGCAGAGTGATGGCGGTTTGCGTCTTGCGTTTCCGGAGCGTATAGAAGAAATCCGTATGGACAACATTCGGGTTATGGGTGGGCAAACGCCCGGTATGGGTAATATCAGCGTTCGGGATATCCGCTTCCATCCGGACTCGCAAATGACGATTTACACGCGCTGAAACCGTTGCGGACCAGAGCATCAAAAAGCCCGGAATCAGTCCGGGCTTTTTTACGCTCCGTGGGCGGCCGGGGTTTCAGGCGCTGGCGAGAATATTCGTGCTGGAGACGTTGGTTTGTTGCCCCTGGGCGCCGTACAGTTTCTGTTGAGCCGAGGCACCCCGGAAGATTTCCGTGAGCTTCGACAGGCGCTTTTGCATATGCCCGAGAACACGGCCGTTGTTCTGGTTGATTGCCTGGCACTCACGCAGCCGCTTGTCTGCCATCTTCCACAACTCGTAAAGCTCATCCAGCCCGCCGGCCCGAATGAACCGTGATGGTTCTCCGGCGTTCGGTTTATAGCCCATGCTCACCAGCAGACGGATTTTCGTTTTGGCGCGCTCGCGTACGCCCTCAAGGAGCCGGTTTTTCTCGGCAGTAACCTCCTGAAGAGGACTGACATCGGCAGCGGCGAGTGCGGCTTTTTCCCTGCGAAGCACATCGGCCAATGTTTCCAGTTGGCCGATGTCTTCCCGGAGGAGGGTGTTCAACTGCTCATGTGCGTTCATGCGTGCTTACCCGAAAATGCTTTTATCCATATCAAGCATTTTCTGGGCCAGCTTTTGAGCGTCAACCTTGTAAGTGCCGCTTTCCAGAGCGGAGCGGATTTGTTCAATGCGCTCGTCATCCATTTCGGGGAAATCCCCGAGCCTCTGTTCAAGCTGCTTCAGGTCTTTTGCCTGACTGCTCAAATTCACGTTTTCGCCACGGGCGGCGGGGCTTTTCGCCTGGGCGTTGTCACTTTGGGGCGCTTTGGGCGCCTGGTTGCCCCCGGCTTTATCTGCCGTGGTTCGGGTAGTGTTGACCTGGCCTGGGCCAATTCCATTTAAGTCAACTGACATATCGGTACCTGCTTGCCTGGGGCCACAGTAAAGTGGCGAATTCGGGTTTATATCCTTCTAACGGCAAATCTGCGCCATACTTTAGCCGAGAGGCGGAAAAAATTTGCCGCACACAATGTTTCCATTATTCTACATCGGTATCTCCACCCGGCCCGGCCCAACCGCGCGTGCTTTGATGGTTCGGGAAGAGCGGAGGTTTTCTACCAGAACCTGCTCGCCCAGGCCGGCGTTGGCCAGAGCTTTACCCCGTGAGGACACAGAAAAGGAGCCTGATCGGGCGACAATAATAACATGGTCGCCACGCTCAATCGCATCGGGGGCTTCCAGCAGATTTGGCGTGATTACAGTGCCGGCTTTGACGGGCCGGCGCATCATCATGCCGGAGACAGACTCCTTCCTGGTCAGCACGCCGCGCCGGCTGGCATTGATCTGAACCGATGCCCGGGTAACCTGTTCGGCGCTTAGCCTCTCACCCCGGGCCAGTGGGCGGGCAGCAACCAGTGCCGGGCCGTAAACTTCGACACTGCTGGTTACGTACATACGCCAGGGCCGTTCACCGTGGCACGACACCAGCACCGAAGGGCTGGTTGTTTCCAGCGGATTGCCGGAGAATTCGGCCTCCAGTGCCTGGTCGCAGTCTGCAAGCTTGAGGCGGCGGTCTATGACCCCCGTTTGGTAAGAAGCCTTCAGGCCCTGGCTGGCCAGGTTCTCGGACCATTGGCTCAGAAAGGTTTGTGCTGCCTTTAAAATATCGTCAGCGGATGTCTTTTCTGCAGACTGAGCCGCTGGGCTCAGGAAAACGCACAAGGCTGTCAAAAAGAGGATTCGCATACGCACCGGTTTGTCCTATGCTGTGTCTAACCGTGTGTTTTGTTGAAATCCGTTAAGGATTCGGGCCTTCCGGCCGTTACACCGTTAAGCTTTCGGGGCGTCAAAAAAGTGTTTTTGAGTGGCCCTCGTATCAACTTACAGAGTTTCAAGCAATATTGATGCCGGTATGGCACGCCAGGAGTGAAGCATCATGGCAGGGGTATTAGACAGCGTTAACCAGCGCACCCAGCTGGTCGGTCAGAACCGGCTTGAGTTGTTGCTGTTCCGCCTGAGAGGGCGGCAAATGTACGGCATCAACGTTTTCAAGATTAAAGAGGTGTTGCAGTGCCCGAAGCTCTCGTCAATTCCGAATAGCCGGAGTGTAGTGCGGGGCGTGTCACACATTCGGGGCGAGACGATCCCGATCATCGATCTGAGTATGTCGATCGGCCTGCCCGGGATTCCGCAGGAACAATTGGCCACCAGTTTCGTGATCATCACCGAATACAACCGTAAAACCCAGGGGTTTCTGGTTTCGGGTGTTGAACGCATCATGAACATGAACTGGGAAGATATTCTTCCGCCGCCCAAGGGTGCAGGCAAGGATGTTTACCTTACGGCAGTCACTAATATTGATGACAAACTGGTAGAAATCATAGATGTAGAAAAGATTCTTGCAGAAGTTTCTCCACTCAGGGAAGATGTTACAGAAGAGCTGGTGACCCGCAGCGCAGAGCGCGTACCTGGCCATTTGCCGGTGCTGGTTGTCGATGACTCATCGGTGGCTCGCAGGCAAATCGAGCGATGCCTGACAGCCATCGGTATGGAAGTGGTAACGCGCAATGACGGCAAGCAAGCGCTGAATTATCTACAAGAGATCACGCAGGACGGGTCGAAGGCGACTGATCATCTGTCGCTGATTATTTCAGATGTGGAAATGCCGGAGATGGATGGCTACACCCTGGTTACGAGAATCAAGGATAACCCCGCTCTGAAAGAGATGTATGTCATGCTGCACACGTCGCTGAGCGGTGTGTTCAACCGTGCGATGGTGCAGAAAGTGGGCGCAGATGATTTCATGGCGAAATTCAGCCCGGATGAGCTGGCCGAGCGTGTGATGGAAATTATTGATCAGCACTGATTCCTCGGCTGATGATTTTACCCACGAAGAGATCTAATGAAAGCGGATATAACGCCCCAGGAATACGAAGTCTTCAAGAATTTCCTGCAGGATGCGTGCGGCATTCTGCTGGGCGATAACAAACAGTACCTGGTGAAAAGCAGGCTTCGCCGGATTCTTGAAGAAAACAGTCTGAATTCGCTGGGGGAGCTGCTTGAGCGTCTCCAGAGGCCGGGCCGGGCAGGGCTGCGTGAAGTTGTGATCGATGCGATGACAACCAACGAGACTCTGTGGTTCCGGGATAATCACCCTTTTCGTATTCTTCAGGAAAAACTTCTTCCCGAGTTTGCTGAACGGAAATCGTCTCAGCCATTACGGATCTGGTCAGCAGCCTGCTCAACAGGGCAGGAGCCTTATTCCGTGGCGATGGTGATCGACGAGTTCCGGCGCAGCAGGCCCGGTAAACTGCGAGATGTGAAGATTACCGCCACGGATATCTCTAAAAGCGTTCTGGAGGTTGCCCGTCGCGGCGAGTACGAAATGATTGCCATTGGCCGCGGGCTGTCGCCCGACCGGCAGAAGCAGTTTTTTACGCCCTCTGCGAATGGCGGGTGGCAGATCCGGCCGCAAATCAAGTCGATGGTGGAGTTCAAGGAATTGAACCTGCTGGAGCGTTATATGCTCGGTAAATTCGACATCATTATGTGCCGCAATGTGTTGATCTATTTCTCCGCCGACCTGAAAAAAGACATCCTCACGCGACTGAATGGTGCCCTGAATCCGGGAGGCTACCTCATTCTCGGAGCTTCTGAGTCTTTGAACGGCCTGCCGGACCTTTACGAAATGGTTCAGTGCCACCCCGGTATCATTTATCGTAAAAAATAGTCGGGCAGCTTACAGAGCGGACGGTGCATTGATATGGAGAATCTGAATCTCCGGCATCTTTACTATTTCTGGGTAATCAGCAGGGAAGGTTCGATTGCCAGGGCCAGCGAAGTGCTTGATCTCGCACCTCAGACGCTCAGCGGGCAACTTGCCACTTTCGAGGGCTCGGTCGGTGGGCGCTTGTTCAGCAGGGAGCGCCGACGGTTAATTCTGACCGAGCTTGGCCACCTGGTCCAAAGCTATGCAGATGAGATCTTTGAGCTGACCGGCGAGCTTTCTGAAACCTTGCGATCGGGCCCGGAAGACCGCCCCCTGTCACTGTCTGCTGGTATCTCGGCCTCCGTTCATAAACTGATTGCCTATTACCTGCTTGATCCGGCCATGAAGCTCAGGCGTCCTGTACAGCTGGAGTGTCGCACAGGTCGCACAGAAGACCTGTTGATGAGCCTGAAGCGAAAAGAACTGGATGTTGTTCTGACCGATCGGATGCCTCGGGCGGAGTCGCCGGAGCGTTTTGCGGTGCATCCTTTGTCCCAGTCCACGATCAGCCTGTTTGCCGCCCCGGCACTGGCTGAGAAACTGCGACCCGGTTTCCCCGGTTCACTGAATTCCCAGCCCCTTCTCGCCAACGCCACCGACGCGCCTTATTTCCAGAAGCTGATGAACTGGTTCAACCTTAATAATGTACGGATGAATCTGGTCGCTCGCGTGGACGACAGCGCCCTCATCAAAGTCTTCGGGCGCGACGGCGTCGGGGTTTTTGCAGCGCCGACCATGATCAAGGATGAGGTGTGCCGGCAGTATCAGGTCTCTTTGATAGCGTCTCTTGATGAGGTGACTGATCAACTGTACGCCATTACCCGAAGCCGCAATCTGGCCCACGAGGGGGTGCGTGCCATTTGTGAGGTTCGCGAACGCTTGCTGTAAGGTTGATAACCCCTGCCGAACCCTCGAAAAAATCGATGGATAATCCTCAATAAAGCTTATTTTATCGAATCTGGCATTCCGTCATGATGGCACTGTATTGGGCAGTAGCCAAAGGAGCACAGCCATGAAGACGATCCATAAGTTCAAGTTGGAACCCGGTAAAGAGCCGACCACGCTGACCCTTCGCGAGGGTTACAAGGTTGTTCGCAGCGAGTATCTGGTGCCGCAGAAAGCGGTGTTCCTTTGGGTGCAGCAGCCGCTCAATGTCACCACGCCAACGGTAGAGCGTCAGTTCAGAGTAGCCATGTCCGGCGAGCCGGTGCCAGACCGGTTTGAGTATCTCGATACAGCGCTGGATCCGTTCGGGCCGGAAGCCTACCACGTGTTTGCAGTACCGGCGGGCGAGCCGAGCTATATCAGGAACGCTCACGGGCACGCGTCGGACACGCTTTACGGTGGCAGTGAATGGAACGGCCACTACGTGTCCTGAGGGCCCGCCAACGATCCAGCAAACATTGCCTCACACGCTTGGCCCCGGCAGGGGCCTTTTTTATGCCGCTGGGGTCGAGGCCAACGGCAGATGGCCGGTTTTCACCCAGATGACCGTTTCCTTGTCTACGAAAGGATGATGTTCGCTCAAATGCGGGCTGCGTATCCAGGTGCCAGCCGGGTAGCGATCGTGTTCGTCGCAGAATTCGCCGGACAGAACAAAAATTTCCTCTCCTCCAAAATGTCTGTGTGGCTGAAAGGCTTCATTGGCAGGCCACTTAACCAGGGCAACGTGCTCGTGTTCGAATTCATGCAACGGCATAACCTGCAGTCCGCCAATGCCCGGCAGCCACTGGCCGGTGCGGGTGTCTATGCGAACCGTAGCGCTATCCCGGGGGTCAAACTGATGCAGCTTCACCAATAGTGTGCAGCCTTCGTCGCTGAAAGGCGCGTGCCGGCTGCCTGGAGGATTTCGGAGGTAGGTGCCTGCAGGGTAGTGGCCTGTTTCGTCGGAAAAGGTTCCCTCAAGCACTAGAATCTCTTCGCCCAGTGGATGCTCGTGAGTGGAAAACGAGGCGCCCGCTGCATACCGGACGACGCTGGTAGCATGGCCCCGTTCGGCGTCCTCCCGGGCCAGGGGTTTGCGCTCAACGCCAGCGGCAGGGCTTGGCACCCATGGCTGATCGTGAGTCTGAATAACCACGCGCTGGGAAAAATCCATGTTGAGCATGTCTCGATTTACCTTCAGTTGTCTATTTGATGAGAGCCTGGATATCGCGGAAATGCGGATGTTTGCAATGCACCATCCACTCGAAAGCGACCATTTCCATGGTAACGATGCGGGCGCCGCCCTGATGCAGGCGATCCAGTGCCACATCGCGGTCGAGATCGCTTCGCGATCCTGTCGCATCGGCCACAACCCATACTTTGTAGCCGGCATCCAGTAGGCTCATAGCCGTTTGCAGCATACATACGTGGGTTTCGCAGCCCCCGATGACAATGTGTTGCCGTCCTTCGGGAAGTTCATCAATCAGTCCGTCCGGGCAGGCGTCAAAATGGGTTTTAGCCAGGGTGGTCTGGCAAAGTTCTTTTACGCCTTCCAGGTTTGGGCCCAGCTTTTCCGGAAGTTGTTCGGTGCTGACAACAGGCACACCGAGCAGCCCGGCAATGGTTGCAAGCGTGACACAGCGCTCGGCAACGGCATCGCCATCGCTGATCGCAGGCATCAGCCGTTCCTGAACATCAATCAGCAATAGGGTTGATTGGTCGGCTTTCATCAGCATGGCTCTTCTCCTGAACGTATTCCGTTGGTTTTCTGAAAGGATACGCCATGGCGCGCGGCTTTGTTATTGGGCTGGCGGCGTTCAAAGGTCGGCTGTGAAAAAAAATTGAGGAAATTAAAACATGGAGTTGCCAAACGCCAATAAAACCATTAAAGTTTGCGCCCTCAAATGAGCGACGACACCGCTGATTTGAAACAGTTTATTGGAGAGGTGGCCGAGTGGCTGAAGGCGCACGCCTGGAAAGTGTGTATACGTTAATAGCGTATCGAGGGTTCGAATCCCTCCCTCTCCGCCAATACGAAACCCCGGCAGAAATGCCGGGGTTTTTTATTGCCTGATCGGGTGGATAGAAGAACCCTCCTCGAATAATCCCTCCTTTTCTCAGGCAACCCCTATCGACTGCAGCACAAATACCCCGATAGTTACCGTCACACTCGCCAGTAACGTCGTCATCGCGATAATGTTGGCCGCCATACGATCATTCCCGCCCAGCGCCTTTACCATGACAAAACTGGCGGCAGCCGTGGGGCTGGCAAAGAACAGGAACATAAGCCCGAGCTCGCGCCCCTCAAACCCCGCCAGCCACGCGGCGAGTGTGCACAGGGCTGGCAGCGACACCATTTTCCAGATGGCGGAACCGGTGGCCGGGCCGCTGTCGCTGCGAATGGCTTTCAGCGATACCGTGGCGCCGATGCAGAGCAGGGCGAGGGGCAGGGTCAGCGAGGCAAAGTAATCGCCGCTGGTCATGACCCAGCCGGGCAATTGAACTTCAAGAGCGGCAAACGGGATGGCCAGTATGACGGCAATAATCAGTGGATTGCGGGCGATGTCCTTGAGGGTATTGCCCAGGCTCATGGCTTTGCCCGGTTGGTAGGCCAGCAACACAATTACCGACAGGGAGTTGTAAAGAATAATCACGAGCCCCAGAAGCAGGCCGCCGGCGGATAGCCCGTAATCGCCGTAAAGGTTGGCGGCAAGCGCCAGGCCGACGATCCCGCAATTCCCCCTGAAGGCACCTTGCACATAAACGCCCCGATCTTCACGGCGCACACGGCGGGTTGCCCAGAACCACACCAGAGCAAAACTGGCCAGTGTTGCCAGAGCATAGAAAATCAGCATACCCAGGCTGAGCGTGGTGCTCAGATCGGCGCGGATAATACTCAAAAACACCAGGGTTGGGAGCGTTGCTTTAAACACCAGCGCAGAGGCAGTGGCCACGAAGCCCTGGTCAATCCAGCCAATCCGCCGCAGACCGATGCCAATAAAAACCATGGCAAAGACCGGTAGCGTGGTCTCCAGGGTATGAAAGAAGATCGGGAGAAAGTTGCTCAACGAGTCGTCCTGAAGCTCGTGAATTCGCCGGTTGCCGTAAGCTCCCGGGTTTCGATGTGCTCAACCACGGCTCGTTCCGGCCCCTGCTGGCACCAGGCTTTCAAAGCCTGAAGCTGTTCTTCGTCGCCTTCGGCGATAATTTCTACCCTTCCGTCCGGCAGGTTGCGTACCTGGCCGGTCAGGCAAAGTTGACGGGCTTTCTGCTCGGTTGAGGCCCGGTAATACACACCCTGCACGGTGCCGCTTACCAGAAGCTGCCAGCGTGACGTTGTCATCGTCATCTCCCTGCGTCTATCACCAACGAAAAGGCCTCCATCAGGAGGCCGGATCAGCACATTATAACGTGGGTCAGTCGAAGGTTCGCGGCCTCACGGTATCGGGTTTCAGAAAGGTCTTCCCGCCGGTGTTGTCATGGTCACCGAGTACCTTGCCATCATGCTCGCGTTTCTGGCCATACAGTGAGTGTTTGTGGAAGGTCGGGCCGAACTTTTCCAGGGTTTCCCCGACATCCCCGGTGTAACGAGGGTCTTGTGGGCGCTCCTGGCTGTTCATGTAAAAAGCGATATCCCAGGCCTCCTGATCACTCAGGGAATTCGGTTGGCCCAGTGGCATATTGTTTTTGATAAAACCTGCGGCGGTGTGCAGGCGAACAATCCCGGCCCCCCAGTTGTTGGACATATCACCCCAAAGGGCGGGGAACACGGTCTGTTCACTCACGCGAAGCCCGGCGCCATTTTCTTCATGACACACGGCGCAGTTTTCCTGATACAGCGTTTTCCCATGAGTATAGCTCAGTTCGGCAGGGCGCTCCGGCGCAGGAAAACCGCGGCCGTAGATGGACTGCTGCGGGTACATTGCCACGCCTTTGGCAAGCCACTGATGATACGCCGACATGGCCAGCATATCGTCGCTGCCGTAGGCTGGCGGCTTACCGTTCATGGAGTAGGTGAAACAGCCGGCAATACGCTCTTCAAGGTTGTTCACGTGCCCGTTTTTGCCGCGATAGCCAGGCAGTGTGACAGCCGCAGGCCAGACCGGTGCGCTGAACGGCATCCGGCCCTCACCCAGGTGGCAACTTGAGCAATTCATGTTGTTGAATACGTTTTCACCCCGCAGTTGCTGGGTGTTGGTGAACAAATCGTAGCCCCGTCGAATCACCTTTTTCAGTTCCGGGTGGATGTCCGCTGTCTCAAGGTCTGCCATTGTTGGAGGGATGTGCACCAGTTGGTCTTTCGCTGGCGCGGGAAAGCCCATGGATGTCAGCTGGTCGATATAGGCCTGGGTTGTTGCGTCGGTATCTTCGGCGTGTGCCGAGAGGGCCATGGTCCCGGCAAGAGCCAGAGTAAGAAAGTTGCGTGTCATGTCTGTCA
This sequence comes from Marinobacter sp. VGCF2001, assembly GCF_049943275.1. Classification (NCBI taxonomy): domain Bacteria; kingdom Pseudomonadati; phylum Pseudomonadota; class Gammaproteobacteria; order Pseudomonadales; family Marinobacteraceae; genus Marinobacter; species Marinobacter sp. VGCF2001. The sequence continues at coordinate 129,507 of NZ_JBNFVX010000006.1, forward strand.
TCCTTCAGTTACTGCCGGCGTTTTGATTGGCAAGCCATGCTGCGACGGCGTGAATATCCTGCGCACTCATTCGGGCTGCGATGGCGCCCATCAGGTTCTGCGGATCATTTTTGCGCGCGCCGGCTTTCCATGCCTTCAGCTGCGCCTCGATATAGCCGGCGTGCTGTCCGGCGATGCCGGGGAATACTGCGCCGGCACCGCGATTACCCGGGCCGTGACAGCTCTCGCAGGAAACAATGTACTGAGACCAGTCACCGCGGGTGGCTATTTGCTCGCCACGCTTGAGGACAGACTCGTCTGCATTGTCGCCGCCCTGTGCAGCTGTCGGTTCAAGCTGACTGTAGTACGCGGAAACATCAACAATTTTCTGTTCGTCCAACATATTCACAAAGGCCGTCATGGTGGGTGCCTGACGCGAACCATCTTTCATGTCGTGCAGTTGTTTCGCGAGGTAGCGTGCATTCAGGCCCGCAAGCCGGGGCCAGGATTCACCACCCTCGATGTGTTTGCCGCTCCCGTCTGCCTGATGGCATGCGATGCACAGGTTTGCAACTTCTTTTCCTCGCTCGACGTTGCCCTCAGGCATTGTGCCGGCATGGCTCGCGCTGACAGACAGCGCCCACACAGCAAGCATTACCGGGATTCTATTCACAGTCAGTTGTCCTTTTTGGCCCGTTAGAGTTCTTTGTTTGTGTCGTTATATGCTTATTACCATATTGAAGGCGGCAGATTCTCGCTTGATAAAGATCAATAACGCAAGGGAAGCCCGACGAAAGGCGAAGTTGGTGATGCATACACCGACATTTTGGTTTAATGTCCCATGAACCGATTGACCGCATACACCATCTGGCAAATCAATAAACAGGGACAACTATGGCGACCGTCAATCCATCTCAGGAAGAGCTGAAAAAAATTCTTGATGAAATCCCCAAGGATCAGCCCGTGGTGATGCTGAATCTGCTGCGATTCAGAGACCGCGCTGATTATGCAGACGGGAGCGAGGCGTGCTCTGGTCGCGATGCCTACAAGCGATATATGCAGGAGGCAGCACGAAGTGTCTCCGAGGTGGGGGCTGAGGTTATCTGGTCAGGCCGCACCATGGGGTCTCTGATTGCACCGCCGGATGAATCCTGGGATCAGGTTCTGCTCGTTCGGTACCCCTCCATTCACGCCTTTCTGGCCATGATTGAAAGCCCGGAGTACAAGGGCGTGGTCAGGCACCGAACGGCCGCTTTGGAAGACTCCCGGCTGGTCGCAAATGTTGAAGGCAACCCCTGATTAAATGAGGCCCTGCAGGATTCCTGACTGCTGAATTGCCATGTAGGTAGCGGTGCCTGCGGCGATGGAGAGCAGGGCGTTTCTGCGCCACAAATGCACAACTACCACCAGCAGGGCAGGGATCAACGCGTCCGCGCCGGGGAGCGAGGTCTGCCAGTCGGCTGACCGCTGCAGAAACACGGTTGCCAGCAATGCCATAACCGCTGCTGGCAGAAACCGGCCAATGTGTTTAACCAGCGGATGCTCCGTGTGTTTTTCGAAGAACAGGAAGGGCACAACGCGGGTGGCAAATGTTGCCAATGCCGAAATAGCAATGAACGCTGCCAGATAGCTGCTCTCAGCCACGATTCAGTTCTCCTTCCACCGAGTGGGTGCGATGCCTGCGGTAGTGCAGAAGCAGCACAACCGTAACCAGAACAATCCCCGCGATCAGTTGGTGTGTTGCGGGCACCAGCATCATGGCAAATGCCGCTGCGGCCGCACCGGCCCATACCGGAAACGAGTCTCCAAGCGCTTTAAGCTGTTCAATGGTCAGCACAATAAAGAGTGCCACCAGGGCGAATTCAATGCCGGTACTGTTGAAGGCAACGGTCTTGCCTAACACCGCACCCAGCGTGCAACCGGCTATCCAGTAAAGCTGATTCATTGCGGTAATTCGAAAGTCCACGCGCTGCTCCAGTGCCCTGTCTCCGGAGCGCGGTCTGCTGGTCAGCAAGGAGTATGTCTCGTCGGTCAGGCCAAAGATCAGATACGCTTTACGCCAGCCTGCGCCCTTGAACTGGCCCAGCAACGAGAGCCCGTAAAAAAGATGCCTGGCGTTCAGAACGAACATCGCCACGGCGACTTCAAGCAAGCCGGCATTGGCGGCCAGCAAGCTCACAGCAAGAATCTGGCCGGCACCGGCATAGATCACCAGGCCCATGAGTGGCGCAACCCACCAGGAATACTCTAACTGGGTGGTGAACAGCACGCCAAAGGCCATGCCCAATGGGATGTAGCCGAAGAGAATCGGAATGGTCAGTTTAAAAGCGTGGTGATTCATTAGCATCCGAACCGAATTAAAAGCGAGATGATAGTGAATTGCCTCTCGCATTTGAAGGGCGCCAAACGTCGTATCGGAAAACGATTTTTCCGCGCCGGGGCTCTCATGGTAGGTCATCCTGATGATATGTCTTCACTCAGGGGGGTTCTTGTCCCGTCCATAAAACCGTAACATACAGCGACTGACTGGAGGTTCTATGAGTAACGATGCAGTGCAGCCTTCCGACGCAGACCCGCGGGCCGAAAAATTCATTGTCGATGCCGGGTTATTGACGTCAGAGCAGCTTGAAGGCCTGGCGGAGGAATACTGTACGCGGTATCACGGCCTGAATGATACAGAGAGCCCCCTCGCGGAGCGTGAGCGTGTTCTTGGGGCCGTGCGCCGAAAGGAGCTGGTGGTTTGGTTTGATCCTGTTGAAAACACGGCCAGCCTTGGTGCGCCTTCCGGTAATGGGGTGTTCTAACTTTATCAGTTTCGGTAAAGCTTAGACCCACTTCCTATCGGCTGGTGCTGTGAATCGTTACAATCGGTCTGTTTTCCATACCTGACGGCGAGGTGAGTTTTGATCAGGGTATTGGTTGTTGACGACCACGAGCTTGTGCGCTCGGGTATCACGCGTATGCTGGCTGATAACCCCGATATTGACGTTATTGGCCAGGCCTCATCTGGTGAAGAGGCTATCGACTTTGTGCGTGAAAGTCGCCCGGACATCGTCTTGATGGATATTCGGATGCCCGGCATTGGTGGCCTGGAGGCAACCCGCCGAATTCTGCGGATTGACGACTCCATTCGCGTGATCGTGGTGACGGCCTGTGCAGACGATCCCTATCCGGCGCGGGTTATGCAAAGCGGTGCTGTCGCGTATATCACCAAAGGCGCAGACATCCAGGAAATGGTGCGTGCCATCCGCAAGGCACATTCCGGCCAGCGTTATATCAGCCCCGAAATTGCCCAGAAAATGGCACTCAAGCAATTGGCTGGCGATCGGGACGACGATGGTGAGCTGTCTTTGTTTGAGCGGCTGTCAGAGCGCGAGATGCAGATTGCCATGATGGTGGTGGATTGCCACAAGGTTCAGGATATATCAGACAAACTGTGCCTGAGCCCGAAAACAGTGAACAGTTACCGTTATCGGATATTCGAGAAGCTGGAAATCTCCAGCGATGTGGAGTTGGCTTTGATGGCAGTACGGCTTGGATTACTGGATGCCGACAAAGTCTGATTCCGAACCCACGAGCGGGGAGTTCGACAGCCGGAATTTCCTGAAACAACTGACAGAACGCCCCGGTGTCTACCGAATGTATGACGACACCGGTGGCATTTTGTACGTGGGTAAAGCCCGCAACCTGCGCAATCGGGTGAGCAGCTATTTCCGCAAGACTGGCCTGGCCCCGAAAACCGAAGCCCTGGTCAGCAAGATCGCATCCATAGAGGTGACTATCACCGGCAGCGAAACGGAAGCGTTGCTGCTGGAACAGAACCTGATCAAATCCCTGCGTCCGCCCTATAATATCCTGCTCAGGGACGACAAATCCTATCCTTACATCTATCTATCGTCTCACGCTGATTATCCCTCGCTGACCTTTCGCCGTGGGCGAACCAAGAAAGGCGGAGGCACCTGGTTCGGGCCCTTTCCGAGCTCTGGTGCGGTTAAGGAAAGCCTTAATGTTTTACAAAAGGTTTTCCGCATAAGGTCCTGTAGTGAAAGCTATTTCAGAAACCGAACCAGACCTTGTCTGCAATACCAGATCAATCGGTGCACGGCGCCCTGTGTGGGCTTTATCAGCCCCGAGGAATACCGGAACGATATTCGCCACGCGACCATGTTCCTGGAGGGCAAAAACCCGGCAATTCTCCAGGATTTGATGCAGTCGATGGAGGACGCCTCCAAGAATCTTGAGTTCGAAAAAGCGGCCGCCTACCGTGACCAGATCAACAACCTCCGCCACGTTCAGGAGCAGCAGTCTGTTGATGGAGAGGGCGGCGATGCCGATGTGATTGCGATTGCCCAGGAGGCGGGGGTGGTCTGCATTGTGGTGATCATTGTCCGTGGGGGGCGAGTCCTGGGAACCAAGGATTATTTTCCCCGCTACTCCCTTGAGCAGACAGAAGGCGAACTGCTGGCTTCGTTCCTGGGGCAGTACTATTTCGGTGGCGATACCCGCCGGGAGATTCCACGGGATATTCTGGTACCGGTGTCGGTTGACGGGCAGGAGCTGTTGTCCGAGGCGTTGTCTGAAGCGGCCCGGCGCGAAACTCGCGTTCGGGGAAACGTCCGCGGCGAGCGCCGCCGCTGGCTTGACCTGGCAATGACCAACGCCCGGCAGACCCTGTTAACGCATCTTGCCAGCAAAGAAACCGTATACCGGCGGTTATTGGCGCTGCGAGACCTTCTCGAGCTGGCAGAAACGCCCACCAGAATGGAATGTTTCGATATCAGCCACAGTCATGGTGAGAATACCGTCGCATCCTGCGTCGTTTTCGACGAGAATGGGCCCCTGAAAAGCGACTATCGGCTGTATAACATTCAGGATGTGACCGCGGGCGATGATTATGCCGCCATGCGCCAGGTACTGACCCGCCGCTACCGTCGGGTGGTGAATGGAGAAGGCAAACGGCCGGACCTGGTGTTCATTGACGGTGGTAAAGGCCAATTGAACATTGCCCGGGAAGTCTTTGAAGAACTTGGTATTTCTGATATTCCCCTGATCGGGGTTGCCAAGGGCGTTACCCGGCGCGCAGGTATGGAACAACTCATTGATGCTTTGACGGGCTCGGTATTCCGGGCGCCTGCGGATTCTCCGGCGCTGCATTTGATTCAGCACATTCGGGACGAGTCCCACCGCTTTGCGATTTCAGGGCACCGCGCAGGGCGGGACAAAAAACGCCGGCAGTCGACCCTGGAGGGTATCGAAGGGGTAGGGCCGAAGCGCCGCCGCGAGCTGATTCGCTACTTCGGTGGTATCCAGGAGCTTAAAAAGGCCAGTGTGGATGAGATGGCCAAAGTTCAGGGCATCAGCAAGGCGCTGGCAGAGACCATTTACGCAGCATTGCACGACCAATAGGAAGACCATGAATTTACCGAACATACTGACCATGTCCCGTATCGTGATGATTCCGGTGTTCGTGGCGGTTTTTTACCTGCCGATGCAATGGAGCTACCTGGTCAGCGCTACCATTTTTGCCCTTGCCGGCTTGACCGATTGGCTGGATGGTTATCTGGCCCGCAAGTTGAACCAGAGTACGCCGTTTGGGGCGTTTCTGGACCCGGTCGCCGACAAATTGATGGTAGCTGTCGCGCTGGCGGTGCTGATTGAGGAATATTCGGCGGTGCTGCTGACCATCCCGGCAACGGTCATCATCGGCCGAGAGATTGTGATCTCGGCTCTGCGTGAGTGGATGGCGGAAATGGGAAGCCGGGCGAGTGTGGCCGTGTCCTACATCGGCAAGATTAAAACCACGGCGCAAATGGCTGCCATCGTCGGTTTGCTGGCGTTTCCTCCGGGGAACTTCTGGGCTTTCGTCGCCATCGGCCTTCTTTACATCGCCGCCGTGCTGACACTCTGGTCCATGTTTTTATATCTGCGGGCAGCCTGGGCAGACCTGTTTCCGAAAGCCAACGCAGAGTAATCCGTCAGGCTTCGGCCATGCAACGGTGCGCCCAGGACATCGTTGCCGACGTCGCCTCTTCCGCAGCATGACTGAACGCTTGCATTAAATCCTCAAGGCGGGCACTGCCCGCGTCGGTTCGAGCCTGGTAATTTGTCACACACAGGCTCCGCCTGGTTCGGTTATCCATCAGTTGCAAGTGAAGATTGATCACCACCCGGGTGCCGTTGGCGCCATCCTCTGCGTGAAAACCGCTCAACTCCGAAATCAGCGTTAACTCCGAGGTGGCCGGGCTGGTGTCGGTCATCACATTGGCGAAACCGCCACTGGCTCTGAACGCCTGAATCAGATGATCCCGGATAACCACCGGCATAGACTCCCGCCACCTGGCCCCGGAAATTGCCTGATATTCATAAGCGGACGGTTTGATGAGAATGCTGCTGCTGTCGAGTGGGTCAGAGGCCAGAGGGGTATCTACCCGAAGGCTTGCGGGCAGGGTCTGACTAAAGGCAGGCACAGTATCGGCCGATGCCAGGTCCATAAAGCGCGGCGGCTCGGGAACCGGAAATACCGTGCAGCCGGCCAGGGTAAGGCCCAGTGCCAGGGCGGATGCCATCTTCATTGTTCATACTCCTTGATACCGGAACTGCCCCATAGTGTTCCGGTGGGATTCTGCTCCAGTCGGCGGGTAAAGGAGTTCAGGTTTCGCAGGGTGCTGCGCAACTCCCGCAAGGCTGGTGTTATTTCGCCGAGGCCTTGCAGGCCGGTATCGAGGGCCAGTTCGTTGTCGCCCGTCAGGCTATCGAGCCGGTCGAGAGAGGGCTGAAGTGTCGACAATGCCCTGGACATGGCCGTAAGTACCGGTTCCACTCGCTGGTTCAGCACCTCCCGCGACCGGTCGGCCGCGGCTGAGACCTTGATAGCCGCTTCTTCAGCGCGAATGCCGGCAGCATCAAATTGCCCCAGCAGCGCCTCGAGCTCTTCCCGGTTGGCTAACAGGGACTCACTGGCCTGGCGCGTGTTTTCGAGAATCTGTGCAATGTTGGCCAGGTTGCTTTCGGACATCAACTGGTTCGAGCTCTCCAGTAATCGCTCTGCTTTGGTGAGCATGGCCTCGCCATTGTTCAGCAGGTTGCTGAGGGCCGAGCGCTCGGCTGCAATCAGCGGCGGATTGTCTTTCCGGCCCTCCAGAATCGGGCTGTCTGGCGTGCCGCCAGTAAACTGGATGCTCATGCTGCCGGTGATGTTGGCGAGCACCAGCCCTGCACGGGTGTTCTGCCGTACCGGAATGTCCTGATTCACCCGCACCAGTACCCGCACATGGGCCGGATTGTCTGGTGCCAGGGTCAGGTCAAGCACATCGCCGACGGGGACGCCTGTGTAAAGTACCGGATTGCCTTTGGCCAGCCCGCTTACCGGGTGGTCGAAGCCGATACGGTAGTAAGCCCAGTTGGTGTCGGTGGAGGATTTGCCCAGCCATAAAGCGAACAGCAAGGCGGCGCCAACGGCGGCGAGCGTGAAAAATCCGATAATCACGTGATGGGCTTTGGGTTCCATTAACCGGGCTCCTGTTCGGCCAGCCTGTGGTGAGCCGCAAGCGCGGCACGCCCACGTGGGCCATGGAAATAGTCCTGAATCCAGCGGTCGTCGGTTCGGGCAACCTTGTCCAGGGTATCGGCAACCAGAACTTTGCGTTGCGACAGAACCGCGACTCGGTCGCAGGTGGTGTACAGGGTATCCAGATCGTGGGTGACAAGAAACACCGTCAGGCCGAGGGCATTACGGAGCGTCACGATCAGTTCATCAAAGGCAGCGGCACCAATCGGGTCTAACCCCGCGGTAGGCTCGTCCAGAAACAGAATTTCCGGGTCCAGAGCCAGTGCCCTGGCCAGGGCGGCACGCTTGACCATGCCTCCGGAGAGTTCTGCCGGGAACTTGCTTGCGGCCTCTGGCGGCAGGCCCGTCAAGGCCAGCTTCATTCGGGCAAGCTCCTCCGCTTCGGGCCTCGACAGCCTGGTGTGCTCGATCAGCGGCAGGGCAATGTTCTGTTCAAGATTCAGGGAGGTGAACAAGGCTCCCCCCTGAAAAAGCACCCCGAACCGCTGCTCGTAACGCGAGCGTTCAGCGGCGCGAAGGCCGGTCAAATCCTCGCCGAAGACGGTAATATGCCCGCCAGAAGGCGGATTCAGGCCCACAATGCTGCGCAAAAGTACCGATTTTCCGGTGCCGGAACCGCCGACCACGCCCAGGATTTCCCGGGGGTAAAGGTCCAGGTCAAGCTTCTCATGCACGATGTGGCTGCCAAACCGGTTGTCGAGTGCCCGCACCTGAATGACTGGATGATCGACCATGCTTTACCAACCCATTTCCATGAAAAACAACGCGGCTACGGAATCCAGCAGGATTACCATAAAAATAGACTGAACCACGCTGGCGGTTGTGTGCTCTCCGACCGACTGGGCACTGCCAGACACCTTGAAGCCCTCCAGGCAGCCGATCACCGCAATCAGAAACGCGAACACCGGCGCTTTGCCAATGCCGACCAGAAAGTGTTTCAGGGCAATATCCCGCTCAACAATGGCGATGAACTGGCTGGGTGGAATATCCAGAGCCAGGGCGCAGACCATAGCTCCACCCACCATCCCGGAGATCATGCCGATAAACGTCAGAATCGGCAGGCTTAACATCATCGCCAACACTCTGGGGACGACAAGCAGCTCGACCGGGTTCAGCCCCAGGGTGCGAATGGCGTCCAGCTCTTCGTTGACCTTCATGGCACCAATCTGGGCAGTAAAGGCGCTGGCTGTGCGCCCGGCCAGCAGGATCGCGGCCAGCAGAACGCCGAACTCACGCAGAAACGAGAAAGCCACCAGATCGACGGTGTAAATGGTTGCACCAAAGTCCTCCAGCACTGTTGCGCCGAGAAAGGCAACCACCGCCCCCACCAGGAATGTCAGCAGGGCGACAATAGGCAGAGCATTCAGGCCGGTGTCGTGCAGCGCCGCCACAAAGGGCGTCATGCGCCATCGGGCGGGGCGGGGCAGGATGTAGAACAAAGTACCCAGGGTTTGGCCAATGAAGCCGGCCAGCAACCAGGTTAGCTTGCCCAGCGCCGTGACTTTCTGCCCGGTCTGCGCCAGGAATACCAGTATCGGGTTGTTTGCCGGGGTAGCCGGTTGACGCTGGTTCATGGCGGCTGCCACCGCCTGTATCAGAGCACGCTGTTCCGTTGGCAGCGGGGCTTGCTGCATTGCGCTGATCAGGGCCTCGGCACCCAATAGTTTCACCATCAATGACGCCCCCGCGGTATCCAGTCTGCCCAGCCGGGAAAAATCCGGTGTGCAGCCGGCGGTGCGCGACCTGAGTTCACGCGCCCGCCGATTCAGGGCCGAGTAATGGGAAAGAATCCAGTCGCCGGTGAAACTCAGTGTATGACCATTGAGCTCGGTGTTGCCGGGGGTATGGGCGCCAAGTGGCTGGGACAGGCCTGCTTCATTTGCCACGGAGTCACGAAATCCCTGTTTGAGTTCCCTGAAAGCTTAAAGATTCCAGTAGCTGTCTGCCAGTATTCTGCGCTCTTCTTCGTCGTGACTGGCCAGCACCATGGTGATGCCCCTGGCTTTTTCTTCCAGCAGCATGGCGTACAGAATATGCCGGGTATCTGCGTCCAGACCGGTCAGGGGCTCATCCAACAGCAGCACGGGTTGTCTTCGAAGTATGGCGCGCAGCAGCGCCACCCGTTGGCGCTGGCCCCCGGAGAGTTCGCCCGGCATTCTTGGGCCGAACCCTGCCAGCCCGGTGCGCTCAAGCCCGGCGTCGATCGCCTTGCGTTGGTGTTGGTCCAGTTTGAGACCGGGGTGGATGCCCAGGCCAATGTTGGTGAACACATCCAGGTGCTCAAACAGGTTGTGTTCCTGGAATACACTGGTGACCGGGCGTTGCCAGGGTTTCTGTTGGTGAATGGGGGTCCTCTGCCAGAGAATCCGGCCACTGTCCGGCGCGAGAAAGCCGGCAATCAGATTGAGCACTGTCGATTTTCCCGATCCGCTCGGGCCCTGTATCGCCAGGCACTGGCCGGCCTCAACAGAAAAGTGAAAGCGCCAGGGAGGGATGGAGCGGCCGTACTGAAAAACCAGATTCTCAAGTTCAAGCATATTCGGGCTCCGGCAATGGTTGGCGGGCATGTACCTTGCCTCGGGCGCGGGCGCGGGCGTCAGGGACACGGGACAATGTGGCGAAAATGAAAACCAGTACGACCAGTAACCAGAGCCCGGTCCCTGCCGCTTCGGCTACCCGATAACTGCCCAGCTGTTGGTAAAGCAAAACGGGCAATGTCGGTTGGCCCGGGCTACCAAACAGGGCAATAACGCCAAAGTCGCCAAGCGACAGGGCCACACCGTAAGCCAGTGCCAGGGCGATTGGCCGGCGCAGATGCGGCCAGTACAGCCAGCGCCAACGATGCCATCCTAGAATGCCGAGTTGATCAGCCTGTTTGAGACTGCTGGCGTTCAGGCTCGCCATTGGTCCGCGCAGAATCTGCAAGGCAAAGGGCACTGCCATCAACCCGTTAATCAGCGCCACCAGAACCCAGCCCTGGGCGGTGTTGCCCAGGCCGGGTTTAAGCAGAATGAACAGGCCGGTGCCCAGCACCAGGGGAGGGACAATCAGGGGCAGGTAACCGGTAACGGCCGGCACTATGGCAAACCAGCGCCGGCCTGCGCAGTTGGCTGCCGCAATGCTAAGCAGCGCGACGATGACAGCGCCGAGGCCGGCCGGAATAGCAATCAGCAGACTGCGGATAGTGGCCGCCAACAGCTGTGGGTACATTGAGGGAGTCTCTGCCATAGGCAGCAACGCCGGCAAGCCGCGAACGACAATAGCCAGCAGAGGAGCCACCAGAAATGCCGTGAAAACGCTGAGCAGCAAACTCGCCAAAATGCCGTGCCATGGCCGCGCAAATAGCGGGATAGGGTAAGACAAGCGGCGGTTTGGCAACATGGCGGCGTCCAGGCGATTTCGAAAAACCAGCCACCACAGACTGCCACAGATAACCAGCTGGATAATCGCGAACAGGGCCGCTCGCGCGAAATCAAACTCGAACCGAAGCGCTTGATAGATGGCCACTTCCAGCGTGGTTGTCCTGGGACCGCCGCCCAGGGTCATGATGATTGCAAAGCTGGTGAAACAAAGCGTGAACACCAGCGCCGCGAGGCCCGGCAGCACCGGTTTGACTGCGGGCCAGTGCACCGACCGCCACAGCCACAATCCACCCAGCCCAAGCTGAGAGGCAGCCCGCATTCTGGGTGCGGGTATGGCATCCATAGCCTGCAAAAGGACCCGGGCCGCCAGCGGGGCATTGAAGAATACATGGGCAAGCAGAATGCCGTTAAGCCCGTAGAGGTTCCAGCCGTTCCCGGGCAACCAGGCGTTGAGAAGCCCGGTCGCCCAGCCCTGGCGACCGAAAACGCCGATGAGGCCCGACACGGCCACGATGGTGGGCAACACCAGGCTTAATTCCATCAAGCGCAAAATCGCCGAGCGGCCGGGAAAACGGGCATAGCGGGCGAGGGCGGCGGCTACCGGCAGCGCAATGGCGAGGCTCAGTGCAACTGATAACACAGCCTGCCACAGGGTAAAGCGCACCACACTCTGGAAGTACGAGCCTGAGAGTATCGCGCCGATGTCCAGTCCGCCGGCCTGCCGCAACAAACTCCCCATACCGAGGACCACCAGCAGTAACAGGCCGGCACCAAACAACAGGCCAGGCCAGAGTTGCCAGCGTGGATGACTGAGCGGAGCGGTTTGGTAAGGGATTGGCATCGAGTTACTGCGTTAGCGCATTCAGCCAGTCATTCACAAGCTGGCGGCGATCAGATGCAACCTCAGCTGGGTCTATGTACAACGCTTTTGTTGGTTCGATGAGCTTGCTGAATACCTCAGGCAGTTCATCACCCAGCTCAATGGCGGGATACATCACATTTTTCAGGGGAATGTGGCGCTGGAAATCCGGAGTCAGCATGAAGTCCAGGAAGGCTCTGGCCAGGTCTTTGTTGCCCGAGCTGTCCACCAGGGCGGCGACCTCTACCTGCAGATAATGTCCCTCTTCAAACTGTGCGGCCTGATAGCGATCGGTTTTGTCGATCGCCATATGGTAGGCGGGCGAGGTGCTGTAAGACAGAATCATGGGGGCCTCACCGTTCATGAACAGCGAGAAGTAACCGTCGCTCCAGCTCTGGGTTGTGGCCAGAATCTTGCCGCTGAGCTGCTGCCACTTTTCGGCAGCCTGATCCCCGTAAACCGAATGCATCCACAGCAGCAGGCCCAGCCCGGGCGTACTGGTGCGTGGGTCCTGAATGATAATCTTCAGGTCGTCAGGGGCATTGATGAGTGCTTCCAGACTGGCCGGTGGCTCCGGCAGCTGCTCGGTATCGTAGACAAACGCAAAGTAACCCCAGTCGTAGGGCACAAAGACGTCGTCATTCCAGGTTACCGGAAGTGCAAGATTTTCCAGTGACTGCTCATGGCGGCCCAGAAGACCGGTTTGCCGCGCGGTTTCCATGGTGCCCGTATCCAGACCCAGAACGACGTCTGCCGGTGTGGAGCTTCCCTCCAGCCTCAAGCGCTGAAGAATGTCGCCACCACTGTCCAGAACGGTGTAGTTCAACGTACATTGGCATTCGGCTTCAAAGGCTTCCTTTACGGCCGGCCCTGGGCCCCATTCAGCTGCAAAAGACGGGTGGGTATAAACATTCAACACGGGGGATTCGTTGCCTGCGGCGAGGGCAGGCAGAAAAACGGCAAACATGGCTGGAATCAGACGCGAAATCATAGAATGGCCCCTAGATCAGTTGCCGGGGCACCACTCCGCGAACACCACAGTCTGGTGGTGACTCAATCCCTACGCCAGTGCGAGCTGGTTCAGGTTCCGCGGGTATGGTCTCAGCCTTGGCAGGCACCCCGTTGAGTGATGTCGATGTTATCACGGCCAGGGCGCCGCCCGGAATTGTTTCAGGGAAAGTGGGCAATAGCGTGCAAACCGGAGCGGTATCAGGAGCCGCTGGCCGGGAATCGTAAGTTGTGCTTTTCCATAAGCTCCGCTGGCGGTGTCTGAACCGAATAGTCCCGGTAGGGCGCTGTCTCCATCATCCGTTTCAGGCCCTCCAGGGTTCGGACAGGTGCATCGGTGGCTACAATATTGGCGATCCAGGCCGGAACCAGGCCACCCGGATCCATATGGGTCGTAAAAGTAATGCGTATCCAGCCATCCGCGAGAGGCTCCACAAGAAAACGGTTATCCAGCATGGGAATGCGAACATAGCCTGCCTGAACCGGTGCGGCCTCTGGCCGGCCTGTAGACCGAACGGTCACGGCACTACCAGGCTTTGGCTGAATAAACACGGATTTCATAACCACATCCCGGACTGACGCCGGCCAGACACCATCAAATTCCATCCAGAGCAGACGTTCGCCCTCTGGAGTGTAATGGTAGTTGGCCTCCTGACAGTTGTAGATCCATTGCGGGCAGAGCGAAATATCGTCGATTACTGACAGAGCCGTCACAATGGAATGGTGTGTTTCAACCACACCTCGAAATTGCTTGATGGGTGTATCTGGCACCGAACGGACAAACGTGTTGATGCCGGTTCGTTCCGGGCTGACCTGCGCGGGAACCCAGCCCTCTGCAAGCAAGCCGGAAGAGAGAGCCATCAGCATAATGAAGGAAAGAAAACGGGGGGACATAAAACGCAGCCTCACTGAATCATGATGTGCCAGGGATTCTGAGCCAAAAGAACGAAACACACCGTTAAGTTGATCCTGTTAAGCGGGACTTGACCCTAAATGACAGGGCTTGGAATGTGTGGCTAAAATTTGCTCACAATTGAAGTAAAAACAGAAACTTGAAAAAAGGTATTGACGAAACAACCGTAATCCGTAGAATACGCATCCGTTGTCGGGGCATTGCTTCGGTGACTTAGAGCGGGAATAGCTCAGTTGGTAGAGCACAACCTTGCCAAGGTTGGGGTCGCGAGTTCGAATCTCGTTTCCCGCTCCAATTTCCAAGTCTCTCACGCCCCCTGAGAGCAGAGCCCGAAACGGCTTACCCGGCGCGGTGGCAGAGTGGTTATGCAGCGGACTGCAACTCCGTGTACGCCGGTTCGATTCCGACCCGCGCCTCCATTTCTTTCCCTTTATTTTTAGTTGGTTACGATTTCGGAAAATAACCGGCGTCTTTCCCGTGAACATACCGCGAACGTTTTTTCGTTATTGTCCGTATCTCTCAGCGATTTTAGCCTCGATTTTGACCGCTCAGGTGGTCGGATCAATCGGTAGTGTTTCCGCATTTGCGCCGACTCGCGCCTGCCTTATCGCGGGCAAGCGGGTTGGGTGAAATGAGTGCCCGTTTTTGCCTGTAAAAAATATTAGTGAGATCATGAAAAGTGTAAATAAAGTGTAGTTAGTGTAAATAAAGTTCTGGCCGGCGGAAGACAGGGAAATCATGCAGTACGCAGGTTACGCACATCTTATTAATCAGGACAGTATCTCGGCCATAGCGCAGGCGATTCATTGCGATATTCTGGAGCCTGAGTGGCTGCGGCAAGAGATAGCCTCCACGCTTGAACGTGGACTTGCCCGCATAGCTCCGTAACCCTGGCACCCAGAACCAAACCCTAAACACCCCGGGCACCAGACACTGTTAACGACACACTTTGTCGCCTTTATCCTTCAGAATACACGTAGATCCTCTGGAGGCCCGCTATGCTGTTATGGAAAGAACTCATCAATGAAGCCCACGAGCCGGGCTATCTTGCACCCTCATCAAAAGACGATCTGAAGCTGCCTAAAAGAGATGATGGTGGGGTAGGCGCCCCCGTGTTCCATCCAATAAAGGAGCGCGAAAGTGTTTAAAAAGCCAAAACCAGTCTGGAAAATCGGCTGCGCCTAACCGGTAAGCTCGATAACCATCAGCTGGAACAAAGCGGCGACGCTGGATAAGCGGAAGTTGTCCACTCTGTCACCAGAATTGCAGCAGCTGATGACAGGCAAGTTGGTAGCAACTGCATCACCGGACTGGCCTGCTATTCTTTTATACTCTGAAGCGCGTTGGGAGGCACTCTCTGAACAACTTTGGGCATTGCCGAATGACAACCCAGATGCCCGGAAAGTGCAGCGTCGAATGCTGGGGAATGCCCAATATTTCGACGTGACAGAGCCCCTGATGCTCGAGCAGCCATTATCCGAATTCGGAGGCTTCACCAGCGAAAATAATCGCTATTGGCTGGTCTGTTTTGATGAGACAGCGGCAGAACTCTGGTCTGAAGACAACCTCCTAAGTATCGCCGAGACTGCCGAGCTGGAGGAGAGTCGCCTGATTCAATTCATGCGAGGCGAGGGCCGGGACCACCACGGCCGAACGATCGACGACATCCTCGCCTTTGATGATTTTTGGCGGGAGCACACCCACGATTTCGTGCAATGGCTGTTTCCCATACCCGAAGCAAGTCGTGCCAATCCGATGGCGCCAGTGCTAACCCAAGAAGATTGCGACGTTTTCAAACGCGATCGCGATCTAAGGCAGCAGCAGAGGCGGGCGCTGGATCGAATGCTCGCTTTCTATGGTCTCGTGCGCCGGAATGGTGTGATAGAGGCCCTGCCGGGATTGAACCCCAGGGACCATATCTGGTTGAAAGCGGGTGGCCATAATCACCTTCGCATTACCCGCATCATCCGGAGCCTGCACTACTGCCATCAGCCTGAGTTAGCGAAAGCAGTTCAGGGTGCGTTCATAACTCTTGGGCAAACCCAAGGGTATGTAAACGCGCAAACTATTGGATATTGGCGAAGCGCCACGAAGTAACCGAAAAACCACATTGGATCGTGTATTGACGACATTATCTGTCGCTCAGTCAGAATATGCTACGATGCCGTGCTGCCGATAGGCTGCTAAATATCGTTGATTTACAGTTCGAATAAGGAAGTCGAAATGCACTCCAAAAAGTTAGTCATGGCTTTGCCATTACTTGCCATTGTAATGTCCGCTCCTGCGAATGCCGCCAATCATCAGGCTGGCTATGTCGGGTTTACGGCCGGACAGGCGACGGTTGATGATCTATGTGATGGCATCGACGCATCTTGCGATGACGACGCTGTTTCTTTTCGGATCCACGGCGGAACCGAACTTACGGACTTCGCGAGTCTCGAAGTTGGCTATCGATATATGGATGACGTTGAAGCATCAGGATTTATCAGCGGTGTTGCTGTCGCTGCTGCTGTTAATGGCCATTTTGTCGACACAACACTTCAGTTGGGGCTTCCGGAATCAGGCCCTTTCAAAGTGTTCAGCAAAGCCGGCTTGATGCTGTGGCGCCTTAATTATGAGGTTGAGGCAAGTAACGGCTTCCTATCCATTTCCGAAAGCGATGATGACAGTGGCGTTGCGTTTCGAACGGGCCTTGGCATGAGTTACCAGGTCTCCGAGCAATTACGCTTGCGCGCGGACTGGGATTTCCTTGTGAACGTGGGTGATGAAGACGAGACCGGTGAAGCGGATATCAGCGTATTCTCGATTGGGCCTGAATTTCGGTTCTGAGGCCTTCTCAATTCAGGTGCGCGAAGGCGTGCGCACCTGAGTCATCCCACATTAGCCATCCCAAACGGAATATGTACCATCGGCACATTGCCTGCCTCAGATTCCAGGTGCGATCGCTGATCATCAAAGAACCTATGCGGCTTTAGCACACTCAGTATCCTGTCCTTCTTCATACCACCCAGGAAGAACACCTCATTGGCATCCACGCCCCAGTGCTCCAGAGTCGTGATCACCCGTTCGTGGGAGGGAGCATTGCGGGCGGTGACAATGCCGGTTCTGAGAACACGCTGATAACCGGGGGCTGCTTCTACCGCTTTATCCTCTAGCTTTTGGAGATGGGAGAGCTTCCGGAATAGGTCAGCCAGCCGGCTTGGGCTGTTACTTCCGGTAGGCCTTTTCGCCCTGAGTTCTAAAAACATGGTCGGAGTTGGATAAATCGAACAGAGCACTGGACGCTACCGCTATAACCAGCTTGTCTTCAATCGGGTAGGGCATAGTTGAATCTTTGAGTCTCCGTTGATCGTTTCCGGCACCGTAAGACACGCAATTTGCCATAGCCTCAGCATCTCCCCAGAGCGACCAGATATGTCGCATGGTCGCGTTAGATTTAACAGAGAATGAGGGAGGGCATAGCGTGATCAACAACTTTAAGACGGATCTGACTATCCGGGTGGCCGCAACGTCACATAACGACATCCTCACAGAAATGGGCTACGTGCGACCTACCACTGCGAATCGAAAACGCCTTCAACGAGTATTGGAATGCCCCGACTTTGGTCTCGGTGGGGGCGGATTCGACTTCAAGTACAGCAGCCAAGATTTCCTCAGAGCCCTTTGTCGAGCAGTCGGTATGGAGAAGCTAGTGGTTGAACAGCGTATTGCAAAACTCACTACCCGTTTGGAGGAGGAACGGCGTGCTTTCAAGCCTTATATCTGGATAGACACTGGTTTTATGCGAAAAAGCCAACCTTTATTCGCTTTGGCAGCATGCGACGACCAGCGTTATCTGCGGTTTGTTGAAGGGTTCTGGCGCTACTCATTAACTGATCAATTAGGCGAGGCCCAGAGTCGCATTCGGGCGCATGTTGCTGAAACGGATGGAGAACTTGGCATCTGGGGTAAGATCAAGCAGTATTGGTTTTATTACGAAAAGAACGCAGCCTACCTTTTTAACCTGCGTGGTGAAGTGGTTGGTAAACGGTGTGGGGCAGAATCGGTTGGGGTAGTCAGCGGGCGCCAACTGGGCGTCATTAAATCAGTGGTGCAGTCAGCCCAGCAATAACGAATTCAATGCCGTGGCCTGGGCCACGGAAGATCCGAAGAGTTCTGGTGAGTACCTGCGCCCCCATACCGAAAAGAATCTGAATCAGCACAGAGCCTTTCTGGAGCAAGTAGGTGAGGGGAGCGAACTGCACCACAGTATGATCGAGTGGTTCAAAACCTTGCCGGTGTACCTGGATTTGCCGGAATTTCGAGTAGTACACGCCTGCTGGCACCCGGAGCATCTTGCGGCCATAGCCAAGTACACTGATGAAGAAAAGCGATTACTTCCGGGCACTTGGGAGGAGGCAAGCCGAAAGGGCTCAGAGGCCTATGAGGCGATTGAAACCCTTCTCAAAGGGTTGGAGATTCCGCTTCCGGGCGACCATCACTTCTTCGACAAAGATAAGAATAAACGAACCAATATTCGCACCGAATGGTGGCGCGAAGGTGAACTGACCTATCGCGATCTGGCGATGGTGCCGGAAGAGGTCATCGATAGAATTCCGCATGAGCCAGTGGCCACCCATGTTTTGCCGGGTTACGACGGCGAGAAGCCGCTCTTTGTGGGGCATTACTGGATGAAAGGTGAGCCAGCGCCACTGAATGAGTACATTGCTTGCCTGGATTACAGCGTAGCCGGTGGGCCCGGCGGAAAATTGTGCGCATATCGGTTCGATGGAGCACAAAGGATTAAAGCAAAGTGTTTTACCTGGGTCCAGGAACAGTAAGGCGCAGATTATAAAATTTTTTGCTGATTTAGTTGGCGAAAGCAGTAGCCATGGTCAATTAAATCGTCCAAAGCAAATGAAGAAGAAATGCCGTAAAAAGGACTTTCAAATGGATATGGGTATAAGAAGTAAGTCAAAAGCCTGGGTAAATGAGTTTTTGTTCATCAGAGGTATGATTTTGGGGCCAGATGGAAGTCCGTTATACCTATACCACGTGACTGATGAAGAATTTGCCTATCTGCCGACTTTATTGAGACAGACTTTGCCCGATATCGAGAGTCCTGTGCATTCGGTATATTGGTCGGCTGCTTTCTGTCTTTTCGTTGCGGAAAAATATCGCAGAGAATACGACGGCACTAACCACGGTTTGTTGCAACGCAGATAGAGGTGTATCTGGAATTTCAGCATCTTATCGGTGAGTAACTTGTTCTACAGGTGCGACATGATCTGTCGGCTTGACTGCTTAACATATGGGCAAGCAATAAGGTGGCGTATCTTGGTGTCCTCATCTGAAAAGGAACAACAATGCCCAAATATGATGATCAGTTTGAACAAACTCGACTCGCCATGTTGGCCAAACAGCACCCGACTATTGTTCATTCAAAAGGGGAGGTGGTCTTCAATGCAGATGATGAAAACCGACTGAGCGGCGCCTCCTGGAAGCTTGAAGATGAGGCTTTTGATCAGGTCAGTGACTCAGGGTTCAAGCTTCACTTAATGGAGTTGCTGGATATCTTTATTGCATACCGGGGACGGTGTAATGAATCTCCTCGAAAAGAAGGCATTGTTCGGTTTAGTGGCGGCGGAATGACCATCGAATGGTTGCCTGATGGAGCCACACACCTTTCCAACTGACTGGCAGTAATGAAATGGATGCTTTAGCGAAAGACTACGAACGGATACTCGCTGGCCTGGACTCAGAGGCTTTTGACCTGGCGAGTGACAAATACTCGGGTGTGTTTTTGCCAGTTCCTTTTGAAGAATATTGGGAAAGCAGTCCGAAGGTGATGCTGGTTGGTCGTGAAACGGCTGGGTGGAACAACAATACCGGCAAGAAAATCAAGAACACTATTCGCCATGTTATCGATGCCAATAATGCAGGCACCACCGGTGAGATTATCGAAGAGGCTGTTAAGAGATACCGAAACCATCTGAAGTACCGGGCAGATGGCAGTGTCGTCAGAAAGTCAGGCAGCCGATTCAAGCAATATTATTTCAGGCTCGCGCGGGAGCTGAAAATTAATCCGAGGGCCCTCATCTACGCCAATCTTTTTGCTTGGGATTACAACAAAAAAAGCCCCAAAGAGCGTCCTGAAATGGAATTTTCGGAAGTGGCTTCGATATCCAACCAGTTGCTAGCGGCCCAGATCAAACGCCTCAAACCGGATTTTATTATTTTTGCTGCCGGATACAACGGCATCGATCCGGTTATCCGCAGTCTTTTCAATGATCACTTTGGCGGTTATGAAAACACGGCCCCGATCGTCCCCAAAAAGCTGTGGGAGTTCCGTGCTGGGGGCAGTACCTGTTTTCGTATCGCTCACCCACGGGCGACACACGGGCATGGGGCGTTTCGTAAAGAAGTTATTATGCGGATAAAGAGTCATCTCGGTCAGGCCTAAGCGATTTCACAGGGAAGTTTGTCATGACGAATCAAGTTCAACCGGATTCTTCTCCCAGCTGGGAGATCCACATTAGAGACCACTTTATTGCATGCCTTCTGGGCGGCGCCGTAGGTGATGCCTTGGGTGGCGCGGTGGAGTTCATGTCCCGCTCCCAGATTCTGGATCGTTTCGGACAGGGCGGCATCACCGATTACGCTGAAGCGTACGGCGGCAAAGGTAAGATTACCGACGACACTCAGATGACGTTGTTTACCGCCGAGGGTTTGTTGAGGGGGAGAATGCGTGGGGTCAGTAAGGGCATAACCAGTTTCGATCACACCGTTGCCGGCGCTTATCTTCGGTGGCTTGCAACGCAGAGTTATGAGAACCACCACATATCACCGGTGTTGGATGGATGGCTCTTCCAGCAACGGGAGCTTCACAGCCTGAGGGCGCCAGGGATGACTTGCCTCAGTGCGCTGCGGGATTATCAGGGCGATCCGGGTATTGCGGGGAACGACAGCAAGGGCTGCGGTGGCGTGATGCGGGTAGCCCCGGTTGGGTTATTCTGGTTCACGTTCAAAGAGGGGCTTGGAACCTCGGCGGTATTTGAGTCCGGCAAAATGTGCGCAGGCCTTACCCATGGCCACCCCAGTGGTTACCTCACCGGGGGCGTGCTGGCGGTTGTTGTTTTCGCGCTGGCGGCTGGTGCCACACTGAACGACGCCCTGGCTCAGGCAAGATCACTGCTGATAACTTATCCTGGTCATGAAGAAACTCTTAATGCGTTGGATCAGGCTGTAACATTGAGCGCGTCCGCACTTCCGCATCATGAAGCCATTAAAAAACTGGGTGAGGGTTGGGTTGCTGAGGAGGCTTTGGCGATTGCCGTTTATTGCGCCCTGGTAGCGGAGAGTTTCGAGAAGGCCATTGTTCTGGCGGTGAATCATGACGGCGATTCGGATTCCACCGGTGCCATCACCGGAAACATACTCGGCGTGATGCACGGAAGCAGCGTTATTCCGGAGCGCTGGCTGGGGCCGTTGGAATTGCGCGGTGTTATTGAGGAAGTGGCTTCTGATCTGTGGACCTGTCAGTACTGGACGAGTGGGATGGATAGCGAGGAGCTTTGGGAGCGATATCCGGGTTACTGATGTAGCCAAGATCAAAACTACGACACGGAGCAGTGCTCATGCCTTTACAGAATCGAGTTTCCCCCGAAGGACCAATTGAACGGGTTCCGACAGATTTCCCATTCATCCCATCCATCGACAGCATCGTTGAAATAGCTGATACACAGTAGGGAAACGGACACCCACATAACGCAGAGAAATGCGAAAACCACAATATTCATAATACTCCTTGCTCCCTTCAGATAGTCAGCGCGTCAGCTGGTTCTCGGCTTCACGCAAAGCAATTTCCCAGGTCTCGTTGGAAACCGGCATTCCGTTCTCCGCTAATGGCGCTACCCCAAGTTCCTGTCGTCTGGCATTCACCTTATCAATGTGCTCTTGGGACATCGGGTTGATACCGCGGCTGCGATCTTGTGCATCGGCAATGGAGTCGTAGTAATGGTCGTACTCTTCCGGAAACCTCTCAGCGTGAATCTTGTGCGCGAGCTCCCGGATCCGGCTATTAAGCGCGTCTACCTGATCCAAAGCTTGGATTTCGGCTGGCGTCTTACCAAGGCGAGCTTCGCGGTGCGCTCGGGCTTGTTCGGCTTTATATCGATTCATGTGAAATACCTCGCTGGATGGTGAAAAGGAATGTCATGGCATTGTGCTGGCTGATGGTCAGGGCGTGGATGGCTGCATCTGTGCGGCGTCTTCTAAGATCCAGGATCTCAAGCACTGGATTTTCGTAGCGGAGCTCGGCATACCACACTTGGTAGAAATAGGAGGCGGCTGTACCCAGGTCTTCAGAGGTTACTAGTTCGCAGTGGATAAACGCTTCAGGAGATTGCGGTTGCTGGTAAATCCGGGAGTTTGAATCGAACACCGGGTTATCGTGGATAAGTGCATTGTAGATCTCGTGATGAAATCCGAGCATGGTGTCTTCGAAACAGTAGGAAGCGGTGGTGAATCCATATTCGGTTAATAGCTCAGGGAAACGTTGATTATTCAGTGGTTAAAATCCTCCGTTGTTGGTCCGTTTGCGGCTTTACTTCGCAGCAATGAAAATCTAGCATTCTGAAGCGACAAATAACGTCGCCAATCTCAGGGCCATCCGAAAGAAAAGGAAGTTTCATGTCCAGCACCGCGGTTCGTTACCTCACCATGCTCAGAATGGTGCCTCGTTTCCCGAAGACCATCACCACGAGTGAACTCGCAGAGCGCCTTGATGATCATGGTTTCCGGGTCACCATGCGATCAATACAGCGGGATCTGGAGAAACTGAGTCTGGACTTTCCGTTAATCGTGGATGAGGAATCCCGACCCTACCGGTGGTCTTTCGATCGTAATGCGACGATGGATATTATCCCGGCACTCGACCTGCCTGCCGCGTTAACGTTTGAGCTGGCACGGGCCTATCTCTCGCCCATGTTGCCGCCGCGGGCGCTGTCTCACCTGAAGCCCCATTTCGACGAAGCCCACCGCACCTTGCTCCGGGAAAAGAACCCACTGGGGCAGTGGCCAAACCGGGTGCGCGTTATCAACCGCGGGCTGGGTGGTGAACGGCCGGCGATTGATGCGGATGTTCTGGAAACCGTCACCGAGGCCTTGTTACGAGAGTACAAGTGCAGGCTAACCTACCAGGCACGGAACTGGCCGGAGCCCGAGGAGATCGTGGTGCACCCGTTTGGACTGATCTTCCGGGATCCGAATGTGTATCTGATTGGCACCATCGAGGGCAGGGAAGGCACGCGCCAACTGGTTCTGCATCGGGCCACCACAGGTGAGTTGGTAGAGGAACCATCGGCTCGACCAGAGGATTTTGATCTCGATTTATACATCCGTTCCGGCGCTATGGG
Source organism: Marinobacter sp. VGCF2001 (assembly GCF_049943275.1). NCBI lineage: Bacteria > Pseudomonadati > Pseudomonadota > Gammaproteobacteria > Pseudomonadales > Marinobacteraceae > Marinobacter > Marinobacter sp. VGCF2001. The sequence continues at coordinate 152,590 of NZ_JBNFVX010000006.1, forward strand.
CATTCTCAAGTCTAACGAACCGGTGTACCTGAAGTTACGTTGTGACAAACCGGCTTTGAACCATCTGATTGAATCACCCCTGGGATTTGACCAGATCACCAATGAGATTGATGAAAAGATCTTTGAGATTGCGGTTACGGTAGGGGATACGCAAGATCTGCGGTGGTGGCTGACGGCACAGGCCGTTCATTGCGATATTCTTGAACCTGAATGGTTGAGGGAGGAGATAGCCTCTACGCTTAAGCTTGGTCTGGCTCGAATAAGCCCGTAAGCCCAGGAATCCGAAGGCGAGTTCCCGCGCAGTGGACGCGCAACGTTTCTAAGCGACACAATATGTCGCCTTCGGCCTCCATAATGCCGTATAGATCTTCTGGAGGCCCATCATGCTGTTATGGAAAGAACTCATCAATGAAGCTCACGAGGCGGACTATTTTTCATCCCCGTCTAAAGACGACCTGAAGCTGCTGCAGATTTATCTCTGTCGGCTGTTCCTCATCACCGGGTATAAAAAGGAATTCCGTCTCGTTGGCATGGACGAACCAGACGTTTTCCTTGGGCTCAAGCTACCGTCGGGAGATGATAGTGAGGTGAGTGCGCCGATCTTCCTGGAAGCGGTACGTAAGCGTGAAAAGCAGCTCACCCGAAGCCTGAAAGGCAAGCCGGAGCTGTCTTTTGAGCCTCTATTGGCCAATCTGATCAAGTTGCTGAAAGCCGATGTGGTAGAAATCAAGCTGCTGATTTTTGCCATTTTGGTGCTTAAACATCCGAAGGCCAAAGAGGTCATGCGGGATCTGGAGATTAATGAATTTGGTAACTCGGTTAGTGCTCTGGCCAGGGCGATGCGAGAATCCGCCAGAACCATTGCGGCGGCGTTAGACCAGGATGCCATGCTCTGCCAGATCCGCCTGCTGGAGGAACCGAACCAGAACAGCGATATCTGGGACCTGGTAGAGGCCGGGCCGCTTCTGAGTCAGCTGGTGGTGGCCACCTCCGAGCAATGTGAGGCAGGCGCCACGGAAGACGTCGAGCAAATGCTGTTCAAGCACATCTGCCCGCCCGGACCAGCGGCACTGCATTCCATCGCCGACTTCAGGGGGGTTCCCGATCTGCAGCTGATGCTGGATTACCTGCAGGATGCCTTGAATAACAAATCTCGTGGCAAAAACATCCTGCTCTACGGCAAGCCGGGCACCGGGAAAACCCAGTTGGCCAGGGCTCTGGCAGAAAAACTGGGTGCGCCGCTGTATGAAGTGCCTACGAAAGACAGCCACTCTGGGGCCATGACCGGCCGTGTTCGCCTGGACGCTGCCAAAATGGCCCAGATGTTCCTGGAGGATCGGCTTGGCGCCGTATTGCTGTTCGATGAGATGGAAGACGCTTTCCGCAAGTCCGATCAGCTTGCCAAGGGTTGGTTCAACCAGATGCTGGAGGAGAATCGCGCCCCGGTGATCTGGATCAGCAACAACATCAGTGCCGTCGACCCTGCTTTTCTGCGGAGATTTGATTTCATTGTTGAGATCGAGAGTACAGGTAGTGATCGCCAGGCCGACAAGCTGGAACAAATGCTTTCTGCGTTACCCGTTGCTCCGGCCTGGGTATCGGAAGTAGCACGGAAACCCTGGATGACACCCGCACTGGCAAGGAATCTGGCGGAAGTCGGGCGATACCTGCCGCCACGCCAGATTATCCGTAATCAGCAGCGCCTGGAATCCATTGTGCGACAGCGGTTGGATGTGATGGGCGAGCGAAATCCGGGCCGTATGTTGCCCAAACCGAAGAAACCGGACTTTCCCGAATTCCGCACGGAGTGGCTTAACACCAAACCGACCCTCCGGAATGTGGAGCGCTTCGTTCACGAGGAAGGTAGTGCCCGAATCTGCCTGTATGGCCCGCCCGGTGCCGGTAAAACCGCTTATGCCCAGGAACTCGCCAAGCGCCTGAACAAACCGTTCATGTTGCAATCCGGAAGCGACTTGCTAGGTATGTACGTTGGCCAGACGGAAAAGAACATTGCAGCGATGTTCGACAAAGCAGAGCGTAGCGGTGCGGTGTTGCTGCTGGATGAAGCAGACACCTTTCTCTATAGCAGGAATATGGCACAACGCAGCTGGGAGATCAGCGCTGTTAACGAATTCATGATTCGCCTGGAGCGCTTCGAAGGCGTGTTTCTTGCCGCGACCAACCGATTCGACAGCTTTGATAAAGCGATTATCCGTCGTTTTCAGATGAAAGTGGAGTTTGGCCATCTGACCCGGGAGCAGGTTAGATCAATACTTGCGGCCTGTGTTGTGGACCGGGATAAAGCCGATGACCTGCCAATGGAAGACCTGGCCGAACTGGATTATCTGACGCCGGGTGTTATGCGAGCTGCCGTTCAGAATCTTCGAATGCGAGGATTCCGCCCACGCACAGGTCGATTGCTGGATGCCCTGAAAGAGGAGCAGCGCCAGCAAACCGATGGCCTGGTCAGACAGCCAATTGGCTTCGTGAAGTAGAAGAGAATAGCCCTCGGTGAGGAAACAGCCTGAAATAGGGGAGCTGAAAAATGGACAATCCGGATATCTCGAAAGAAAGCCCTTTGATCCTGTTCATGCGAGGCGAGGGCCGGGACCACCAGGGCCGAACGAACGCCGAAATCCTCGCCTTTGATGACTTCTGGCTGGGGTACACCCACGATTTCGTGCAGTGGTTGTTTCCCATTCCGGAAACCAGTCGAGCCAACCCGATGG
>NZ_JBNFVX010000007.1:0-148237 GCF_049943275.1 Marinobacter sp. VGCF2001
TGGACGGCCCGAAACAAGCGCACATGGATGTGCTCGTAGCGTGTTTTGGGAGCCACAACCACCTGCAGGCTTGCACCGAAGACAAAGACAGCCGACCAAGGTTTAGTTTCGAATGGCAGGAGACTTCCGTATAATTGCGCCACTTTTCCAACGCAGTTAAACGAACCCTAACGCACCAGGAAGGATCGCAAATGCAATTCGACAACATCCCCGCTGGCAAGAACCCGCCGGAAGACATCTACGTTGCCATCGAAATCCCGGCCAACAGCTCTCCGGTCAAGTACGAACTGGACAAAGACATGGGCGCCCTGCTGGTCGACCGCTTCATGGCCACCCCCATGTTCTACCCGGCCAACTACGGCTTCATCCCGCACACCCTCGCAGACGACGGTGACCCGCTGGACGTTCTGGTCGTTACGCCTTATCCCATCCAGGCAGGCTCCGTCATTCGCTGCCGCCCGGTTGGCGTACTGAACATGGAAGACGAAGCCGGCGGAGACGCCAAACTGGTTGCGGTGCCCCACGACAAGCTGACCACCACCTACCACAACATCAGGGAAATCGAAGATCTGCCAGAACTGCTGCGCGACCAGATCCGGCACTTCTTCGAAAACTACAAAACACTTGAGCCCGGCAAATGGGTGAAAGTGCAGGGCTGGGACAACGCCGAAGCCGCCAAGAAAGCGATCCAGGACGCAATCAACGCCTACAAGGGTTAAGCGCGTTTCGCTCAGTAAAAAGGCCGGGCAGCCTGATGACTGCCCGGCCTTTTTTATGCCAGAACAACGGTCTCTGCCGGGAGATTACCCCCGTGACAGCAGATCCCGCATATCACTGATCGCGGCATTGGCCCGTGACAGATAGGCTGCCATGGTCAGCGAATGGTTGGCCAACAGGCCGAAACCACTGCCATTGAGAATCACCGGGCTCCACATGGACGCCTGGGCCCCCTCAAGCTCAATAATGATCTGCTTCACGCTTGCCATGGCATTCTTGTCCTGCAGTACCTTCCGGAAATCCACTTCCACGGCCCGGAAAATGTGCAGCAAGGCCCAGGCACTGCCGCGCGCCTCATAAAACACATCATCAATTTTGGTCCACGACGTCTTCACATCCTCGCCACCGGTTTCCTCAGCCAGCGGATCAGCCGGGTCCAGATTGGCAACGGCATCCGACACAGACGCCTTGCCCACGCTCTCGCTGAGCGTACGGGACAGGCTACCCAGGCGAGTCTCCAGATCTGCCAGCCAGTTGTTCAGGTTATCCGCCCGGGCAAAAAACTGGGCATCGGCCTGGCCGGGATCCGACAGCCGGTTAAGATAACGCTTGAGCGCATTAATGCCGCGCCGGTATTCGTTTTCGGTCGATGGAATGGCCCAGCTTCCGCTGTCAAAGTGGAACTGAGGTTCGGCGATGGTCAGGTCCGGGTCTTCCGCAGACTGGCTCTGAGAGCGACTGATGTCCTTGCGCATCGCCCGGGAAAGATCCCGAAGCTGAACCAGCGCCCCATATTCCCAGTTCGGCATATTGTCCAGCCACAAGCCGGGGGGGAAAATGTCGTTGGAAATGTAGCCACCGGGTTTGTCCAGCAGCGTTTCGGCAAGGCGAATCATGGTCGCGGTGGTGGCAAACCCGGCGACCGGCTCCCGGTCCATGGTGCTGGCCAGCGTCCGGGTATGCTCCCGCACCGAGAAGGTCTCCGGCTCGCTGCTCCAGTACGCACCGAGCACCAGCGCCACCAGGAGGTACACCACAAGCATGACCGCCACAAACTTGCCGATTACACCGCTACCACCGGTGTAATCCTGCACATCGTCTTTCTTGTCCCTGAAGTATTGTCTGATCTTGCCAGGCATAAGTCTCCTGATCTCCTGTTGATTACGTGTCCGCCGCAAAGGGTCTGCCCAGATGGTAGCCCATGGCGCCATCGATACCCAGCCTACAGAGTACCGAGTATTCCGCCGCGGTTTCTACTCCCGTGGCATAAACCTTTACCCCACGACTGTGGGCGATACCGATAACCGACTGCAGCCAGAAACGGTTTTCTTCGTGCCGGTCCAGATTATGGATGAAACTGTGATCAATCCGCATCGCCCGGAACGGCAGCCGCTTCAGATAACTGAAAGGCACCCCGCCCACGCCAAAACGGTCCACCAGTACCGGCACATTCAGACGTGACAACTCCCGCACCAGCGAGCCAACCGCTTTGCGATGATGCTGAATGGTCACTTCGGTGATGCCGACCCACAGGCGGCCTGCCGTCGCGCCGGCCCGGGTAAGCATGGCCAGCAGATCGGCCCTGAAATCGTCATCGGCAACTGAACTGGTGCCGAGAGAAACAGCCAGCCAGCGCTGCGGATGACGCCCAAGACAATCAAGCGCCTGCGCCACCAGCATCCGATCGATGTCCCTGATCAATCCCAGTCGCTCGGCCATCGGCACGAACACACCGGCTTTCAATGGCCCCTCGGGTGAGTCGATACGGGAAAACACCTGATAATGGACCAGTGTCTCATCGGCCCCCTGAACCATGGGTTGGAGCCAGAGCGACAAACGCTTTTCCCGGATAGCCTGGGACAGGATCTGTCTCCAGGTCTCCATATTGTGGTGGTGATCCACGCTGGAATCGAGTAACAGGCTGCAGGACTCCTCCCGTTGCTGTGCCGTCCGAAGCGCCTCATCGGCCGCTGCCAACAACCCCCTGACGCCCTCGCCCGGGGTGGCAACAGCCAGCCCGGCATGAACGTTGGCATCCATGGGCGCCGCCAGGCTGGCGTAGATAGCGCTTAAATCCTGTACCAGCTCCTCGGCCCAGATACGCGCATCCGCCGCTGACACGCCTGGCACAAAAACAGCAAATTCGGCACCGGTTCTGCGGCCTGCAAACGCCTCGGCATGGCGTGCAACAAAGCGGCCAAGAGCCGCCGCCATCCGGCGCAACAAGGCATCGCCCTCGTCCCGGCCATACCCCAGATTGTAATCCGCAAACCCGGCCAACTGGATCATGATCAGCACACCGGGGGCGGCCTTTTCTTCCGATTCCACCTCAACCTTAAGCCGCTGATCAAAGGCCGCGCGACTTGCCAATCCGGTGACCGGGTCCTCATTGTTTACCCGGCGTAAATGCTGGATTAATTTACCCTGCCCCTCGAATAACTGCCCCAGCGCCTGCGCCATCTGATTCATCGCGTCGGTCACCCGATTCAATTCCCGTGTGGAACGGGCACCCACCCGTGTGCGGAAATCCCGCTGGCCAATGGCCCGGGCCTGGGCTTCCACTTCTTTGAGGGGCTTCAAAGCCCGCCGAAGCAAGAGATACAGCCCCAGAAGTCCGGCAGCGGCGATCACGGTCGCTGACAGCAACAATCCCAGGGCAATCCGCCAGAGATCGTCGTAAGCGCGACCGGGGTGGCTCATCACCCGGACCTTGCCCAACCGACTCCAGCCCCGCACCACCTCCGCCTCGGCAACCGGCAGAGGTAAATGTGCAAAGGTTACAAACCAGTCGGGTGCGCGACTCGCCGACAGCGGCATACGCCTGCCGGCAATCACTTCGTTGTCATGATCCAGATATTCCACGGCCAGATACCGGCCGCTGTCGAATACTGCATCAATCAGGGATGCGGCGGCTACCGGGTCAGCGCCATCAATGGCATTGGACAAAGACAGCCCGGTCGCTGTTGCGCCGTCCCGGGCGTGGGCGGCCAGCTGGTCAATCACGTAGGCGCGAAAATAACCGTAACTGGTGATGAACGCGGCAGTCAGTGTCAGGGTCAGCAGCCCGCCCGCAAACAACAGCAGCAGCGCCTGCAGCGTGATTTCGCCTCGTTGCGCCTGATTCCGCGGACCGTTCAGCATCCCTGCCATCACCTCATCGTGTCGTTGAAGAGAAAAAGGTATCAAGTTACCTGTGACCCGGGCCGCAGAGTTGACAAACATTTACATACCACAACCTACGACCACAACATTAAACACTATAGACTCTACCCGAGGGTCGTATAGCCTCTGTATAACCGATAAGTGGCAAAATTTCGCGCAGACGGGTAACGCGATTGACAATGGAACAGACAGGCCAGAGCACCATGAACGACGACAGCCAGAAAGCAAAACTCAGGCAGCACTTCGCACGCCGTGTTACTACCCAGGCCCGGGTGGTACTGGATACCTGGCAGAAAATTCGCGACGACCACAGCCAGGCGTCAGCACACCGGGATGAACTGGCCGCCTCCGCCGACAAACTGATTCGTTATGCCCGGCGCTTCGAGATGGAAAGCCATGCCACCGCCGGCGAGCTTATCCTGGCTCTGGTGACCGACTGGCCACCGGGCACGCCACTGGACGAGGCGAAGACGGAGGCTCTGGAAGACGCTGCCGAACACCTTCGGCTGTCCACCCAGCGGCGCACCGACCAGGACACCTCCCACGCCCCCCAGCAATACCGTCGCACACCTGTCTACATCGCTCTGTCGAACGCGGAAATGGCGTCACGGCTAATCCGACAACTGGAATTCTTTGGATTCCGCGCGTCTACATTCAGCGCCCCGGCGGATCTGATTGAGGCCTGCGCCCTCAGCAAACCTGAAACCATACTGATGGATGTGAACTTCGGCGGCGGCGAAAATGCCGGCATTGCCAGTGTCGAACAGTTGCAGGAGCAACACGACACTCCGATTCCCATCATTTTTGTCAGCGATGAAGACGGCAGCATTGAAACCCGGTTGCGAGCCTCCCGCTGCGGCGGCGAAGAGTTCTTCTATCCGGCAGTCGACCCGGGGCAACTGATCGAAAAGATCGAAACCTACACCCATGGCAACACCATCGAGCCATATAAGGTCCTGGTGCTGGACGACTCTCGCGCCCAGGCCAAGTATATGGAGACGGTGCTGAAAAAGGCCGGCATGACCGCCCACATCATTACCGATCCCATGCAGATCATTCATGCCCTGGAGGAATTCTCGCCGGAGATCATCATCCTGGATATGTATATGCCCGGCTGCACCGGCATGGAGATCGCCCGGGTTATCCGGCAACAGGACCGTTTTCACAGCGTCCCCATCATCTATCTGTCGGCCGAGGAGGACGTCAGCAAGCAACTCCACGCCATGAGCCTGGGCGGCGACGATTTCCTGACCAAACCCATCGATCCCAAGCACTTGATCGCAACCCTGCACAACCGGGGGCGCCGGGCCCGTTCGCTGCTGGCACTGATGATCCGCGACAGTCTGACCGGGCTGTTCAATCATACCCATACGCTGCATCTGCTTGAGCAGGAAATCGCCCGTGCTCGCCAGAAAGATCAGCCCCTGTGCTTTGCCATGATCGACATCGACTTTTTCAAGAAGGTAAACGACACCTTCGGCCACCCCATCGGCGACCGGATTCTGCGCAGCCTGTCGATGTTCCTCAAGCAGCGGTTACGCAAAACCGACCACATCGGTCGTTACGGGGGCGAAGAGTTCGCCATCATCCTGCCCAACACCCGCCCCGGGGATGCCCGTAACGTACTCAACGAAATCCGCGAGCGCTTCTCGGAACTGACCCAGCAGGCCGGCGACCGGGAATTCAATGTTACCTTCAGCTGTGGCATTGCCAGCTGGCACGAGGAATCGGCCCAGTCGCTGTGCGAACGAGCCGATCGCGCGCTCTACACCTCAAAAGAGCAGGGCCGGAACTGCGTGACGCTGGCCGACGCCTGAACTTCCGGGCCGGGCAATCGCCCGGCCCATGAAACCAATGTCGAATACCGACATCGCCCGCCATCATCGACAATGATTGTCATCAACGAAATGTCATCGCGCGACAGCGGGTTGCTGTGTAACCTTTCTAAAGTAATGGACCAGAAACAGGATTGTTAAAAAGTGTTGATCTGCGGGTAACAAGTACGCACCATTGCGGTAACGTGCCGTTATCTTCGGCGATCCTGTTCAAAATTCATCAAGGCAGACAGAACCATGTCGACCCTACTTGTGCTCCATGGCCCCAACCTCAATATGCTCGGCACCCGCGAGCCGGAGGTCTATGGCCACGAGACACTGGCTGATATCGACGACCGCCTGCGCGGTCTGGCGGCAGAGCAAGGCCATCATTTGCTGCACCTGCAGTCGAACGCGGAATATGAATTGATAGAAAGAGTGCACGAAGCCAGGGCCGAAGGGGTGGATTTCATCATTATCAATCCGGCCGCCTTCACCCACACCAGCGTGGCCCTGCGGGACGCCATGCTGGCCTCGGGAATCCCCTTTATTGAAGTGCACCTTTCCAACGTGTATGCGCGGGAGTCTTTCCGGCATCACTCCTATTTTTCAGATATCGCCGAGGGCGTTATCTGCGGGCTGGGCAGCCAGGGCTACGATCTCGCCCTTCAGGCGGCCCTGCAACGAATTCACCGATAGCACTTAGATACGGGACTGGAACAGCTATGGATATCCGAAAAATCAAGAAACTCATCGAGCTCCTTGAGGAATCAGACGTCGAAGAACTGGAGATTCAAGAGGGAGACGATTCGGTTCGCATCTCCCGCCGCCGCGAACAGGCTCCGGGCGGACACTACGTCAGCCATTACGCTGCGCCAGCGCCACACGCGCCGGCCCCGGCACCTGCCGCTGAAACAGCACCGGCTCCGGAAGCTCCGGCCCCGGCGGCGCCCAAAGGGCACTCGGTCAAATCCCCCATGGTTGGCACGTTTTATCGGGCGCCGTCACCCACGGCCAGCTCCTTCGTTGAAGTGGGCCAGACCGTCAATGCCGGCGATGTCATCTGCATTGTCGAGGCCATGAAAATGATGAATCAGATCGAAGCCGACAAAGCGGGTACCGTAACCGAGATTCTGGTCGACAATGGCCAACCGGTTGAGTTTGACCAGCCTCTGATCGTCATTTCCTGAATTCGGTGATAGCAGACCATGGCCATGTTAGAAAAAGTTCTGATCGCAAATCGCGGTGAAATTGCCCTGCGCATTCTCCGTGCGTGCAAGGAGCTCGGCATCAAGACCGTTGCGGTACACTCCCAGGTAGACCGCGACCTGATGCACGTGCGCCTTGCCGATGAATCTGTCTGCATTGGCCCGAACAGCGCCACAGACAGCTACCTGAACATTCCCACCATCATCAGCGCAGCGGAAGTCACCGACTCGGTGGGCATTCACCCCGGCTACGGCTTTCTGGCTGAAAATGCGGATTTCGCCGAGCAGGTTGAAAAAAGCGGTTTCCGCTTTATCGGGCCCCGGGCAGAAACCATTCGCCTGATGGGCAACAAGGTCTCCGCCATTGAGGCCATGAAAAAGGCTGGCGTACCCACCGTACCCGGCTCCGACGGCCCGCTGACAGACGACGATGAGCGCACACTCAATCTGGCCCGGCAAATTGGCTACCCGGTGATGATCAAAGCCGCTTCCGGTGGTGGCGGGCGCGGTATGCAGGTGGTTCATTCTGAAGCTGCCCTGCTGAAAGCCGTACAGATTACCCAGACCGAAGCCAAAAACGCCTTCGGCGACCCCACCGTGTACCTGGAAAAGTTTCTGGAGACCCCGCGCCACGTGGAAGTTCAGGTGCTGGCCGATATGCACGGCAACGTGATCCATCTGGGCGACCGCGACTGTTCCATGCAGCGCCGCAACCAGAAGGTCATTGAGGAAGCGCCGGCGCCGAACATCAACCAGGAATCCCGGGCACGTACCCTCAAGGCCTGCGTGGACGCCTGCAGGGAAATCGGCTACGTGGGTGCCGGCACCTTCGAGTTCCTGTACCAGGACGGCGAATTCTATTTCATTGAGATGAACACCCGGGTTCAGGTTGAGCACCCGGTGTCCGAGATGGTTACCGGTGTCGACATTGTGCGTGAGCAACTGCGCATTGCCAGCGGCCTGCCGCTGCAATACAGCCAGGACGAGATTCATATCTCCGGCCACGCCATCGAGTGCCGGATCAACGCCGAAGACCCGAAAACCTTCGTACCCAGCCCCGGCACGGTGAGCCACTTCCACGCACCGGGCGGCAACGGTATCCGGGTAGACTCCCACCTGTACAGCGGCTATGCGGTTCCGCCGTACTACGATTCCCTGGTGGCCAAACTGATCACCTGGGGTGACGATCGGGAGATTGCGCGCCGGCGCATGAAGAACGCACTCGACGAAATGCTGGTCGAAGGCATCAAGACCAATCAACCTCTGCATCGAAAACTGGTACGCGATGGTGGCTTTAAACAGGTAGACTTCACCATCCACTACCTTGAGAAACTGATGCGGGATTAATCATGCCCTGGATACAACTCCAGATTCCAGCTGATCCGGACACTGCGGATCAGCTGGAGGATCTGTTAATGGAAATGGGCGCAGACGCCGTTTCCATGGAAGACGCAGCCGACCAGCCCTTGTACGAGCCCGACCCGGGCACCACCCCACTCTGGAGCCAGACCACGGTAACCGGCCTGTTCCAGTCCGATCGCGATACCGAACAGCTGCTGGCCGACATACAAGATGTCTGGCATCAGCAAACCCAGCAAACACTGGCCGACATCGACGTGACCCTGGTTGAGGATAAAGACTGGGAGCGCGCCTGGATGGACGACTTCCATCCGCTTCAGTTTGGCGAACGCCTCTGGATTGTGCCCAGCTGGCACGAAGCACCTGACCCGGACGCGGCGAATCTGTTGCTGGACCCGGGGCTGGCTTTTGGCACGGGCACCCATCCCACGACCGCTCTTTGCCTTGAATGGCTGGATGGCCAGGATGTGCTGGGCAAACAGGTAACCGACTACGGCTGTGGCTCGGGCATTCTGGGCCTGGCCGCCCTGCTGCTGGGCGCAGACCATGTGATCGGAGTCGATACTGACCCCCAGGCCCTTGAGGCCAGCCGCGAAAATGCCCGCCGCAACGGCGTGGACGATGGCCGGCTGGATCTGTACCTGCCCGGCGCCGATCCCGACACCCGAGCCGACATAATGCTTGCCAACATTCTGGCCGGGCCACTGATCGGGCTGGCACCGAGACTCGCTGAACTGACCAAACCCGGCGGCGACATTGTTTTGTCCGGCATCCTGTTCAACCAGGCCCGGGAAGTGATGGATGCCTACGAGCCCTGGTTCTTCATGGACGAACCGGAACAAAAAGAAGACTGGATACGCCTCACAGGACGGCGCAAGGACGGATGACGGCACCGGCGTTTATGTCTAAACTGCCTCCATCTTAGTGATCGACCCGAGATCGAGCTTTCAGGAACGAAGCATGACCCAGAGCAGCCTGCAAACCCTGTGCCCAAATTGCGAAACCCGGTTTCGGGTTACCGATGAACAGCTGAGTATCGCCAAGGGCAAGGTTCGCTGCGGGAACTGCATGAAAGTCTTCAATGCGGTTGAGCACAAAGTCTCGTCCGGGGTGCCTAAAACCGAGGCCGGTCCGGCATCCCCCAGCCCCTCAGAAACACCATCGGCAGAGCCGGTCAGCGAGCAGGACGACGATCAGTGGATTTTCGCCGACAACCCCGAGGAAGATGCTACCGAAGGGCGCTACACCGGCACCAAGCTCACCTTCTCGGAAGACGAGCTCAGCGACAGCTTCCGGAACGTGGATGAGCCGGAGGATTCCGGCTACCACGATGATGAGCTGACGTCTGAACATGAGAATGTCGATGAAAGCTGGGCCGAAGCCATGCTTCACGATGACCGGCCACCAGCACCGCCCACCGAACCCCCGTCGCCGCACCCGGAACCGGCAGAAGCTACCGAGACAGAATCCTTTTCCGCCACGGAACCTGCGACCGGGCAAAACCGGGAAACCGAAGGGCAAGAGGCCATGGGCAGCGACAGGCAGCCACCGCCGCAAGGCCCCGAGCTGGCCAACCTGAACCCGGCCGACGACGACCGTGTGGGCGACCCGATGACCTTCCGCGCGCACAAACCGACCGATCCAGACACACTCTACCGAGACCTCAGGCGCGATCCGGTATCGGTGGGAGGCCGCGGCAATCGCCTCAGAACCGCACTCTGGACGCTGGTGGTGCTGGCCTTACTGGGCGTACTGGTTGCCCAGGTTACCTGGTATCAGTTCGACCGACTCTCCGCCATCCCTCAGCTGCGCCCCTTCTATGAAAAAGGCTGTGAGATTGCCGGCTGCGAACTCAAGCCTCTGGTCAATGTAGAGGCCATCGAGAGCCGCAAGCTGGTGGTGCGGACAGACCCCGAAAATCGTACCCAACTGGTCGTCGATGCGGTTATCCTCAACCGGGCCGGTTTTGAACAACCGTTTCCGGCCATCGCCCTGACCTTCTCCAACCTGAACGGCGACGTTGTCGCTCAGAGCACGTTCACACCCGAAGAATACCTGGCAGGCGAAGGAACAGCACTGACCAGTATGCCGGTGGAGACCCCGGTCCGGATCGCCATCCGCATAAGAGACCCGGGGCGCGATGCCGTCAATTACAACCTGAGTTTCCGCCCCTCGCCCCAGTGAGGGTGATCAGTACAGCGGCCGACAGTTGACAGCGCAAAAGTCAACCAGAAAGCACGAAAAATAATCAACTTTTTAAGCTCTTCGCCCCTTCAATCGGCTTGCCCCCGGCGGTATCATTACCGCCCTTCGGAGACCGGAGCGGTCAGATTTTGCACAACCGCTCCAGACCGAATCTTGCTAAACCCGCTGTGAGACGGACTCAGATCATGCTGCCAACGGCAAAAATCGGGCCGTACACCCTGCCCAACCCGCTGATTGTTGCACCCATGGCCGGTGTAACCGATCGCCCTTTCCGGCTGTTATGTCGGCGCATGGGGGCCGGGCTGGCGGTATCGGAAATGGTCATAGCGGACAGCAAGCTCTGGCATACGCGCAAATCCCGGACTCGCCTGAACCACGAAGGCGAACCGGAGCCCAGATCGGTCCAGATCGCCGGCGGCGACCCCGAGATGCTGGCCGATGCCGCCCGGCAAAACGCTGAATTCGGTGCCCAGATCATCGACATCAATATGGGCTGCCCTGCCAAGAAAGTCTGCAACAAGGCCGCCGGTTCGGCCCTGATGAAAGACGAGACACTGGTACGGGAAATCCTGGAAGCCGTGGTAAAGGCGGTTGATGTCCCGGTCACTCTGAAAATGCGAACCGGCTGGGACAGAGACAACCGCAATGCTCCGGTGATTGCAAGAATGGCCGAGGACGCAGGCATTCAGGCCCTGGCCGTCCATGGCCGTACCCGCGCAGACAAATACAGCGGTGACGCGGAGTACGACACGATTGCAGAAGTTAAGGCCAGTGTTGGCATACCGGTGTTCGCGAATGGAGACATCACCACGCCGGAGAAAGCCCGGCAGGTGCTCACCCATACTGGCGCCGACGGCCTGTTGATCGGTCGCGGTGCCCAGGGCCGGCCATGGATTTTCCGGGAAATGCTCCATTACCTGGAAACCGGAGAACACCTGCCGGCCCCCGCCATGGACGAGGTGGAAAACATTCTGGCCGGGCACCTGGACGAACTGCACCGGTTCTACGGCGAACTGATGGGCGTGCGTATCGCCAGAAAACACGTGGGCTGGTATCTGCAGTCCCATGACGACAGCACACAGTTCCGCAAGCGCTTCAACGCCATCGAAGATGCGCTGGAGCAAAAAGACAGCATCGCACAGTATTTTGCAGGCTTACGAAATGGAGAGGTATTCGCAGCATGACCGCTGAGACTTTGGCAAATCAACCCATTAGCACCCCGGCCAACGATGATCTGCATCAGTTGCACACGGTAAACAACAGCGGCACCAGCGTCACCCTGCGTGACAGTGTGGAAGTGGCCCTGAAGAACTACTTTGAGCAACTTGATGGCGCGCCGGTTACCGACGTGTACCAACTGGTACTGTCAGAGGTGGAAGCCCCGCTGCTGGAGCAGGTGATGAAGTACACCCGCAACAACCAGACCAAGGCTTCAACCATGCTCGGGCTCAATCGCGGCACACTGCGCAAGAAACTGAAGCAATACGGTCTGCTATAATCTGACCGAACCTGACAAGGGCCTCCCGGATGCGTTCGCGAGGCCCTTGTTATTTGCACCCAGGCTTACAATCCGGCTTATCTGACCAGCGAAGAAAGTGACCCATGGCAAACCAGTCAAACACCCCCGTCCGTCGCGCCCTGATCAGCGTGAGTGATAAAACCGGCATCGTCGACTTCGGCCGTGCCCTCACCGAACGCGGCATCGAGCTGCTTTCGACCGGCGGAACCTTCCGCCTGCTCAAGGAAAACAACGTACCGGTCACCGAGGTGTCCGATTACACCGGCTTCCCGGAAATGATGGACGGCCGGGTCAAGACCCTGCACCCGAAAATTCACGGTGGTGTTCTCGGTCGCCGCGGCACCGATGATGCCATCATGGCCGAGCACGGTATCAATCCGATCGACATGGTGGTGGTCAACCTGTACCCGTTTGAAGACACCGTGGCCAAACCGGACTGCGATCTGGCTACCGCCATCGAGAATATCGACATTGGCGGCCCCACCATGGTCCGCGCCGCGGCCAAGAACCACAACGATGTGGCCATTGTGGTCAATGCCTCCGATTACGGTCGGGTCCTGAAAGAGCTGGCGGACAACGACGGCGAGCTGACTTACAACACCCGCTTTGACCTGGCCGTCAAAGCCTTTGAGCACACCGCAGGTTACGACGGCGCCATCGCCAACTACCTGGGCGGCCGCACCCCGGATAACGACAACGCCGACTTCCCGCGCACCTTCAACGCCCAGTTCGTGAAGGTTCAGGATATGCGCTACGGCGAAAACCCGCACCAGCGTGCTGCCTTCTACGCCGAGCGCCACCCGAAAGAAGCGTGCGTGGCCACCGCCGAGCAGCTGCAGGGCAAGGAACTGAGCTACAACAACGTGGCCGACACCGACGCCGCGCTGGAATGCGTGAAGCCGTTTGCCGATCCGGCCTGTGTCATCGTCAAGCACGCCAACCCCTGTGGCGTGGCCATCGGTGCCGACATCCTGCAGGCCTACGATCTGGCCTTTGCCACCGATCCGACCTCCGCGTTCGGCGGCATCATCGCCTTTAACCGGGAGCTGGATGCAACCACCGCCAAAGCCATCGTTGACCGTCAGTTCGTGGAAGTGATCATTGCCCCGAGCGTAGCGCCGGAAGCGATCGGTATTGTTGCCGCCAAGAAGAACGTGCGCCTGCTGGCCTGCGGCGAGTTCCACGGCGAACGCGCCCAGACCATGGACTACAAGCGAGTGACCGGCGGCCTGCTGGTGCAGGATCGTGATCTGGGCATGGTGGCCATGGAAGACGTAAAGGTGGTCACCAACCGCCAGCCCACCGAACAGGAACTGAACGACCTGCTGTTCGCCTGGGAAGTCGCCAAGTACGTGAAATCCAATGCCATTGTCTACGCCAAGGCAGGGCGCACCATTGGCGTGGGCGCCGGCCAGATGAGCCGGGTGTACAGCGCAAAAATTGCGGGCATCAAAGCCGCCGACGAGAACCTGGAGGTGAAAGGCTCGGTCATGGCTTCGGATGCTTTCTTCCCGTTCCGCGATGGTATCGACGCGGCCGCGGAAGCCGGCATCACTGCCGTTATCCAGCCCGGCGGCTCCATGCGTGATCAGGAAACAATTGATGCGGCCAACGAGCACGGCATTGCCATGGTCTTCACTGGCATGCGCCATTTCCGTCACTGATTGGGGAATTCAGGAGTAACACATGAACATTCTGGTTATTGGTAATGGCGGGCGTGAACACGCTCTGGCCTGGAAGGCCGCCCAATCGCCCCAGGCCGACACCGTTTTCGTGGCACCGGGTAACGCCGGCACCGCCCGGGAACCGAACCTGGAAAACGTCGATCTGGACGTGATGGACCTGGACGGCCTGGCCGATTTTGCCGAGCAGAACAACGTCGGGCTGACCATCGTTGGCCCGGAAGCCCCGCTGGTGGCCGGCGTGGTAGACAAATTTGAAGCCCGCGGCCTGCGTATTTTTGGCCCGAGCGCCGGCGCTGCCCAACTGGAAGGCTCCAAAGCCTTCACCAAGGATTTTCTGGCCCGCCAGAAGATTCCCACCGCCGACTACGCCAACTTCACGGATGTCGACGAGGCCCTCGCCTACGTGCGTGAAAAAGGCGCACCAATCGTGGTCAAGGCCGACGGTCTGGCGGCCGGTAAAGGCGTGATCGTGGCCATGACTCTGGCGGAAGCCGAGGATGCCATCCGCGATATGCTGGCCGGCAACGCGTTTGGCGATGCCGGTAGCCGGGTGGTTATTGAAGAGTTCCTGGACGGCGAGGAAGCTTCCTTTATTGTCATGGTGGATGGCAAGAACGTACTGGCTATGGCCACCTCCCAGGATCACAAGCGCGTGGGCGACGGCGACACCGGCCCCAATACCGGCGGCATGGGTGCCTATTCACCCGCGCCGGTGGTCACCGCGGAAGTGCACCAGCGCATCATGGACGAGGTGATCTACCCCACGGTTAACGGCATGGCCGCCGAAGGTCATGCCTATAAGGGTTTCCTGTACGCCGGTCTGATGATTGATACCCAGGGCGCGCCGAAAGTGATCGAGTTCAACTGCCGCTTTGGCGACCCGGAAACCCAACCGATCATGCTGCGCATGAAGTCCGACCTGGTGGAACTGTGCCAGGCGGCCGTCGACGGCGAACTGGACCGGTGCGATTCCGAATGGGACGATCGTGCCTCTGTCGGCATTGTTCTGGCAGCCGGTGGCTATCCTGGCAATTACGATAAGGGCGATGTCATTTCCGGCCTGCCGGAGAGCGAGACCGGGGGTGAAAAAGTATTTCATGCCGGTACCAAACTCAATGGCGAGGATGTGGTAACCGCAGGTGGTCGAGTACTTTGCGCCACGGCCCTGGGACACACCGTCACCGAGGCCCAGCAACGGGCTTACCAGCTGGCGCAACGCATCAGCTGGAAGGGCGTATTCTGCCGCAGCGACATTGCCTACCGCGCCATTGCGCGTGAGCAGGGGTAAGGCCCGGCTTCCGCACAAAACTCCGTCAGCCCGGTCAATGACCGGGCTTTTTTTTGGGGTACTGTTAAGCTCTGATCCTGACTACAACGAAAAGGAGTTCCGTGTGCGCCGCACCCCGCTGAACCTGTTCCTGCTAATGACCGTCGTCCTGGCGGTCAGTGCCTGCTCCCGCCAGAGCCTCTATGACAATGCCATTGCCTGGGAACGCTCCGGCGCCGGCCTGGAACCCGCGCAAGTCAGCATTGGTGAACTGGACATTGCCTACCTTCGCAGCAAGGAGCCGGTCGATGGCGAGACATTGGTGCTCATTCACGGCTTCGGTGCCAACAAGGACAACTGGACCCGGCTGGCGAAGGAGTTCGAAGGGCAGTTCAACATCTACGCCCTGGATCTGCCCGGGCACGGCGACAGCAGCAAACCCCTGAATATCGGTTACCGCTTCGAGAACCAGGTACGCTACGTTCATCAAACCATGGCCGCGCTGGGAATCAAGCGCTTTCATATGATGGGTAATTCCATGGGCGGGGCGATCACCGCACTCTATGCCGCCACCTATCCGGAACAGGTCCGGACGGCGGTGCTGTTTGACCCCGCCGGCATCATGGAATTCGAGTCTGAACTGGTGGAGCGGGTAGAAGCGGGCGGGAATCCGCTGATTCCTCGCCAGGAAGGCGATTTCGACCGTCTGCTGGACTTCGCGCTGGAAAAGCGCCCCTTTGTGCCCTGGCCGATCTTCGATGTGATGGAAGAAAAAGCCATCGCCAACCAGGCCGTCAACGAAGTGATCTTTGCCGCCATTCGCGATGCCGGCTTTGAGCCGGATTTTCGCAACGCCATCACCGATATCCAGGCGCCAGTCCTGGTACTCTGGGGCAAGCTTGACCGGGTGATTGATTATCGCAACGCCGATGTCTTCGTCGAAGCCATACCAAACGCCCGAAAGGTTATCCTGGACGATATCGGTCATGCCCCCATGGTGGAAGCACCGGCGCGATCAGCGGCACTGTTCGAGGCATTTCTGGCCGAACAACACCCCTGAAACCATTCGCTACTACAGCTAAAGCGAAAAAACAGGTAGGCTTCGAGGCTTTGTTGACCGTTTTCAGAAGACTCTCCCATGCCTGAAGCCATCTGGATTACTTTCGCTTTTGTCCTCGGCCTGTTGGTTAAGGCTGTAGGACTGCCCCCTTTGGTGGGCTATCTCGCTGCCGGGTTTGCATTGAGCGGGCTGGCGACAGCCGCCGGTATCGCCATAGAACAAACCAGTGTGCTGGAGCATATCGCCCATCTGGGCGTCCTGCTGCTGCTGTTCACCGTTGGCCTCAAGCTCAAACTCCGATCCATCGTCAGCCCCGAAGTCATTGGCGGCAGCCTGCTGCACTTCGCCATCACCTGCACGGTGTTCGCGCCCGGATTGTACTGGCTGCTGGATCTGGACTGGCGAACAGCCTTGCTGCTGGCCATCGCCCTCTCGTTCTCCAGCACCGTTCTTGCGGCCAAAGTGCTGGAAAGCAAGCGGGAACTGCGCGCCTTCCATGGCAGGGTCGCCATTGGCATTCTGATCATGCAGGATCTGATCGCGCTTGTCGTGATGAGTCTTGCCGCTGGCAAATCGCCTTCGGAATGGGCGCTGATGGTGTTTGGTCTGCCGCTGCTCCGCCCACTGCTCTACCGGTTGCTGGACGCCAGTGGCCATGATGAACTGCTGGTGCTTCTGGGGTTGCTGCTGGCCCTGGTGGTCGGCGGCCTCGGATTCGAAGCCGTTGGCCTGAGCTCCGAGTTGGGCGCACTCATCTTCGGCGCCATGCTGGCCAATCATCCGAGATCCCAGGAACTGGCCAAGTCCCTGTGGAGCGTGAAGGAAGTCTTCCTGGTCGGTTTTTTCCTGCAAATCGGTATCGGCGGCTTGCCGGACCAGAAAGCCATGATATTCGCCATCGCGGCCGCGCTGGTGCTGCCGCTCAAGGGGCTGTTGTTCTACTTCCTGCTGCTGGCCTTCCGTTTGCGCGCACGCAGCAGCTTTCTCACCTCCCTGTCGCTGACCAACTACAGCGAGTTCGGCCTCATCGTCGCCAGTGTCGCCCTGCCCCAGTGGCTGGTGCCGCTGGCCATTACGGTGTCGCTGTCGTTCGTGCTGTCGGCACCGCTGAACCGCTTCTCCCACAGCATTTATGAGCGTATCAGCCATCGAATCACGCGCTTTGAAAGCCAGAAACGCCATCCCGACGAGCAGCCGATTTCCCTCGGCAATACTCAAGTGCTGGTGATGGGCATGGGGCGCACCGGTACCGCCGCCTACGACTGGCTGGCCCCCCATGACTCCCGGATCATGGGGCTGGACTCTGACCCGGCCAAGGCCCAGACCCATCAGAAAGAAGGGCGCAACGTGGTGTTTGCCGATGCCGAGGACACCACCTTCTGGGAAGGCCTGCATATGCCGGAACTGCATTCCGTCGTGCTGGCCATGAGTGACATCGAGGGCAAGCTGATCGCCGCCCGAATGCTGCGCAAGCTCGGCTTCGATGGCTACATAGTGGCGCACACCATGTTCGCCGACGAAGCGATCAAGATCCGCGAGGCCGGCGCCAACGATGCCTACCTCACCATGAGCGAGACCGGTGTGGCTCTTGCCAGCCACCTGATTGACCAGGCCGGCCTTCAGAGCGCGCAGGTGCGAAAGCCGGTGTAAACATCACTGCGAAACGGCAGGTACGCCTGCCGATAGGTTCCGCGAATCAGGTTGGACGAGGTCGCACAGCTACCGCCTTTGGTGACTTTGTGGGTGGCAAACTGCAGGGTGGACATGAAAGGGTACATATCCACCTTGAAGCCGTCATACGGCAAAAATTCATTGCAGGTCCACTCCCACACCGAACCCACCATTTGCCGGCAGCCAAACGGACTGTCACCGGCGGCGTAATCGAACACCGGATTGCGGGCCATGGCGCGGGCATCCATGTCTGCCCGGGAAGCGTCCGGCACCTCATTGCCCCACGGGTAGCGACGAAACGGCTCACCCGGCCTGTTTCCCAGCGCAGCAACCTCCCATTCATACTCCGTGGGCAGACGACGCCCGGCCCAGGTACAGAAGGCCTCGGCCTCCCAATAGCTGATGTGAGTTACCGGTGCCTCCATTGCTAGTGGCAGCCAACGATCAAACACCCGCTCCTGCCAGACCCCGTTATGCCAGCGCCAGTACAGCGGATGCTCGGGTGTGCGCAGCATCGGCGCCCCGGCACCATGCACCCGTTGCACATCCTGCTCTGTGGCCAACCACTTTCGCCCACCAAACGACCAGAGCTCCGGGCGCCGGTAACCGCCGTCCTCGACAAACGCCAGAAACTCCCGATTACTGACCGGGGTCCGACTGATGGCAAAGGCCGGCAGTTCAACTTCAAACCGGGGCTTTTCGGCATCAAAAGCGAAGTCGTCGGTGGCAAATGCATCAGACTCTCCGGGCATCCCGATGAGCCAGCGCCCAGCCGGAACCTGGGCGTCGCCGGAAATGGCCTCGCCCGGCGCGGGCCGGTCACCACGGTAATCCGGTGGCACAGGATATCCCACAGTTTGCCGGCACCAAATCAGCGATTCGATGTGCATATTCTGGTGGTAGATGGCATACCGGTACAGATACAGCTCCCGGTCTGTCAGCGCCCGGCTTCGGATCCGCTCTGCGACCCGGTCGTAAATGGTATGGAAATACTCCAGGGTTTTCTGACGGCCCGGAAACAGATCGGCACGCCAACGGTCCTGATGCTCAACATGGAACGAATCCCAGAGGTCGTCCATGGACGGGTCGTAGCTGGGCGTGCCGTCGAGCAGATTAAAGACAAAAACTTCATAGAAGAAAGCCGCATGGCCCATTTCCCATAGCGGCGGATTCACACCGGGATGGTACGGGACGTTCAGCTTATCGGCCGGTAATGAGGTGACCAGTTGCCCGGTGCGGGCGCGGGCCAATTCCAGTTCGTCCAGCAGGCTTTGCTTCTGGGCATCAGTATCCATATTTCCAGGCTCCCGTGAATCCAACTGCAGAGATGCAGGGAGCCCCAGAATAACAAACAAGGCGGGCACTGTGCCCCACGATGGCTTGAATAAGGCCACTCCAGATACATTCACCTATGTATGTATATAAACAGAATTCGGCTATACTCGTTACTTGTCCGGAGGCCAGGCGTCCACCGCCCCAAGCCTCGAAAGGCCAGGAATCACGGGATATATGTCATGGCCAGAAAAACCAAAGAAGAAGCCGAAGCCACCCGCGAGTCCATTCTCGATGCTGCCGAGCACGTTTTTATGGAAAAAGGCGTGGCACGTGCATCCCTGGAACAGATTGCCCGGACAGCGGGAGTCACCCGGGGAGCCATCTATTGGCATTTCCGCAACAAACAGGACATCCTGGATGCCATGCTTGAGCGTGTGCGCGGTCCCCTGGGGGAAATGCTCGATACCACGAGCGGAGAAGGCAGCATCAACGATTTACGAACACTTTGCGTGACAGCACTGAGCAAACTGGCCGAAGATGAACAATATTTTCGCGTGTATTACATCCTGTTCCATCGCAATGAATCGGATCAGGCGCTTGAGAAACACCGGGTACTGGCAGACGAAGCCATCGCCTTTATTTCCGCTTTGCTGGAGATACCGAAAAATCGTCGCCAGCTTCGCCAGGGCCTGGCGCCCAAGCACGCGGCCTACCTTGTCCACACACAGATGCTGGGGCTCTTTTTCGACTGGCTGGCGAAACCGGAACGCTGGCCGCTTGCGGACATTGCTCCAATCCTGGTCGACAGCATATTCCACGGTGTTGTCAGCGGTGACTAGGCCCCTCTTGCTTGGCCTCGTTCTGGGAACGCTCTGGCTGCCCTGGTTAACCGGGTGCTCATTGCCCGTGATAACAGACAAACCCGTTCATCAAACCCTGGCCGAAAGCGAAACCGCCACGACACGATTGGCCCGGGCGCTGGCCCGGCCATTGCGGGCCAATGCACCGGATTCGGGCATTCAGCCGCTGGCGAAAGCCGATGAAGCATTTATTGCCCGTATGTTGCTGGCGACTGTCGCCGAGAAGTCCATCGATGCCCAATACTACATCTGGCACCGTGACATCACCGGACTGCTATTTCTACAGGCCCTGTCAGAGGCAGCCGAACGGGGGGTCCGGATTCGCCTGCTGGTGGATGATAATGGCATCCAGGGGCTGGACGAACTCCTCGTGGCCCTGACTGCACATCCCAATATCCATATCCGGCTGTTCAACCCGTTCATCGTTCGTAATCCGAAGTGGCTGGGATACCTCACCGATTTTTCCCGCCTGAATCGCCGGATGCACAACAAAGCGTTCATCGTTGATAACCGGGCAGCGATTGTTGGCGGCCGCAATATTGGTGACGAATACTTTGGCGCAACCGACGGCTTACTTTTCTCGGACCTGGACGTGCTGGCCGTTGGGCCCGTGGTAGACAAAACCTCCCGCGATTTTGACCGTTACTGGAATCACTCCCTGAGCTACCCGGTAGGCCGGATTGCACCGGCCACCGGCCAGTTGGCAAGCTCCCTGCTGGCCGATTTACGGTCCGGGCTGAATCAACAGCGCGAACAACGATATCTCTCGGCGCTCGAAAACTCGGCCTTTCTCGACCGTATGCTCAGGGGAGACCTGGAGCTCTTTTGGTCGACGACCGAACTGGTCAGCGATAACCCGGACAAAATTCTGAAGAACAGCTCCCGAAAAGCACTACTAAGCCGCCAACTGAACAGCATTCTGGGCGAGCCGAAAACCTCCCTGACACTGGTATCACCCTACTTCGTGCCAACCGAACAGGGTTTAGATTATTTCAGGGCGCTGTCCGCCCGGGGCGTGCGAGTGACCATCATAACCAACTCGCTGGAAGCCACCGATGTGGCCGCCGTGCATTCCGGTTATGCCCCTTACAGGGAGCCGCTGGTGCGCGCCGGTGTTGAACTCTACGAGATGCGCAAACAGGGTAACCAGGCCCCCGGCTTTGCTCGCGCAGCCGGACCTCTCGGCAGCTCCGGCTCCAGCCTGCACGCGAAGACTTTTATTGTGGATGGGCAGCAAGTTTTCGTGGGTTCGTTCAATTTCGACCCTCGCTCTATCAACCTCAACACCGAACTGGGCTTTGTTATTGACAATACCGAACTGGCTGGCGTGATGGCCGCGAGGATTCGCGACCAGTTACCGGCCTCAAGCTACCAGGTACGGCTCGACAGCGAGGGACAGCTCTATTGGGTAGAGCGCAACGCCGGCAAGAAAACCATCCATGCGGCCGACCCCCACACCCCGGCTCACCGGCGCTTCCTGGTGTGGCTACTCTCTTTGCTGCCGCTGGAGTCTCTACTCTGATCACCCCCAGAACCAGAGAATCAGTGGCACGGCCGTTGCCGTAACCACCACCGACAACGGCAACCCCAGGCGCCAGTAATCGCCAAACCGATAGCCGGCAGGCTCCATCACCAGCGCATTGGACTGGTGCCCGATAGGCGTCAGAAACGCGCAGGATGCACCAATGGCAACGGCCATCAGCGCGGCATCAGAAGCCAGCCCCAGCTGGCTGGCAATGCCCAGCGCGATGGGGGCGACCAGTATGGCCGCCGCGGCATTGTTCACCACGTTAGATAACAACATGGTGCCGACCAGAATAATGGCGATGACCAGCCAGGGCGCCTGCCCCTCACTGATCGCAAGAATCTGATGCGCAATCAGGTCGGCCCCGCCGGTTGCCTCCAGCGCCCCGCCCACCGGAATCATGGCCGCCAGCAACACCAGAACAGACCAGTCGATGGCCTTATAGGCCTCACTGGCATCCAGCAAGCCAACCAGAACCATAGCAACCGCGCAGGCAACCAGAGCCACCGGTGGCGTCAGCCAACCGGCGACGATACCGATAATGGCGGCCACGAACAGGCCACTGGCCAGCCCAAGGCGCTTTTCCCGACCCAACGCCAGACCCCGCTCAGCCAGGGGCAGGCAACCCAATGCCTGAAGATTACCAGGGAGGCTGTCTTCAAACCCCTGCACCAGCAAAATGTCGCCCGAGCGAAAACGGATATCCGCCAGCCGATGCTTGAGCCGCTGCCCCTGCCGGGCCACCGCAACCACGTTCACACTGTAACGCTCTCGCAGATTCAACCGGTTTGCCGTGTGCCCGACCAATCCGGAGCCCGGCGTAACCACCGCCTCGATAAGCCGGGCATCGCCGGCAACCAGATCATCCTCGGCATCATGCCGGCGCGACTCTCCGGGCGCCTCGGCAGGGCTTTCGGTGTTTTCATCCGGCTCCCCGGAGGCCAGCACAAGGCCCGTCATTTCCAGGAAATCGCCCAGGCTTTCGGTGTCTGCTTCTACCAACAGGACATCGTGCTCGCGCAGAATGGTAAACGTGGACGGCGCCGCAATGGTCTTGTCGTCACGGATCAACGACAACACCACGAGATTCTTGTCACTGTCGCCGGCGGTCAGCAGATTGTGCAAGGTGCCGTCTGCGTAGTCCGAGCCCTCCGGTAGTTCCAGTTCGGTCAGATAATCTCCTACGCTGAACAACTTCTCGCCAGACGAAGGATCTTCCCGTTTCGGCGTCAGACGCCACCCCACCAGAGCGATAAACACGATCCCCGTCAGGGTGATGGCCAGGCCCACCGGCGCGAAATCAAACAAGCCGAAGGCGCCTGCCTCGCGATAGCTGGCGATGATGATATTCGGTGGGGTGCCAATCAAAGTGATGGTGCCGCCCAGGAGGGAGCCGAAAGCCAGAGGCATCAACAGCAGGGAGGGGGACCGGCCGGCTTCCCTGGACATCCAGATGGCAACCGGCATCAACAAGGCCAGGGCCCCGACATTGTTAATAAACGCCGAACACACCGCCACCACCATTGTCAGGGTCAACACCTGAACAATGGCATTGTGCCCCGCCCTCGCCAGCAGGCGGGCCACCTGGTCCACCACCCCGGCATTAACCAGCCCCTGGCTGATTACCAATACCGCCGCTACCGTAATCACCGCCGGGTGACCAAAGCCAGCGAACACCTCGTCACCGGGAACCAGGCCGCTGACGGTAACCGTCAGCAACGCGAGCATGGCAACCACATCGAATCGTAGCCGGTTCCAGATGAAAGCGGCCAGAGTGATGAACAGAACCGCAAACACAATCCATTGATCAGGCACCATGCGAACCGGGACTCCTTCCATAACTGTCGACAAGTTTTACAGACAATCCTCGCCTGTCATTGCGCCCCATCAGCAAGCATCTGTATTGGCGCGATTATCAGATTCTGGTGCAAATTCTGCTAATAATCACCCCAGACATTACCTGCATGGAGGCCCAGGCAGGTCACAGGGTCGTGGTCGACTATAGCAGTTCCCGCAGCAGTCCCCGTATCGTTCGAACATACAGAGTCGTTGGTTATTCATTCTCCCTCGCTGGAGTACATCTATGGAACCTCAACGACCGCTTGTCTGGCTGTCAGCGGCGCCCGATACTGAAATGCAGGCCACTCTCAGGTTGCCCGGTTGGCAGCAGGTTCGGATCTGCGCCCAACAGACTCCGATATTTCCGGCCGCGGAGTGTATCGGCAAGCCGGTTGGCGTGTGCGTACTGTCCGAGCTGGATGCCACCGGCCTGGACAACCTGCGCGCATGGCTGGAAATCCTGCCCGTTACTTCCTGGCTGGCCCTGGTCACGCGGCGACAGCTGGAAAACACCGAAGTTTGTCGGCTGATCCGCGAATACTGTCAGGATTATCACACGCTCCCACTCGACTCCCGGCGACTGCTCAACAGTCTGGGCCATATGTGGGGAATGCAGGCACTGGGGGCGACAATGACCGATCCGGAACGAATCAGTTACCAGGATTACGTTCTGGACGGGCCCTCGTCCCACATTCGCCAGGCCCGGAGTTTGCTGCGGCGGTTCGCCGCGACACACGAACCGGTGCTGATCTACGGTGCCAATGGCACCGGCAAAGAGGCCGCCGCACGCTTTATTCATGAGCACTCACCGCGCCAGCACGGTCCTTTCGTGGTGATCAACTGTGCAGCACTGCCCGAGTCACTGACCCAAAGCGAACTGTTCGGCCATGAACGAGGCGCCTTTACCCACGCACTCAAAGCACGAAAAGGCCGCATTGAAGCCGCGGACCGCGGCACCCTCGTACTGGCGGGTGCCGACGAACTCGGGCCGACACAACAATCCGCCATTCTCCGTTTTCTGGAGGAAGGCACGATCGAACCGGTCGGTTCCAATCAGCCGGTCAAGCTTGATGTGCGGGTGGTCGCCATCTCCGGCACGCCGCTGGATGAACAAGTCGCTCAGGGCCATTTCCGGAGCGACGTCTTCTATCGGCTCGGCAATCTGACCGTAACCCTGCCGACGCTTCGGGAGCGCCTTGAGGACTTGCCGTATCTTGCCCGCCGGGTTCTTGAGGCGTCAGGCGGCGGGCATTACAAGCTGGGCAACGCGACCCTGCTGGCGATGGCGGCTCATCCCTGGCCCGGCAATCTGCGGGAACTCCAGAACCGTCTGCGCCAGGCGGTTCTGCTGGCGCGTCAACTACAACTGGAACCTGAAGATCTGGGCCTGGCACCCACCTCTACACCGGCGCGCGCCCAGCGTTTCAGTCTGGAAGCCTATCGGGCCCGGGCCGATCAGGAGGCCATATCAACCAGCCTGGCTCTGACCCACCAGAACATCTCGGCGGCGGCCCGGTTACTGAACATTTCCCGGGTGTCGTTTTACCGGCTGATTGAGAAGCACCATCTGCAATTGCCATCCAGTCACATTGCCCCCAACAATCAGGACCAAGGAGATCTGCCATGAAACCTTTGGCTGTGCTCACCCTCAGTATGTGCTTCATACCGCTGGCCCAAGCCGAGCCGAGGGTCCCCGGCGACCCACGGCCCACCACCGGTACGCCCGAGCAACGCAATGCCGCCACTCAGGACAGCGCCACCACCATCGCATCGATCACTGCCGACCGCGGGATCGTCACCCGGCCCGGGCGATTCACCATCGAGCCCTCGTTTTCCCATGCCCACAGCAATGCGACCCGCGTTGCTGTGGAAGGCTATACCGTAATTCCGGCCTTGCTGGTGGGGCTGATCAATATCTCGGAAATCCAGCGCGATATATTTGTCAGCGCACTGTCGTTAAAGTACGGATTCACCAGCCGGCTTGAAGGCAGCCTCCGCGTGCCTTACCTGAGCATCCGGGAAGACCTGCGAGAGCGGGAAGTATTCCAGGGCACCCCGGTGGACACCTTGCGGGAGTCGTCCGGTGACGGGCTGGGCGACGCCGAACTGTCAATACGGTACCAGCTCAATGACGGCCTTGACGGTTGGCCCTACCTGATTGGTACTTTCCGGGCGCGGGCGCCCACCGGCGACGGCCCCTACGATGTCGACCAGCGCACCATCACCGACGCCAGCGGCAACCCGATTGGGGTCGAGCTGGCCAAGCGCCCGACGGGTTCTGGCTTCTGGGCGGTGGAGCCAGGGCTATCGTTTATATACCCCAGCGATCCCGCCGTGCTCTTCGGCAATCTCAGTTACGCCTGGACCATCAAGGAAGAGCAGGGATTCGAAAACGGAGGCACGGTCGACCCCGGCGATGTCGTCAGGTTCGGTTTCGGTATGGGCTTCGCCTTCAACGAGCGGACATCGTTCAGCCTGGGGTACGACCACTCGGTGATTCGTAAAACCACCTTTGAACATGGTAACGACCTGTTCGCCTCAAATTTTGACCGGATTCAGGTGGGCTCATTGTCTTTCGGACTGTCGCATCGCCTGTCGAGCTCGACGACCCTGAGCCTGACAGTGGCCGTGGGTGTCACCGACAATGCGCCGAACAGTGAAATTACGCTCAAACTGCCCATTAACCTGTGAGCGGTGAGCACGTCAGGGCAGTAACGGCAGGTTAACATCCCGCGGCAACCTGAAGGCGCCACCGAGATTGTTCAGCTCAATGTTCAACTGCCGGATGTTCTGGATGGTGGTTCCGTTCAGGCTGTTCTGGATGACGCTCATCCACCCTCCTCCGTCCGCCAGCGCGCTATCCAGTGCCAGACGGCCGGCGCCACTCTCCCAGGCTCCCTGCACAGACGCCATCTGGGTACTGAGCCTGTCTGCCGCCATCGGATCGTTCAGGTCTGCAATGTTCAGCCGATTGATCACGAGGGTTTGCCCATTCACCGCCAGAACTTGCTCAAGGCCGATCGAGATTTCCAGACCATCCATCACGAAACCGCCCCGCAGAAGCTCCAACTCGGCATCCGCCAGGCTCGCGACCGGCAACCTGAGTTCGCCACCCGCCGGCCCGGCGAACAATCCCAACAGAATCAGAATGCACCGTTTGTTCATGAGCTACCACTCCTGTGTGCTCGGCCAATGTGGCAGGGTATGCCCCAGCGCCGGCGCCCCCAGCCCCTTGAACAGAGGCGCTCTGGCGAGCCCCGGCCATTCATCACGGTCAAGAAAGCTGGCGCGACCCTGCTCCAGATGGCTGCGAATCACAAACGCCGAGCCGTCCCAGTGCGCCTGGAACTCAGCCCAGCTGTAGGCCTTCAACCCCCGAGCCGGGTCGCCCACCAGGACTTCCTGATCGCTGATGCCTTTAATCACGACAAAATGCCGGTAGCCACCCAGGGTCACCAGGGCAATCACCGGCACACGCACCTGATCGCGCAGTCCGCTCAGTGGCATACGGAATCCGTCGGCCTGATAGCCCTCGGACTCCAGATAGCGCTTCATATCCAGCATCGAAAATCCCTGCTGTCGGATCTTGTCCTGATCCGCCAGCGTCCACATACCCTCGAACACTTCCTGCTCATTGATATCCCGGCCGTAATGAAAAGACAACAGAGAGGCCAGTGCAGCCGAACCGCAGCTGAAATCGTATTGCTGCTGCAATACCGCCGAAAACCGCTGATTCTGGAAACTGGTCACCGACACGGGTACATCACCGGCAGGCCCGGGAATAATCACCGTCCCGGCCAACAGCGGTGCTGACAAAAACGTTACGACCATGCCCGCCAGACAACGCCAGATTAAGGCACCAGCAGTGCGGCCGCCCGGTACAGGCAGCGTCGAAATCGCCAGCCAGGCCCTGAGGCCCGGCCTTTGAAGGTTTCCGATGCATTCTGTGACCATGGCGGCCAATCTCCTGTCAGCGATTAATGAGAATGTTGATTTGTGTGCTGTCCTGAATAACCACCTGATTGCCGGTGTTCTGGATCACCGTAGCAATGCCGCTCATATTGCCGAAGGCCTGGTCACTGATGCGGTTATCACCGGTTTTCACCGGACCAGACAGCACATTGCCCGACACAAGAGCGTTTTGCTCCGATTCGTTGAGCTGCCACTGCAGCGGAAGCCCCTGTCGGCCACTGGCAGCTTCCAGCTGGTCGGTGCTCATGGGCTCGGCATCAGGCCAATCTCCGGCCCAGGTGGCAGGCACCGCCGTTACCAGAGCAACCATCAGCATCCTGTTGACGAATCTGGCCATGACACATCTCCCGACAAAGCCGGGCTGCCCCAAGGGAGCAGCCCGATCTGCCTCAGTTGGTGCCACCACCAGTGCTCAGATTGGACATCACGCTTACGTTGGCCTGAGTGACGCTGCCAACACCGGCATTTTGTGCGAACGCACCGACACCGGTGAAGTTAGCGGAACCACCGCTAATCTCGTTACCCGTGCGGGTATCCACATAAGAGCCGTCGCCGTTGGCACTGCCGTATGTGACCGTAGTGCCAGAGACCGAGCCGTTAAGCTCTGCATCGTTCATGAACACTTCCATAGACAGATTCAGCGTATTGGTGCTGTTGTTCGAGTTGTCGCTGCTGTCGGAGTTGTAGGAATCAACGGCATTCGCGGAGTTATCCGAGTTGTCGCTGTTGCCACTGTTCGCGGTATTGAACGAGTCGTTGGTGCTGTTGTCGGAATTATTCGAGTTATCCGAGTTGTTGGAGTTGTCCGAATTGTTCGACGCATCGGTGTTGCCACTGTCTGCGGTATTGAACGAGTCGGTTGTGTTGGTGCTGTTGTCTGAATTGTTGGAGTTGTCCGAATTGTTCGACGCATCAGTGTTGCCACTGTCTGCGGTATTGAACGAGTCGGTTGTGTTGGTGCTGTTGTCTGAATTGTTGGAGTTGTCCGAATTGTTCGACGCATCGGTGTTGCCACTGTCTGCGGTATTGAACGAGTCGTTGGTGCTGTTGTCGGAATTGTTCGAATTGTCCGAATTATTCGAGTTATCCGACATATTATTGCCGCTGTCTGCGGTATTGATGCTGTTGTCGGAATTGTTCGAGTTGTCCGACATATTGTTGCCGCTGTCTGCGGTATTGGTGCTGTTGTCGGAATTGTTCGAATTATCCGAGTTGTTGGAGTTGTCTGAATTGTTCGACGCATCGGTGTTGCCACTGTCGGCAATCTTATACGCATCGTTCAGGCTGGTGCTGCTGTCGGAATTATCCGAATTGTCCGAATTATTCGAGTTATCCGACATATTGTTACCGCTGTCCGCGGTATTGATACTGTTGTCGGAGCTGTTCGAATTATCGGAGTTATTGGAGTTGTCGGACATATTGTTGCCGCTCTCGGCAATCTTGAAGGAGTCCGCCACATCCGTGCTGTTATCCGAACTATTGGAGTTATCGGAGTTATTGGTCGAATTGTCGTTTCCGGAATCTGCATTTCCGGAATAGTTGGTGTTTGCCGCAGAATTGTCGTTGGCATTGTTGTTGGGATCACCGTCTCCACCCTGGTCAGCCAGTGCAAATCCGGAAATACCCATGCTCATGGCGATGGCAGCGGCTAGCAGATTTTTTTTGGTATTCATGATGTCATGTCCTTTTGATGGTATTGGCTTAGAGGGGTCCAACCCAACCCGCCAGCATTCGGGTAAGCCAAGGTCCAGACCCGCCCGGATACCGGAGCGATTCCCGTGCCAAAACTCGCAGTTACGCTCCAGGACATTGAACTAGAATAGAAATTTTGATTATCGGACTGTTTTTTCCCGATCCGTTAAATGGCGAACTGTTACGCTAGCGCAACAGCAAATAAAGGCGACAGGTTCTCTATCCGGTTTTGAGACCAAAAATCAGTAGCCTGGGGAAAACCGCCGGTGTTAAAAAACAAAACCCCGCAGAGCCTGGGCCCTGCGGGGTTTCTGGTAGCAGGCAGGTACCCGAAAGCACCTGCCGGACAAACCGAACCGGTCGATTAACCGAACTGGTTCATGGTGTTGTCTTTACCACCGGCCTTCAACGCCGCATCACCAGCGAAGAATTCCTTGTGGTCGTCACCGATGTTAGAACCAGCCATGTCCTGGTGCTTAACAGTGGCGATACCCTGACGGATTTCCTTGCGCTGTACACCAGCCACATAGGCCAGCATGCCTTCGTCGCCGAAGTAGCCTTTGGCCAGGTTGTCGGTAGACAGGGCCGCGG
Source organism: Marinobacter sp. VGCF2001 (assembly GCF_049943275.1). Taxonomy (NCBI): domain Bacteria; kingdom Pseudomonadati; phylum Pseudomonadota; class Gammaproteobacteria; order Pseudomonadales; family Marinobacteraceae; genus Marinobacter; species Marinobacter sp. VGCF2001. The sequence continues at coordinate 29,422 of NZ_JBNFVX010000007.1, forward strand.
TGTGGTAAGTCGGCAGCGTAATCAGGTGGTGGAAGATACCCGCTTCGCGTGAGCCGTCACGCTGGAAGTTACGGCACCACTCGTCAGCCAGCTGACCCAGCTCGGTGTTGTCGTACTCTTCGCTCATCAGCTTGGCGCGGTCGTAGGCAGAAACGTCCTTGCCTTCTTCCTTCCACGCATCGAATACCTGCTGACGGAAGTTCAGAGTCCAGTTGAAGGACGGGCTGTTGTTGTAAACCAGCTTGGCGTCGGGAACCACTTCCTTGATGCGGTTAACCATGGCTGCAATCTGGCCAACGTGCGGCTTCTCAGTTTCGATCCACAGCAGGTCAGCACCGTTCTGCAGGCTGGTGATGCAATCCAGAACCACACGGTCTTCGCCAGTGCCCGGCTTGAACTGGAACAGGCCGGAAGCCAAACGCTTCGGACGAACCAGCTGGCCGTTCTGCTTGATCACAACGTCGCCGTTGTTGATGTCTTCAGCCTTCTCGATGACTTCGCCATCGATGAAGCTGTTGTACTGGTCGCCCAGATCGCCCGGCTCGTTGGTCACAGCGATTTTCTGAGTCAGGCCAGCACCCAGAGAGTCAGTACGGGCAACGATAACACCGTCGTCCACACCCAGCTCCAGGAACGCCAGACGTACGGCGTTGATCTTGGACAGGAAGTCGGCGTGCGGCACAGTTACCTTGCCGTCCTGGTGGCCACACTGCTTCTCGTCAGAGACCTGGTTCTCGATCTGGATGCAGCAGGCACCGGCTTCAATCATCTGCTTGGCCAGCAGGTAGGTCGCTTCGGCGTTACCAAAACCAGCGTCGATGTCAGCGATGATCGGAACAACGTGAGTTTCGTGGTTGTCGATCTGCTTGATCAGCTCTTCAGCCTTGGCGTTGTCGCCGGCATTCTCGGCTTCTTCCAGGGCACGGAACAGGTGGTTCAGTTCCCAGGCATCCGCCTGACGCAGGAAGGTGTACAGCTCTTCGATCAGGCCAGATACGGCAGTCTTCTCGTGCATGGACTGGTCAGGCAGCGGACCGAACTCGGAACGCAGGGCAGCAACCATCCAGCCGGACAGGTACAGGTAACGACGCTTGGTGTTACCGAAGTGCTTCTTGATAGACAGCATTTTCTGCTGGCCAATGAAACCATGCCAGCAGCCCAGGGACTGGGTGTACTGAGACGTGTCGTTGTCGTAGTTCGCCATGTCCTCGCGCATGATCTTGGCGGTGTACTTGGCGATGTCCAGACCCGTCTTGAACTTGTTCTGGGCGCGCATACGAGCCGCGTGCTTCGGGTTGATAGCGTTCCAGGTCGGGTTCTGCTTCACGAGGGAAGCGATTTGGTCGACGTCTTGTGCGTAGGGCATGGTCTCTGTCCTTTCTACGTTTATGTTCAAAAGGTTCAGACGCTGCTGGCGGCAGCGTCCGGAGTCAGCCACGGTCCGATTCAGACTGGCCCGTGGTGACGTTGGGGCTACTGTAGTGCTTTCCAATTTATAATTGAAATTTATATGATGTATTTTCGGCATTTTCTCTGTGAATGGCAAAATCCCAGATCCAGCCGTTTTCACCTTCTAACCGACTCATTTCGGGGAGAGTACAACGTGCTATGCTTTTAGCACTTGATCCACATCACCGGGCCTGCTCATCCATGGATCACAGGGGCATACCGTGTTCTTTGTACGCGATTTCAGTTATTCGCTGTTACATGCTCTGAAAAACCTGTTCCCGATCATTTTGGTTGTCGGGCTTTTCCAGCTATTAGCCGTGCAACAGCTACCCGACAACCTGGCGAGTATGCTGTTTGGCCTGTTAGTGGTGGCTATCGGCGTTGCCCTGTTTTTGCAGGGGCTCGAACTGAGCGTATTCCCGGTTGCGAAAACCCTCTCAAACCACTTCGCTCGCCGCGGGTCTGTGCCCGTTTTACTATGTTTCGGCTTCGCGATTGGCTTCTCGGCAGTCATCGCAGAACCCGCGCTGATCGCTGTCGCGGAACAGGCACAGCAGATCAGCGGAGGCCGAATCGACAGCCTGACACTGCGGCTACTGGTCGCGCTCTCCGTGGGCGTGGTGGTTGCCCTCGGTGTGCTGCGCACCATCTTCGGATTTCCTCTTCACGGATTCATGATCACCGGCTATCTTCTAGTCGTCACGGTTACCTGGTTCACACCGGAGGAAATTGTCGGGCTGGCGTACGATTCCGGCGGCGTGACCACCAATGTGGTAACCGTGCCGCTGGTAGCCGCGCTGGGCATCGGCCTGGCCGCTTCAATCCGGGGCAGGCACGCCCTCACCGATGGCTTTGGGCTGGTTGCCCTGGCCGTGATGGTGCCCATGATTACCGTGCAGGGCTACGGAATGCTGGTGTATTCCGGCTCGGCCGAGGCCGACACCCTGGAGATTTCAACGAGTAATGAGAATACCCGCACAGGGGGCCTGACAGGCATATTCCTGGACCTTGTCACCATGGTCCGGGACGTGTTGCCCATCATCCTGACGGTGCTGTTGTTCCAGTACACGATCCTGCGCCAGAAGTTACCGAACCCACGCAAAGTCTTGTTTGGTTTTGCGCTTGTTATTCTCGGGCTTTACGCTTTTGTGGTTGGCCTGAAAATGGGGCTTTTCCCCATCGGCACCTCCATGGCAGAACAACTGACCGCCATGGATACGTTTCTCTATATCTATCTGTTTGCGTTTGGCATCGGCTTCGCCACCACCATGGCCGAACCCGCGCTCATCGCCATCAGTCGGCAGGCAGAAGACGCCGCCGGTGGCACGCTTAACGGCAACGCTATTCGATTGCTCGTGGCAATCGGTGTCGCAATAGGCATTACCATTGGCGTTCACCGGATCATCACCGGCGATTCAATTCATTACTACGTTATCGGCGGCTATATGCTGGTCATCCTACTGACGCTCATGGCTCCCAGATATATTGTAGCGCTGGCCTTCGACCTTGGCGGCGTCACCACCTCAGAAGTCACCGTGCCGCTGGTCACCGCTCTGGGTATCGGGCTCGCCTCGAACATCGACGGACGCAGCGTGCTGATTGATGGCTTCGGCCTGATCGCATTTGCGTCCATATTTCCGATTCTGACGGTGATGACCTACGCCATCCTGTCTGAGCGGCTAATAACGCGCGCCAAGGAGACACCATGAAATTTTCGGCTCTGGTTGCTATTGTCCCGGAAGACCGGGAGCAGGACTGCATCGACGCGGCCCGGCATTGCGGCGCTGGCGGCATCACCGTCATGTCGGGCCGGGGTATCAGCAACACCGCAAAAAAAACCTTCTTTGGCCTGACCTACGACGGCAACCAAAGCGTTCTGCTGATGGTTCTGGAAAAAGGGCTATCACGAGATACCCTGAAGGCCATTCAGAAAGTGGTCATGCCTGACTCGAAAAACTCCCAGGGCATTATTTTTACCGTGCCCCTGGAGCATCTTGGCGGCATTGATATGGCCCAGGTGGAAAAATTCGAACAACACCTGAAAGATTCGTTCTGACGGAGATCCAGCAATGAAACTGGTTCGGGATGTCATGGTGACCGACTTTATGACGGTCTCCCCCTTTGCCACCATTCGCGAGGCACTGTCCATGATGAAGCAGCAAGGGGTCAAGTCTCTGGTGGTAGAACGTCAACACATACATGATGCCTGGGGGCTGGTGACCTACACCAACATTATGAAAGCCATTGTCTCCGAGGATGGCGACGTTGACTTGCTGAACGTTTACGACGTTTGTGCGAAACCGGTCATCAGCGTTGGCGAGAACCTGGCGCTGAAGCACGCCGCCACACTGATGACCAAATTCCGGGTCAAACGTTTACTGGTGCTTCGCGACAATGACATTGCCGGGTTCATCGTGATGGATGACATCATGCAGGCATTGCTGGACACCATCGACTAGCCCAGCATGGCTATCGGCTGGTCCCGGAAGCCTGCCCCAGACACAACACCAGCAACTGATCCCCCTCCTTCAGGTCCAGATACTGATCCCGGGGCAAATTCATCTGCAGATGCCGCCCGCGCGGGTCGGCCTGCGCGCGAAACACGCCCAGTGCGATGTCACCCTGTTCGGCCACAATCTTCTCAAGCACGTGAAAGTCTGCGCTCGCCGGTAGCGGGTAATCCTGCGGATGACGGAACTGTATTTCCGCACCGCCCACGGTAAACAGCTCATCCAGCACCACCCGCAATTCACGCCGCAACGCCACCTGGGCCAAAACATGGCTGAGAATCATCGGGCTGATCATCATCTCGCTCTGGTGGCCGTAGAGCAGGTGGCGGTTATCCGGATCGCTCAGCTCCATGATCACCTGGGGCCGCCGCGGCGCGGCACTCAATATGTCTTCCAACTGCAGGTAGCCCACCATGGCCCGGGCATCGGCTTCCTCACCGGAGCCAATGCGATCGCTGCTCAGCAGCATCACGGTGTCATAGCCGGCGGGATCAAGCCGTCGCAAGTCGTCTTCCACCATATAATCGGCTTCCAGCAAACGACCGTTTACGCGACTGAGGTCCACTCCATAGCGCTGCATCTCCCGCTGCCGGTCATCCAGCGGAATCGCAGACACCAGATCCAGCTCGAACGACCGGTTGCCATAGCTGGCAAATTCGGCGGCCAGGCTGGGTACCCGCCGATTCCAGCCCAACACCAGCACCCGGTGCGTGCCAGACGCTGCATCCGCCCTCGCAAGATGAGGAACCCGGTGGATAGCCGGCAGCGCCTGGGCCTTGGCGCCGGCGGCAGTGTGCTCGTAATGTCGGGCCAGGAGAATCACCCTGTCTTCGTTGCGGATCACGGTGTCCGAACCCGCCAACAGGTTCACCTGCCAGTGCCTGTTCGGGCCGGGATGAAGCAACCCCAGGACAATTGCGTTCGGCCGTTGCGCGGCCAATTCCGCCAGCGTCAGGCCCTCGGCCGTTTCACCACCGCGAACAAACAGTTCGTTGCCCTCACCGGCGGTCAGCAATTCGTTGTAGACCTCGGAAAGGTTTGGGTGTAGCACATTCTGCACCATCAGCCGGCTGATGGTGGCATCACCGGCCACCACCTCTACCGCGCCCGGATAGGCCCGTTCGATCACCGAAAGCTTGCGCATATCCTGGATTTCGGCCACCACAAACGGTAACCGAGTCATGTATTGCCGGGCCTGGGCGGCAATCGACAGCAGTGCTTTCACGGTCTCCACATCTGACGTGACCATCGAGCCGCCTTCATGAACCTGGCTCGGCACGATCACCGCCGCCGCATCCAGGCAGGCAACCCGATGCAAGGCATCCGGCTGAATCGCGGTGCCGCTGCGCAGGATAACTTCCCGGGCTCGACGGCCTACACCGGGCTCATTGATCAGTTCATGTATTTGCGCTGCGCTGGCCTCTTCTGCCAGCACCACCAGTCTCAGGTTCCGGGCGTCGTGCTTTTCCAGGAACCGGGCCATGCGCCCGGTTGAGCCGAACAGTTCAGCAACCAGTGGTGGCGTCTGGGGAGTCCAGCCCAGCACCACAAAATGATTTTTCAGGGTAACCGGCGTCAGGCCCCGCTCCAGATCTTCCATTTTGGCAATCAGCCACCGGGTCAGAATCGCCACCAGGGTGCCCATGAACACCACGTAGCCGGAAATGGTCAGCAGCGTCGACACGATGCGTTGCCAGGTGCCGACATCGTCGCCCAGGTACCCGGGGTCGGTCAGCCTCAGGAACGCCCACCAGACAGCCGAGCCGGCATCCTCGAACTCACCGGCCTGGGGCAATACCACCAGCAAACCACCGATCAGCGAAATCAGTGCGATAAGCGCACCGACCACCAGCAGCTGGAAGCCGGCGCCTTTCACCAACTGGCGCTCAACCAGAAATTTCATGCGATCAATGATACGGAAGGGCAGCATTGGGGTCCTTTTGTCGGTTTTCTCTCCGGCCAACGATTTGCCGGTTTTTGACTCTGTCGCCTAGGATAGTTCAAACACCCTCTGAAGGTGAGCCCTGCCATGATTTCACTCTCATTTATGCTGGCTTTACTGGCGATAATGGCTTGTCTGTACCCCCCTCTTGCCTCTGCTGGCTCCGCCCACATTCCCCAGCCCTGGCGGGCCGACGCCGTCGTCCAGGGGCGGGACGAGGCCTACGATACCGAACGTTTTGTCCATGAACTGACCTTTGATCACCACAGCCCTGCGCCCTCGCCTTTGCAAAATGGCATGCGGGGCACCGGCGGCAGTGTTGGCAGCGACGAGCTTTATTACGATTTCCGCTTTCGCCAGGACTTCGGTTTTCGGGAGGGGCACAACGGTTTTCTGCTGGATATCCAGCGTAGCGAGGATCTGGACGGCGCCTACGACCGGCAACTGGTCGGTTTCCGGCAAATGGTCGGGCAGCATTCGGAACTCTGGCTGCAGGGCGATGTGTTCTCCGACAAAGCGCAGTCCGACATTTATCTCAGTGCCCGGCATTACCTGGGGCCGGGCAGCTGGCTTCACGCCAGCTGGATACTGCCAGACGCTTACTTCAACGATAAAACCGCCAGCCCGGACGAATTTTCCAAGGAACCCCAGACCGCGTTCCTGCAGTGGCACCAGCAACACGGGCCACAGCAGCTTACCCTGTCGGTCAACTGGTCACCGGAGTCCGAATTTATCAGCCGCCAGCAGGCGCTGACCGTCACCAGCGACAGCGTGCGAGGTGCTCTGACCTACCGCCGGGAAAGCACCCGCTGGCAACTGGCCGTCGATCTCGAGGCCGAACGCAGTCGGCGCAGCTACCTGTTGCAAGGTCCGGATGAAACCGGGCGCCCGGATTTCTCCAGGGATTCTGCCAGGGCCACTACCTCGGCCCGATTTCTCCTGCACCGGCTAAAACCCCGGCTGGGCCTGGCCTACATCCACCTGGACGAGCGCGGCTTTTTTGGTCGGGCGCTGAACAGTATTGGCACCATCAAGCGGCGTGAGCCCGTTCTGTTCGGAGACATCACCCTGCAGGCCAGCGCCCGCACAACCATCCAACCAGGCCTGTACCTCGCCGCCCCAGACATCCGTCAGGCGTTTCGCGACACACCACCGGATAACCACAACGGCTTTGTCGGCAAACTGGCCCTGCCCGTCACCATCCGGGTCTCCGCCAATGACCAGGCGCGCCTGACCCTGAACCCCACCTTCTACCTGCACAAAGCCGCCTTTGGCGGGGGCAACCTGCAATTTCACTGGCCCATGTAAATCAGGTGGTGCCGGTTTTCAGCTCGGTCAACGCCGCCTCCAGGGTGGGATAGAAACGGCTGACCCCGGGCTCCGGCGCAATGCCCGCCCGCGCCAGTGTTCTCAGGGGCTGGAACTGCAAGTCTGCGATAATTACCTGAGCGCCGCTTTCACGGCAACTGGCGATCAGTTTGTTGAGCGCGGCCAGGCCCCCGGCGTCGAGAATGGTCACGCCATCCATATACAACACCATCCCCCGGGCGTCGCCAGACAGCGCAGCCAGTTCACCGAAAATCCGGTCGGCGGCGGCAAAAAACAGCGGGCCATTGATCTTGAACACCTGCCAACCCTGAGGCACGCCCATCGACTGCACCCGCTTACTGGCGGTAATGTCGGTGATTTTAGTCATCTGCGCCATTTCCCGCATGAACAACACTGCGGCCAGCAGCACGCCGGTGGTAATGGCGATCACCATGTCCAGCGCCACGGTCAACCCGAAACAGGTAAGAAACACCAGCACATCGCTGCGCGGGGCCGTTTTCAGCAGATGCACCGCCTTGGGCGCCTCGCTCATGTTCCACGCCACCATCAACAGCAACGCGGCCATGGCCGGCATCGGCAGGTAGGCCAGAACGCCGGCGAGAAATACCAGCGCCAGCAGCACCACCAGAGAATGAACCATCGCCGACACCGGCGATTCAGCACCGGCACGGTAGTTGGCCGCCGAACGGGCAATGGCCGCGGTGGCGGTGATGCCGCCAAAAAACGGCACCACGATGTTGCCAATGCCTTGTCCCATCAGCTCACTGTTGGCGCTGTGCCGCTTACCGGTCATGCCGTCCAGCACCACCGCACAGAGCAGGGATTCAATGGCACCCAGCATGGCAATGGCGAACGCCGCTGGAATCAACTCCCGGAACAAGTCCCATGACAGGCCAATGGCCTGCCCATCGGCCCCGGCCTGTTGCCAGGGCCAGGCAAAGGAGGGCAGGAACGGCGGGATGCCAGAGCCGGTGCTGCCGTCGGGCAACAGATAGCTGAAGCGGGACCCAATGGTCTCAATGCCCGCGCCGTTGGCGTTCAGCCACAGAGCCAGCAAACTCCCCACAATCACCGCCGGCAAATGCGGTGGCACCGGTGTTTTCAGTCGCGGCCAGAGCAGCATCACCGCCAGCGTTGCCAAGGCCACCAGCGTACTCAGGCCATCCAGCGCCGGCAGCTGCTGGCCCAGTAATGCCACTTTGTCCCAGTAATGTTCGGGCATGGAGGCCACCGAAAGCCCAAAGAAATCTTTCACCTGCAAGGTGGCAATCACCACCGCAATCCCGCCGGTAAAGCCCAGGGTTACGGATTCCGGGATATACTCGATAAAGCGCCCGAGCCGCATGACCGCCATGATCACCAGCAGCACACCGGACATCATCGTAGCCAGCAGCAGGCCACCCAGGCCGTAACTCTGGGCGATGGGGTAGAGAATCACTACGAACGCCGCCGTGGGCCCGGAGATGCTGAAGCGGCTGCCACCGAACAGGGCAATCAGAAAACCGGCAATGATGGCGGTATACAGGCCGTACTGGGGCGCCACACCGGACGCAATGGCCAACGCCATGGCCAATGGAATGGCAATAATGCCCACCGTCACCCCGGCCATCAGGTCTTTAACAAAGCGGCTGCCGGAGTAAGGTTGATCAAGACAGGCCTCACGCACTGCGTGCGCGGTGCGAAGAGAAAACAGGTGGGCGCGATGTGGCATGAACAGACTCTCTCAACCGGGCATTTGATAACATTATATGCTCATCAACTGTACACTCAATGTTAATATGATTAACATACGCTCAATCACTATCCCTGCCCAACCTGTTGAGAGCCCAGAGCACCATGGAAAACCGCACCGCCCGGCTGACCCTGTTGATTGATCCGGAAAAGAAAAAAGTGTTTGAAGCCCTGTGCAAGCAGGAAGACGTGACCCCGTCGCAAAAGGTACGTCAGTTTATCCGGGAATACGTCGAGGAGCGTCTGGGGCCGGACTGGCGCGAAACCGACAACCAGAAAACCGACTGACACCCGCAACGTATAACCAGCCATGACACAGCCTATCGTTCGCCTCATTCTGACGTTTACCGCCCTGGTGGCACTCACCGGATGTAATACTATGCAGGCACACCGCTCGCCGACCACCGGCCCCGCCAACCAGTACGACGCCGTGATAGTCGATGCTGAAACCGGCTCCACCCTCGGGCTTGAGGCCCTGGCGGACCGGCTGGCCGACACCGACGTCGTTGTTGTCGGCGAATACCACGGCCACCACGCCTCTCATCTGCTGCAGGCGCGCCTGCAACAGGCCCTGTATGCCCGGAACCCGCGCCAGATACTGACCATGGAACAGTTCAATCTGGACCATCAGGATGCGCTGGACGCCTACCTGGCCGACCAGACCGGCGAAACCGAAATGATCGAAGACGCCCAGGCCTGGGACAACTATCGCGGATCATATCGCCCGCTGGTGGAGTTTGCCCGCCAGCAGCAATTGCCGGTGGTGGCCGCCAACGCCCCGGCCGACATTGTTCGCTGCATCGGCCGCCAGGGTTCGGCCTATCTGGATACCCTGCCAGACCAGCAACGGGCGATGTTGCCCGAGCAGGCCTTTCTGGATACCCCGGCCTATCGGAACAAGTTTGTCGAGGCCATCAGCGGCAGCCACGGAGCCGAACAAACCGATCTGTCCGGCCGCCTGCTCAATACCTATCAGGCTCAGCTCCTCCGGGACAACACCATGGCCTCGCGCATACTGACCGCGCTGGAAGCACATCCCGGGCACCAGGTGCTGCACACCACTGGCACCTTCCACAGCGAGCAGCGGCTGGGTACGGTTGCCGCTCTGGAACAACGGGCTCAGGGGCTGACTATTTCGGTCATTTCACCCGTGGAACTGGCACCCTTCGAAGGAGCCCTGCCGGTGGCGGAAAACCGACACAAGGGCGACTATCTGTATTTCATTCTGCCTTTACCCACGGAGTTCCGAGACCCGGAGCGCCAGCGCAGCGCCATGCAGAAACGCTTCAGCCAGCGCCCGGATACCCGCTGCGAATAATCACGCCTGACGCCCCGGCGAGTCTTCCCTGCGCGCCCGGTTGCCGTTAACCTGCACAGGCAATTGGAGCTTGTTCATTGTTCGCAAGGAGTCAGCATGAGAATCGTTCCTGCCCTGATCATCGGCCTGAGTGCCATCATTGCCGCGTCGTTACTCAGCGAGGGGCTGACCGGACTGCGCACCGCAGACCGCTATGTCACCGTCAAGGGCGTGGCCGAACGGGAAGTCCAGGCCGATCTGGCGCTTTGGCCCATCCGCTTTGTCGCCACGGGCCGCTCGCTGGACGAAGCCCAGAAGCAGGCACGAAGCAGCCGGGAGGCCATCATGGCCTTTCTGAAACTGCAGGCCATTGCCCCCTCCGCGGTTGAACTCCAGCGGCTGGATGTAACCGACACCCGGGCCAACCCCTATTCCGGCAACAATAGTGAGCAACAGTACATCATCAACCAGACGTTCATGGTGCGCAGCAGCAGTATCGACCGCATCCGCCAGGCGGCCCAGAACGTCAGTGAACTGGTGGATTCCGGGGTAGTGCTGTCATCGGACTACGGCCCAAGCGGCCCGACCTACCTGTTCAGTGGTCTGAATGACATCAAGCCGGTGATGATTGCCGAAGCCACGGCCGCGGCCCGGGAGTCCGCCCAGCAGTTCGCCAGGGATGCTGAAGCCGAGCTGGGCGGCCTGCGTAGGGCCAATCAGGGCGTGTTCCAGATTCTCGCCCGGGATCAGGCGCCCGGAGTCTCAGAGCCACAGCAACCGGTGAAGACCGTGCGGGTAGTGTCCACCTTCGACTACTACCTGGAGTAGCCGGTTACTGGGTAGCCACCATCTCGTCGGTTACCTGATAATCGCCAGCCAGCCAGCGCAGAACCTCATGGGCAGCCGGGTGGTCGAAGGCATCGTAGGTGTGGATCAATGCCTGTTTTTTCTCCTCGCTGAGGCGCCCAAGGCCGGCATCCTGCAGGGTGAGCAAATCCCCCTGCAGCTGCTCGGCCAGCTCCAGCCCCAGCACTTCCCGAGCGGCGTGCAGGAACGCCTGGCCGTACTGGTAATCCGGCCCCTGGCGATAGCATTCTGACAACGTGATGGCAGGAATAGCGGTCAATACCGGCTGCAACGCGGGGTTGATGGCATGGCCCGCCAGATAGGCCGCGTTGCCGGCAGGCCGGCCGGTAAATCCACGCAGATGCAGGTGCTGTGACATCCGGTCGCCGTCATTCACCGGATAATTGTCCCAGAGCAGCGGTTTTCGGCCCAGCACCTTGCTGATGCGTTTGAGATGGCCAGGCGAGATTTCCCTGGAGCAGACTTCCTCTCCCGTCCAGAAAATCCGGACGTCACGCTCCAGCTCGGCCCCCAGGGTTTCCAGATAATCCACCGGCCGTGGGCCAAAGACCCGATCCAGTACCGGATCATCAGAATAATAAGTGGGGCACACGCTGAGCTTCTCCACGCCGCTGTGCTCCCGCACCCATTTGACGATGCCCCCCTGGATGCGCGCCAGCTCAGGGGTGTCGGGGCGCATATCGTCGAACAGAATGGCCAGCTCCTGAATGCCCAGACGATCCAGCATACGCAGCTTTTTCGCCAGAGCCTCCCGGCCCTTGTCGTCAAAGTGGTTAAACAGCTCGAATGGACTCAGACCAACGCCGAAACGAACCCCTTCGCGCCGGCAGAAACCGGCAAAACCGGCCAGCGCCTCGGCCTGCTCGGGCGGATGAGGCTCTTGCCAGCGACGACGCAAATAGTGGTCGGCCTTGGGTGCATACAAATAGAACTTGTAGCCATGGGGAACCAGCGCGCTGACCAGTTGGCGCCGCTCAGACCAGCTCCACAGGGGGCCGTAAAACCCTTCAATGATACCCAGTTCTGCCGTCATTCCTTTGTTCCCCATCTGTCTGACTGTCAACAAGCGCCATACCCATTACTCTATCCTAGCCACTTCTTGCGCAACCTGCCTGCGGTCTGACTTTGATCACGGCACCCGTTGCCCGATATCGACTAGACTTATCTTCAACAATAACCCCCAGGCCCATTCTCCAACAGGAAAAGCACTATGGAAATCAAAACCTTCGAAGACCTGATTGACTGGACCCGCCAACTCCACGCCCATCTGGCCCGCTGCCTGGAGGAATCCGCGCGCAAAAACCCGGACGAACGGGCCAGCGCCCTGCTGGATTACATCAGTCGCCACGAAAACCTGCTAGAAAAGGCCGTGGCCGAATATGAAAAGCAGGCAGACCCGAAGGCCATGAGCACACGCCTGTATGATTATGGTGTGCACAAACCGATCGAAAAGAACCGCACCTGTGATATTCGCTACAGCGACCTGGATTTTGACGGCATTGCCCGGGAAATCTTTGATTTTCATGATCAGGTGATGGACCTTTACGATGCTCTGATCGGTAAAGCGGAGATCCCGGAGGCCAAGTCGCTGCTGGAGGATCTGAAATCCATGGAAGAGCATGAAGCCATGCGCATGGCCAGCCAGATCGGGCGAATGAGTGACGTCTGAGGTTAGACAAATGTCGTAAACCCGCATTTTTTTGCTGCAGCCACACGGTGGTAGTTGTTAATCTCAACTACACTCTTACGATCCCGCGCCCCGCGGCGCAGGGCTCTGATACAACAACGACAAGAGGTCAGAAGAGCCATGAAGATCCGTTCTGTTCTTTCCGCGGCCGTACTGGCGGTGGCAACAACGTTTGCCGCCAGCCAGGCACTCGCTCAGGACAAGTTCACCCTGAGGCTGGCAGAAACCTGGGGCCCCAACTTTCCCATTTTCGGTGATACCACCAAGCGCTTTGCCGAGACTGTCAACAAGATGTCTGACGGCCGGCTGACGGTTCGTATCGACTCGGCCAACAAACACAAGGCACCGCTGGGCGTGTTCGACATGGTCAAGGCTGGCCAGTACGACATGGGGCACTCGGCCTCCTACTACTGGAAAGGCAAGGTCCCCGAAACCCTGTTCTTCACCAGTATGCCGTTCGGTATGAATGCCATGGAACAGTATGCCTGGTTCTATCACGGTGGCGGCATGGAGCTGATGCAGGAAGTGTATGAGCCGCACAATATGCTGTCGTTCCCCGGCGGCAACACCGGGGTACAGATGGGGGGCTGGTTCCGCCAGGAAATCAAATCCCTGGAGGACCTCAAAGGCCTGAAAATGCGCATTCCCGGCTTTGCCGGCGAAGTCTTTGCCGAAGTGGGCGTTAACCCCACCAACATTGCCCCGGGCGAACTCTATACTGCGCTGGAGCGCAACACCATCGACGCCGTGGAGTGGGTCGGCCCGGCACTGGATCTGCGCCTGGGTTTCCAGCAGATTGCCGACTACTACTACACCGGCTGGCATGAGCCGGCCACCGAGCTGCAGTTCCTGATCAACAAACGCGTGTGGGATCGCCTGCCGGCAGACCTTCAGGAAATCATTCGCGTGGCCATGCGCACCGCCTCTTACGATATGCTGGTTCACTCGCAGCACGCCAACGCCGAAGCCTGGGCCAACATCAAAGAGGAGTATCCGAACGTTCAGATCAAACGTTTCCCGGATGACATCTTCCAGGCCATGTATGAGGCCAACGAGAAACTTCTCGACGAAGCTGCGGCCGAGAGTGATATGGCGGCGAAGATCATTGAGTCCCAGCACGACTACCTGGAACAGAGCCGGGCCTATACCGACATCTCCGAGCGGGCCTATCTCAACACCATGGCCGAAGTCGAGTAAACTCGACTTTATGAAGAATCATAGCCGGGATCGCTCGCCGAAGTGATCCCGGCTTTTTCGTCTCCACCATTCAGAAAATCCGCTTTGCGGAGGAAGAGGTTCGATGCGCTGGATTATCCGACTGGACGAGGGCCTCGCCTGGCTCTCAAAACTCTGCGGGTGGATCGCCTGCGTGGCCATGCTCCTGATGGCCGCCAACGTGTTTTACGACGTTGTCGCCCGCTATGCCTTTAACAACGTGTCTATCGCCATGCAGGAGATGGAATGGCACCTGTACTCCGTTGTCTTCCTGCTGGGCATTCCCTATGCCCTGCGCACCGACGGCCACGTGCGCGTCGACGTCTTCTACACCAACTGGAGCCAGAAGCGCAAAGCCTGGATCAACCTGATTGGCGCCGTTATTTTTGTCATCCCGTTTGCCTATCTGATTGCCACCTACGGCTACAGCTACTCCATGGATGCCTATCAAATGGGTGAAGGCAGCGGCGATCCGGGCGGGTTGCCCCATCGCTGGATCATCAAATCCGTGATCCCCGTCAGTGCGTTTTTCATCGGCACCGCCGGCCTCAACATGGTCACTTTCGCCATCCGCGTCATGGCCGGTGACAAACAGTACGAAGGCGAGCACAGCGCGGGAGGCCTGGCATGATCGGCATGATTATGTTCGGCGTGGCCCTGGTCATGCTGATGTTCGGCTTCCCGGTCGCCTTCACGTTTGGCGGCGTTGCGTTGTTCTTTGGCATTTACGCCGAAGGCATGGATCTGTTTGCGTTCATGCCGTTTCGGATCATGAGCGTGATGCAGAATACGGTGCTAATGGCGGTGCCATTGTTCATTTTTATGGGTGTAGTGCTGCAACGCACGCGACTGGCGGAGCAGTTGTTAACGTCCATGGGACGATTGTTCGGCGGCTTGCCCGGCGGCCTGGCAATCTCCACCATTCTGGTCGGTGCCCTGTTGGCCGCCTCTACCGGAGTTGTCGGCGCCAGCGTGGTGGCCATGGGGCTGATTTCGCTGCCGGTCATGCTGGCCCACAAGTACGATAAACGCCTGGCTACCGGCACCATCTGCGCATCCGGCACGCTGGGCCAGATTGTGCCACCGTCTATTATTCTGATCATTCTGGGGGATGTTCTGGGGCTGCCGGTCGGCGATCTGTTCAAGGCGGCGGTTCTGCCCGGCGTGGTGCTGATTGGCCTGTATATCATCTATATCCTGGTTCTGACCCGGCTCAAACCCGAAACTGCACCCGCCATGCCTGCCACCGATGAATCCGTCAGCCGAGGCAAGGAAATCCGCGACGCCTTGCTGGCCATCATCCCCCCGCTGGCACTGATTGTGGTGGTACTGGGTTCCATTTTCACCGGCATTGCCACGCCAACCGAATCCTCGGCCCTGGGTGGTGTCGGCGCGGTCGTGCTGGCGCTGATCTACCGCCAGTTCTCGTTCAGGATGGTCTGGGATGCCGCCCGGGATACGGTCAGCGTCACCGCCATGGTATTTGCGATCCTGATCGGCGCCACCGCCTTTTCCATGGTGTTCAGCTACACCGGGGGCGACTATCTGCTGGAAGATTGGCTGATGATGCTGCCGGGCGAACAATGGGGCTTTATTATCCTGGCCATGCTGGTGATCCTGATACTGGGCTTCTTCATTGATTTCGTGGAGATTTCGTTCATCATCGTTCCCATTCTGGCCCCGGTGGCCGAAGCCATGGGCATCAATATGCTCTGGTTCGCCATTCTGATTGCGATGAACCTGCAAACCAGTTTCCTGACGCCGCCCTTCGGATTTTCGCTGTTCTATCTCAAAGGCGTGGCACCGCCGGAAGTCCGAACCACCGATATCTACAAAGGCATTATCCCCTTCATTCTGATCCAGATTCTGGTGCTGGCGCTGATCGTCATCTTCCCGGAATGGTTTGGCATGAGTGCAACTTACTGACACCACCCCCTGGTGCAACCCTCTGGCGGAGCCGGCCGAACCGGCTCCGTCGCTCCCCCCCGCCCCTAAATCCAACTCATTCACGCACAAACCTGACAAAAGCTGATCATTTTCTATACTGAGTCAGGAAGCCGCGACTCTCAGTTCAGTTTTCGGGATGGCACGAATTATAACGAGTTGGAGGGGAGAGCATTCCATGGCACAGAACACCGCGCACAAACCCGAAGCACAAGGCGATGATGCCCCTCGCGGCCATGTCTTGAGTCTGCCGCTGGCCAATGACCAGCCCGACCGCGAACCCCACAACTACGAACGGTGGCTGATCACCAAACTGATGCGGATGGCCGGCTCTCCCCCCATCCGTTTTCGTCTCTGGAACGGCGACACCATTGAGCCTGACAACGAGGAGCCCCAATTCACCCTTCACCTCAACGATCACAAGGCATTGTACGCCCTGGTCGCCAACCCCAATCTTGCGTTTGGCGACCTGTATGCCGCCGGACGACTGGACATCGAAGGCGATCTGCCGGATTTGATGGAGACCCTGTATCGGTCGGTGCACGCAGCGCGCCAGCGCTGGCCCCGCTGGCTGGATGCTCTGTGGCGCAACCACAATCCCCGCCCGACCGGTATCTCCGAAGCCCGGGAGAACATTCACCACCACTACGACCTGGGCAACGAATTCTATGGCCTGTGGCTCGATAAAGCGGAGAGGCAGTATACCTGCGCTTATTACGAGCACCCGGACAACACCCTGGAGCAGGCCCAGCTGGCCAAGCTGGAACACGTATGCCGCAAGCTGCGCCTGAAGCCGGGCATGACGGTTGTCGAAGCAGGCTGCGGCTGGGGTGGCCTGGCCCGCTATATGGCCCGCAATTTCCAGGTCAAGGTGCACTCCTACAACATATCCCGGGAACAACTGGCATACGCGCGCGATGAGGCCCGGAAGCAGGGGCTGGATCATCTCGTGACCTATGTCGAAGACGACTACCGCAACATTGAAGGGCAATACGATGCCTTCGTCTCCATCGGTATGCTCGAGCACGTGGGCAAGGACAACTACCCCGCCCTCTCGGAGCTGATCAAGCGATCGCTAAAACCCAATGGCGTCGCGCTGCTACACAGTATCGGGCGAAACCGCCCCATGCTGATGAACGCCTGGATCGAAAAACGGATCTTCCCCGGCGCCTATCCACCCAGTATCGGCGAATGCATGAGCATCTGTGAGCACGGCGATTTCTCGGTGCTTGATGTCGAGAACCTGCGCCTGCACTACGCCCAGACTCTCACGGACTGGCTGGACAACTTCAACGCCAACCAGGATGCCGTCACCGATATGTACGATGAGCACTTCACCCGCGCCTGGCGGCTGTACCTGGCCGGCTCGATTGCGGCCTTCCGGGCCGGGTCGCTGCAGCTTTTCCAGGTGGTCTTTACCCATGGCGACAACAATCAGCTGCCCCGAAGCCGGCAAGATCTTTACAGCTTCCCGGCAACCCCGGAGGGCGTTTGATGGATTACTACGACATCATCATTGTCGGTGCCGGGCCTGCCGGCGCAACCCTGGCCCACAGCCTCGAAGACACCGGCAAACGAGTTCTGATCATCGACAAGGAAAGCTTTCCCAGAGACAAGACCTGCGCTGGCTGGGTAACTCCCGCGGTGATGCAGAGCCTGGGCATCGACCCTGTTGACTACGGCAAAGGGCGGACGTTGCAGCCTATTCGCCGATTCCGGATTGGCATGATCGGCCAGGACGCCGTTGAGAACGACCATGGCGACATCGTCAGCTACGGCATCCGCCGCTGCGAGTTCGATGCGTTTCTGCTGGACCGGGCCGGCTGCGAGAAACAACTCGCCACGCCCGTGAAATCGATCAAGCGCAGCAATGGCAACTGGGTCATCAACGGGCACTGGCAGGCACCACTGCTGATCGGTGCAGGCGGCCATTTCTGCCCGGTTGCCCGAGCGACAGGCGAGGGTCCCGGAAAACACGAGACCGTCGTGGCTGCGAAGGAGGTCGAATTCGAAATGACGCCAGAGCAGGCCCGGGTGTGCGAGGCCCGGGGCGATACCCCGGAGCTCTGGTTCTGCCGCGATCTCAAGGGGTATGCCTGGGTATTTCGCAAGGGCCGCTTTATCAACATCGGCCTGGGTCGCGAAGACAACCACCGCTTGTCCGATCACCTCGAAGCGTTTGTCGAAACCATGAAACAATCCGGCCGTATTCCTTCGGACCTGCCGGGACGCTTCAAAGGGCACGCTTACCTGCTGTATGACCATGCCAACCGCCCCCTGGTGGATGATGGGGTAATACTGGTCGGAGACGCTGCCGGGCTGGCATACACCCAGAGTGGAGAGGGCATCCGGCCCGCCATTGAATCCGCGTTGATCGCCGCCGATGTGATCAAGCGAGCCACGGATTACTCCGCCCTGTCATTGCAACCTTACGGTGAGCGCATTGCAGAGCGTTTCGGTACCCGGGCAGCCGATCAGGAACCAGGGTTCGAAGTGCCGGAGTGGCTGAAACAAACCATTGCCAGCACACTCATGCGGTCGCACTGGTTTACCCGCAAGGTGATCACCGAAAAGTGGTTTCTCCATCAGACTGTGCCATCTCTATAATCGGGTTCTCACCCAGAAGATTGCACTTGGCCCGTGAAACCCTGTAAGCCGGCTTGATACCCTCGAAACCGTTTTAAAAGAAACGCAGGCCGGAGCGTTCACACGAAAAACGTTCATACAGACATAAAAAATGGCGGCTACAGGAGCCGCCATTTCAGGTCAGTATCGGGCGAGGTTTTACTGGCCCAGATAGCTACGGTACATCCACACCGTTTTTTCCTGCTGGGAGATGTAGTCACTCATCAGTGCGACCGTACCCTCGTCCTCGGCTTCGCCGGCCAGGCTCAGCAGTTCACGCTGCTTGGCAATCAGTTTCGCGAAGCTGTCGACGATGTTACCCACCGCCTCTTTGCCATCAGACACGTCTTTACGCTCCGGCACCTCGGACTTTTCGATATAGGTGCTGTAGGCGTGAGCCGGGCGATGGCCCAGGGTCAGCACACGTTCGGCAATTTCGTCGATCTTGAGCAACAGGTCGTCGTAGAGCTCCTCGAACTTGGCGTGCAATTCAAAGAAGTTCTCGCCTTTGATGTTCCAGTGATAACCCCGCACATTCATATAGAAGATCTGGTAATTGGACAGCAATTCGTTGAGTGCGTCCGCCAGCTTCTGCGTTTTGTCTGTGTCGAGACCAATAAAGTTCTTACCCATGTTGAACCTCCTGATTCACATTAAGGATTTATCTAACAATCACGTTATGCCATTCATTCCGGCATACGATAGTTTGAAAATTCAATACAACCAATAGTGCAAACTCATAGATCAAGCCAGCCTCTCATAGCTTCACGCTATCATAATGGCCAGCTCTTTCAATTTGAAAACAGTTATCATTTGCGTTGTACTGAATGCAATTACTTTTCTGACGCGGAGCGGATTCCATGAGCACCCTGAAGTTATTTGTTCACAATCACGACACCAGTGTTGATCCGTCGTTTCTGAAAACCATCACCTTCGCGGTAACGCACTTTACCGTGGCCTTCACGGTGGCGTATTTGCTGACCGGCGATATTCTGGTGGGCAGCCTGATCGCCATGGTGGAACCCGCGATTAACACCGTCGCCTACTTTTTCCATGAGAAGATATGGGCCCGGCGACAACAGAATGCAACCGCCAACGCCATGAATCTAAAGCAAAACACAGTGTAAAGCTTTGCCCCCGGTCAACCACGGGGCAAAGCTTAAATGCCCGGGCCGCAATCCAGGCACCCCTCGCCCGGCTCCGGCCCGATCTGGAGCTTTCTGCTCAGGTCCTTCAGGGCGGTACGCACGCCCTCTTCAATCACTGGATGATAGAACGGCATTTCGAGCATCTCGCTGACGGTCAGGCGCTGCTGTACCGACCACGCCAAAAGATGGGCCACGTGCTCCGCCGCCGGCCCGAACATCTGCGCTCCCAGAAACAACCCGCTGCCGTGCTCACCGTAAACCCGCAGCAGCCCGCGGTTTTTACCGATCACCTTACTGCGCCCCTGATCGTCAAACGTCACCTCGCCCACCGCAAAACATCCCTGGCAACGCGTGTCCACCTGGTGGATGTTCAGCCCCACCGACGCAATCTGGGGGTCTGTGAACACCACGGCCATCGGTGTTTTTCGCGCCCCCGCACGGACATCCGGCCAGGCCCCGGCATTGTCACCGGCAATCCGCCCCTCATCGGCGGCCTCGTGCAGCAATGGCCGGTTGTTGTTCACGTCCCCGGCGATAAAAATATGGCTATCTCCGCAGCGCAGGGTATACGGATCGAACACCGGCAAGCCACGCTCGTCTAACTCGATGCCGGCGTTCTGAATATCCAGGTGATCAATATTCGGCCGACGCCCGGTGGCGGCCAACACATAATCAAAGGTGTCCTCGTGCGCTTGCCCGCTTTCTCGCCAGCTGATGCAGACTCCCGCCTCGGTTCGCTCGACGCGCCGGGTCTCTGCTTTCGGGCTGATGTCGAATTCCTCGCGGAACGCTCCCAACGCATACTCCCTTACCTTTTCATCCTGAATGCCGCCGATCCCGCCGCTGAGCCCAAACAGCCGAACCCTGACGCCCAGTCTGCTCAGCGCCTGCCCCAGTTCCACGCCGATCACGCCCGGGCCGAACACGGCAACCGATGACGGCAGATCCTGCCAGTCGAAAACGTCATCGTTGATCACCAGGCGGTCCTTGGCCTCTTTAAGAAGGCCGGGGATACTGGGGCGGGAACCCGTGGCAATAATAATCCGTTTCGCCGTTACTTCCGTGTGATCGCCAATGACCAGACGGTGGCCATCGACAAACCGGGCGTGGCCCATCAATCGGTGTTCCGCCGGCAGCGACTCCATGGAGCGCACCACCGGTGCCACAAAGCCATCACGTAATTCACGCACCCGGGCCATCACTTGTTGGCCGTCTATGCGCACCTCCCCGGGCAACACGCCAAAGGTCTCAGCCTGCCGGGTTTGATGCGCGCTTTCGGCGGCGGCAATCAGCAGTTTACTGGGCATACAGCCAACCCGGGCACAGGTAGTCCCGTACTGCTCGCCTTCAATGAGCACAACCCGGTCTGTGGCCTTGCTGGCACGCTGATAGGCGACCATTCCCGCCGTACCCGCACCAATAACCGCTACGTCCACTTCTCGCTTGTTCATCCTGCCTCCTGGAGACTCGCTGATATTTCAGGCATTTCGTGCTATCACACGCCAGAGCTCTTTGGTTAAAGTATAGAAAGCTTATTATGCGCTGACAGGCAGAGCCTCAAAAAAATCCCTGCCACAAACCAGGCAGCCGTGATCCAACCTGATCGACAGCGCCCACACTCCGGAGAATGATTGTGCAGAATTACTGGCTGGAATTTCTGACCGTTGCCCTGGTGCACTTGCTGGCCGTTGCCAGCCCCGGGCCGGATTTCGCCGTTGTGTTACGTCAGGCGCTCACGCAGGCCCGGCGCAATGCGTTACTGACCGCAGCCGGGATTGGTATCGGTATTCTGTTGCACGTGGGCTATTCCTTGCTGGGCATCGGGTTGATCATCCAGCAGTCCGTGATGCTGTTCACCGTTCTGAAAGTGATTGGGGCCGTCTATCTTCTGTATATCGCCTGGCACTGTCTGCAGTCCAAGCCCGGCGGTGTTCACGTTCAGACTAACGGGGGCCGAACTCAAACCGGCTGGGCGGCGTTTCGGCTCGGATTTCTCACCAATGCGCTCAACCCCAAAGCCACGCTGTTCTTCGTCTCACTGTTTTCCGTCATCATCAATCCCGGCACGCCGGTTCTGCTGCAGGCCGGCTATGGGCTGTATATGGCAGTGGCCACCGGCGTGTGGTTTACCCTGGTCGCCTTATTTTTCACCCACCCCCGAGTCCGCCGGGGCTTCAACCGGTTCGGTCACTGGCTCGACCGGGCCATGGGCGGCATTCTGCTGCTCCTGGCCGGGCAACTGCTGTTCTCTACAGTGAGCGGATCAGAGCCTCTGTCTGCTCCCAGCCCAGGCACGGATCAGTAATAGAGCAGCCATAGACCAGGTCATCGCCATCGTTCTGCCGGCCGAATTCCAGGAAACTTTCCAGCATCAGGCCTTTAATATGACGGTTGCCGCCACGCTTCTGTGCCATCACATTTTTGGCAATGTCGATCTGCCGCTCGGCCTGTTTGCACGCGTTATCGTGGCTGCAATCCACCATCACCGCTGTCGATACGCTGGCTGCTTCCAGTTCCGCCACGGCCTTGGCGATACTCAGCTCATCATAGTTGGTCACGCCGCGCCCGCCGCGTAGCACCAGATGGGTATCCGGGTTGCCCGCCGTGGAGATCATGGCTGGCGAACCGTTGTGAGATATTCCCATGTGATGATGTGGGTGCGCCGCTGATTTCATGGCATGGCTGGCCACCGTAATGCCTCCATCCGTACCATTTTTGAAGCCGGTCGGCATGGGCAAGCCACTGACCATTTCCCGATGAATCTGAGATTCGGTCGTGCGGGCGCCGATGGCCGTCCAGCTCACCAGATCACCGAGGTAGTCCACCATGAACGGGCTCAGGGCCTCGGTTGCCAGCGGCAGACCCAGCTCAGACAGGGCCAGCAAAAGCTGTCGGGACCTTGCCAGGCCTTGCTTCAAATCACCACGGCCGGTGCGCTCCGGATCGTACAGCATCCCTTTCCAGCCTACCGTGGTCCGGGGCTTTTCCAGGTACGCCCGCATAACAATCAAAAAGCGGTCACTGACCTCATCTGACAACGTTTTCAGGCGCGTGGCATAATCCAGGGCAGCCTGCTCGTCATGGATAGAGCAGGGGCCCATGACAATCAGCGTGCGGTCGTCCTGACCGTGCAGTATTGCGCGAATCTGATCACGGTAGCCGGCAATCGCCCGCACCCGTTGCTCATCGGCAGGAAACTGCTGGCGCAGCTCGGCGGCCGTGGGCAGCCTGGCTTCCTGACGTTGCTGGCAGGCACTCGAGGATTGCTCGTCCCGTGTTTCAGATTTCAGCGGCATATTCATGTCTGTGTTCCCATTTCCCTGTGTCAGAATCGAAAAAGCCCCGGCTGGGCTACCAGTCGGGGCTTTTTTGAGTCCGGTGGCAGCCTGGGTTGCTTGCCGGGCTGCCTTCCTCGTTATGTTCGGTCGATGAAGATCTTATGGGCGGCCCGGGCTCTGGCTAAAATAAAAGCCATAACCAAACCACCAAAAATACACGGCAGAACCCGAAGCCTTCAGTGTTTCACCGAAAGCTTTCAGAACATTCAATTGACAGTCTGCGTGTAAGGTCTTCATGCTTTTCACTATATACCCACGGTTTTAACGAAGGCAACCCGCAGCACAGATTATTTTTGCGGCAGCTTGCCCACCATGGCTTCGGAGGCCGCTATGCACAATCCCGAGCGCTGCACCCGGTTCTGGCTACCCACGGCCTGGCTTCTGCTCCTGCTGACACTCTCCGGCGGGGCATGGGCACAGTCAGAAGCCAGAGTCTATGAGCTTCACAACCGCACCGCCGATGACGTTGCCGCCCAGGTGCGCGAACTCTATCAGCAGACGCCCGTGACCGTAACGGCCCGAGGCCAGCAATTGGTGGTGCGCGGTGAGCCGCGGTTGCTGGATGAAATCGGCACTCTGGTGCAATCGATCGATGTGGCACCGATACAGATGCGAGTAAGCGTTCGCTATCGCGAGGATGTCGGAGGCAAGCAATCCGGTGCCGGTATCGATGTTTCCAATGGCGCTGCCAGCGCCAGTGCCGGGCGCCGCACCATCAGCACCCATTCCACCCGGGAACGTCAGCTGATTGTTCAGGATGGTCAGTCCGCCCACATTACGTCCGGCAAGATCCAAACCCTGCCATTCGCGATTCAGGGCGGCCGCAACCCCGCAGCCATTCTGCAACAGGTGACAACCCGCAGCGGATTTGTGGTGAGTCCGCAGGCCATTTCCAACCAGGCAGTGGAACTGAGCATCGTCTCCTTTGAGGAAGACCCGGCCGCCCTGCCCGGCTACGAAACCGAGGCGCTGATGACCATCCGGCGTGTCGAGCCGGGGCAATGGGTCAGCCTGGGAGGAACCCGAACAGCGACCCGCCAGAAACAGCAAGGGATCAGTTATCGGGTAAACGGCAAACGCTCGGAAAACCTGTCAATTGATGTGAAGGTCGAGATTCTGCCCTGATCAGGCGTGGTTACGTTTGCCCAGCAACACATCCCGGGCCTCGTTCAATTTCGCCGCCAGGTAATCGTTACCGCCGCGATCCGGGTGCACTTTCAACATAAGCTTGCGGTGGGCCGCTATCACGTCTTCGCGGGGGCAGCCAGGGCTGACTCCCAGAATGTCGCAGGCTTCACGCTCATCCATCGGGCCGCGAGGCGGCGCGCTGCCCGCCCCCGCCTGCCGTGTTGAGTCTGAACTGGCCGCATCCCCCATAAACTTGCGGAACATCGGTGCGTAACGCAGCAGGGCCGGCAGTTTTCTCAGCAGAGGAATCAACGCCGCAACCCCCGCGGTGAGCACGTGCACCCGGCCGGTCAGCACCATAAACAGCAATAGCGCACCACCGGCAACCAGCACCACCTTCCAGATGGCGGCCTTCTGGCTTTCCGGAGACAAGGCGCCCCACTTCTTGAGAATCACAAACACCGCGGCAGCAAGTGCCAGGCCGAGAATCAGTTGCATTTTATAATTCCTGCGCGCTTTGGGTGAAACGGCGAAAGACAACACCACAGCCGGGTATATTAATCCACACGGTAGCCCTTAACGTAGGTTCCGGGCAGTATTTATACTGCAGCCAAAATGCAAACGGGTGACAAATAGCAGCAGCTTTTGTAGCATCCTATTATTCAAATTGAACTTTCGTTCTAATACACGGTCTTCTAGCCCTGATTTGCAAGGATAGCGATCAACCTTCCTGTCCGGGCGACCTTATCAGATTCAGGCAATTTACTCCCAGGAACAGACTTATGCGCACTGCTTCCCGTTTCGTCATCGTTTTAATCTTCCTCGGCGCCGTGCTGGGTGGCATTTTCGGTTACAAATTTTACCAGTTCGGCCAGATGAAAGAGCAGCTGTCTCAACCACAGCCGCCGGCCGTGGTATCTGTCACCCGGGCGAGTACCGAAAACTGGCAGCCCACCATCAAGGCCGTGGGCAGCATCACCGCCATCAACGGCATTGAAGTAGCCAACGAAGTCCCCGGTGTTATTGAAAGCGTTGGCTTTGAATCCGGCGACAACGTCAGCAAAGGGGACATTCTGGTTCGCCTCGATGCGGCCATAGACGAGGCCGCCCTCCGCACCCGCCGCGCCGAATCGCAACTGGCGGAACAGGAATTCAAACGGGTCTCGGATCTACTGCCGAAGCGCGCCGTATCCCAGTCCCAGTACGATGAAGCCAAGGCCAACTTTGACGCTGCCCGCGCCCGCGTGAACGAAGCCGAGGCCCAGCTGAACAAAAAGGTTATCCGCGCCCCCTTCGATGGCAAGCTTGGCATCCGCATGGTGGACCAGGGCCAGTACGTCGCCACTGGCACGCCGATTGTCGAGATCAATATGCTCGATCCTATCTACGTGGATTACACCCTGTCTGAAAAGTTCCTGCCAGACGTCGATCAGGGCTACCCGGTCTCGGTTACCGTTGCTGCAGTACCTGAGCAGACTTTTGCAGGTGAAGTCAGTGCCATCAACACCTCGGTAAGCCCGGAAACCCGTACCGTGCGCATCCGGGCCACGCTCGACAATGAGCAGAACCTGTTGCGCCCGGGTATGTTCGCCACTATCCAGACCGGCCAGCCCCGGGACAACAACGTTGTTACCCTGCCGCGTACTGCCATTTCCTACAACACCTACGGCAACTTTGTCTTTGTGGTAGAGGAAAACGAAAACGGCGAGCTGGCAGTCAGTCGCCGGACGGTAACCACCGGCGAAGTCCGGGACGGTCGGGCCGCTGTTATTTCCGGTCTCGAAGAAGGCGAGACCGTTGTCGCCAAAGGTTTGCTCAGACTCCGGGCCGGGCAGCGTGTTGAAATTCAGGACAAGTCCGGCCAGGAGGCGTCTGAGTAATGAAATTTACCGACATTTTTGTCCACCGGCCGGTTCTGGCCACGGTGGTCAGCCTGCTGATCCTGCTGATCGGTGCGCGGGCCGCCATGGAAATGGAAATCCGGCAGTATCCGGAGCTTCAAAGCACCACGGTCACCGTAACCACGGCCTATCCCGGTGCCAGTTCCGATCTGATCAAGGGCTTTATTACCACGCCGTTGCAACAGGCCATTGCCGAAGCCAGCGGCATCGATTATCTGACCTCCACCAGCTCCCAGAGCGTGTCGACCATTCAGGCCAAGATGAACCTGAATTACGACGCTAACGATGCGCTTGCGGAAATCCAGGCCAAGGTGGCCAGCCAGCGTAACGTGTTGCCGGCAGACGCCGAAGACCCGGTGATCACTTCAACCACCGGCGACAACACGGCGCTGATGTACATTGCCTTTTACAGCACCGAACTAGATGTTCCCCAGATTACCGATTATCTGACCCGGGTGGTCCAGCCCAAGCTCCAGGCTTTGGCCGGCGTTGGCAAGGCCGAACTTCTGGGCCGTACCTTTGCCCTGCGTATCTGGCTCGATCCGGAGCGCCTGGCCGCTGTCGACCTGACGCCAGTCGAGGTTGCCGCCAAGCTCCGCGCCAACAACTATCAGGCCGCCGTGGGTAAAACCAAAGGCAAGTACACCGAAGTCAGCCTGACCAGCGATACCGACATCGCCGACCCCGAGGCCTTCCGCAACCTGGTGGTCAAACAGGCCAACGGCACGCTGATCCGCCTTCAGGATATTGCCCGGGTAGAGCTGGGGTCCGAGTCTTACGATAATCTGGCGCTCTACAAAGGCGAGCCCGCCACCTACGTGGCCATCGAGCTGGCACCCGGTGCCAACCCTTTGACAGTGGCAGACCTGGTCAAAGGCCAGCTGCCGGATATCGAAAGCCAGCTGCCAAGCGGCCTGAATGTTCGCCTGGCCTATGACGCCTCCGACTTCATCGAAGATTCCATCAATGAGGTTATCCAGACTCTGCTGGAGGCCATGATCATTGTTCTGGCCGTGGTGTTCCTGTGCCTGGGCTCGGTGCGGGCCTCCATTGTGCCTTCGGTGGCGGTACCGCTGTCGCTGATTGGCGGTGCCTTTGTCATGCTGATGTTCGGGTTTTCCCTGAACCTGCTGACACTGCTATCCATGGTGCTGGCGATCGGGCTGGTGGTGGATGATGCCATTATCATGGTGGAGAACGTGCACCGGCACATTGAACAGGGGGAATCCCGGTTCGATGCCGCCATCAACGGTGCCCGCGAAATGGCTACCCCCATCATTGCCATGACCACCACACTGGTCGCAGTGTACGCACCTATTGGTTTTATGGGCGGCCTGGTGGGCTCGCTGTTTACCGAGTTTGCGTTCACGCTGGCCGGCACCGTTGTCATCTCCGGCATTGTCGCCCTGACCCTCTCGCCCATGCTATCCGGCAAGGTGCTGAAACCCCACGGTGATCCCGGCCGTTTCGAGCAGGTCGTGGAAAAAACCTTCAATGGCCTCGCCGGGGGCTACAAAGCCGCCCTGGCATCCCTGATGCAAACCAAGTCCGTGGTGGTGTTCTTTGCCCTGGTTGTGCTCGGCTCCATCTATTTCATGGTGATGATGAGCCAGAACGAGCTGGCCCCGACCGAAGACCAGGGCATCCTGTTCTATCAGGGGCTGGGGCCGGAAACCTCCACCCTCGATTATCTGTATGACCACGGTCAGGAAGTTCAGGAGCGCATGAGCGGTGTGCCGGGTTACAGCGAAGACTTCATGATCCTGGGGATCACCAGCCCGAACGCGGTGTTCGGCGGCTTCAAGCTGGCCCCCTGGAGCGAGCGTGAAATCAGCCAGTTCGAGGTACAACCCAAGCTGGATGCAGAGCTGAAAAATGTCACCGGCCTGCAAACCGCAGTCTTCCCCAGGCCCTCACTGCCCGGTTCCGGCGGCGGCCTGCCGTTCCAGTTCGTGATGTCCACCGGCGGCAGCTATGAACAGCTGGACCAGGTGGCAGAAGAAATGTTGGGCAAGGCGATGCAAAGCGGCAACTTCATGTTCCTGAAGAAGTCCATCAACTTCGACAAGCCGGTTACCCGGGTGAATGTCGACCGCGACCGCGTAGCCGACCTGGGCTTGTCGATGCAGGATGTCGGCGAGTCGCTGGCCAGTATGCTCAGTGGTGGCTACATCAACCGCTTCAATATGGAAGGCCGGTCGTACCAGGTGATTCCTCAGGTGGACGACAACTTCCGCCCCAGCAAGGAATCCTTGCAGGATTACTACATTCGCGCCGGAAACGGCGAACTGGTGCCACTGTCGAGCGTCGTAAGCTTTACTGAGGAAGTAGAGCCCTCGAACCGCACCCAGTTCAACCAGCAAAACTCGCTGACGCTGGAAGGGGTGGTCATGCCAGGTGTTGCCGACGGCGCGGCCATGGATTTCATGGAGCAAACCGCCAGCGATGTCTTCCCCCAGGGGTTCAGCTTCGACTACACCGGGCAAACCCGCCAGCTGGCCACCCAGGGCAGTGCGTTGATGGTGACCTTCCTCCTGTCTCTGCTGGTGATCTATCTGGTGCTGGCGGCGCAGTTCGAAAGCTGGCGCGATCCGATCATCATCCTGGTGTCGGTACCCATGTCGGTGGCCGGGGCGATGGCGTTCATTGTGCTGGGCTTTGCCTCCATGAACATCTACACCCAGGTGGGCCTGATCACGCTGATCGGCGTGGTGTCGAAAAACGGCATTCTTATCGTGGAATTTGCCAATCAGTTGCAGAAAGAAAATGGCCTGAACAAGGTGGATGCGGTGATTGAAGCGGCAGCCATCCGGCTGCGGCCCATCATCATGACCTCTCTGGCGTTGATCTTTGCCATGGTGCCGCTGCTGATTGCTGTCGGCCCGGGCGCGGAGAGCCGGTTTGCCATCGGCCTGACCATCAGTGCCGGATTGGGCATTGGCACTTTGTTTACGGTGTTCGTGTTGCCGGCGTTCTACATCCTGCTGGCCCGCGATCATAACGCTTCGGCGGTGGATAACGACGGTAACGGAGAGATCACCGCATCAACACAGACCAACGCCGGCAACCCCTGAGTCGGCCCTGACGAAAAGCCCGGCAAACAGCCGGGCTTTTTTTATCTCAGGACGCGACAATGCCGCGGGGCGACTCCGGGGCGATCTCGCCTACCTGCAATCGTCGTCGCCATTGCACCGTCTCGCTGGGCAACTCACCGAAATGTTCACGGTACAGCGCCGCAAACCGGCCCAGATGTGTGAACCCCTCATCTGCCGCATACCAGGAGATGTGGGGCACATCGCATTGGCAGTCCACCAGCCGGCGGCGAACGCGCACTAACCGGCAGCGCTGATAGTAGCGGTAAGGCGTCATTCCGGTTTCACGTTTCATCAGATAGTACAGATTGCGCTCACTGACGCCGGAATGACTGGCCAGCTCCTGAAGGTCGAACTCCCAGGCCGGCTCGTCGTGAATCTTGTCTATCACCCGCACCAGCCTGCGGTCGAGTTCCCCCGGCGCTTCTCCAGGGTTATCCTGAACACCGAGCGCCAGCTCAAGCAGCCGCTCAAGCAACTCATCCATGGAGCGGCAAGCCTCCCCGTGATTCCGGAAAAAGCCCGAATATTGTAAAAACCGATGAACCTGATCTGCCATCCGTGCCAGCCTGCCCGGACACAGCTCTCCCCCGACACCCACGTTCTTCGGGGTTAGCAACACTAACCGGGCGCACTCACCTGAATGAATAACAACCGATTGCCCGGGCTTGAGCACAGCCGCAGGGAAGGCCGACTGTTTGCAGCCTTGCTCTAACAGGACATCACATTGCCCTGCCACCGGTACCACCATCAAAGTGGCCGGCAATCCGGTCAAATGCAGCTCAGTGTCCTGTGCCATGTCCAGAACACCCAATGTGCCCTGCTCAGCAGCCAGAGACGACAACGAACCCACAACCGCCTGGGGGCGAGACAGAACAGTCTGCACCTCGTCGCTAGCCAGCAACTCGCGGATGGCAGCCAGCCACTCGCTCTCGGCGGCGCGGTTCAGCCGGAGATAGGCGTCCAGATCCGGTTTGGCAGTATAATGGCACATACAACGTGAACACACAGTGAGTGAGAATCCTGTTGTATGCCAGGCACCGCCAAAGCCCTAGCCAAATCTTGCAAAAAGTCCGGAAACGCGAAGGAGTTCGGCGGTAAATTGATGTTTATCAATCCAGCGGCAACTGATTGAAGGGAGCAGGCCTGGCCATCAGGTATCCCTGGCCACGGTGACAATTCAGGTCCCTCAGCTTGCACCTCTGGGACTCCGTTTCAATGCCTTCAGCCACAACCTCAAGCTCCAGTGCCTCGGCAATGCCCAGAATGGCCGAAACGATACGCGTGTCTTTCCCCTCACCTCCGAGCCTTTGCACAAACTGCCGGTCAATCTTGAGCACATGAACGGGCAATGTGTGCAGGTAGGCCAGTGACGAGTAACCGGTGCCAAAATCATCAATGGCAACCGTAACGCCTCTTTGTCCAAAGCTTCTGAGCTTGTCATGACAGCGCCGGGAGAGATTCATCAGGTGCGTTTCGGTAATCTCTATTTCCGGCTGCCACCCAGCCTGCCGGGCCCGCTCGAAAAACGGTTCCAGCAAGCTATCCAGCCGACCATCGGCAATCTGGCGGGCCGAGATATTGATTGCCAGGCGCCGGCCCTTCCCATTGCCCGCAACGCACCGGTCCAGATCCTGCTGAATGCAACGGATCAGTTGCCCGGTCAGCTCGTGAATATGGCCACGTTGTTCCGCCACCGGCACAAAGTCCGCCGGTGACACCGCGCCCAACTCCGGATGACGCCAGCGCAGCAGGGCCTCGATGCACACCATAACGCCGGTCGCAAGGTCATATTGAGGCTGATAAACCACCGAGAATTCCTCGGGCGCTATCTTTAACGAGGCAACCAGAGCCTCGGACAACCGTTGCTGCGTCTTCCCCTGATCGCTTTCGGCGGCACTGAAGATTCGATAACACGCCCGCCCTGCCAGCTTGGCAGCGTACATGGCCCGATCGGCGCTCTGCAGTAGATCGGACGATGTCTTGCCATGGTTCGGGTAAATCGCCGCGCCGACCGATGCCGAGAGAAAATGCTCCCGGTAGTCCACCACCATGGGCGCCCGGAAAGCCTGGGTCATCCGTTCACACACCGCCGGCAACTCGTCTTCGCTCTCAAGTTCGATCATGGCCGCAAACTCATCGCCCGAAAGCCGGGCCACCACATCGCTTTTGCGAACGACGGTCCGCACGCAGGCCGCCGCTTGCTGCAGAACCCGGTCACCGCAGTCATGGCCATGAAGATCGTTAATCGACTTGAAAAAATCCAGATCGATATAGAGCACCGCAAACAGATCAGGCCCGGTTTTGCGCTGGTTCGCCCTGGACTTGAGAAACTCCTGGAACAACGAGCGGTTGGGCAGTTCGGTCAAGGGATCATAATAGGCCAGGCTCGCCAGTCGCTCATCGTTGGCGGTCAAGTCACTCACATCCATGAACACGCCGGCATATAGCCGGCTGCCCTCGTAATCCACCGGATAGATGGTCAGCCACTGGGGATAATGGTCCCCGTTTTTACGGCGGTTCCAGATCAACCCCTCCCAACGCCCATGGTCCTTCAGGCTGGTCCACATGGCGCGATAAAACTCGGGCGAGTGCAGCCCGGAGCTGAGCACCGATGGCGGTTGACCCAGCACTTCCTGGGCGCGGTAGCCGGTGACCGTGTGAAACATCCGGTTCACGTAGGTAATTCTCGCTTCAGGTGTCGAAAGCATAATGGCCCGTGGATGGTTATCCACCAGGGCTTTGAAGTCCCGTTCTGTCAACGCCTGCATTCGCCGTGTCCCTTCGGTGTCCGACCTGCCGCGGGCAGGGTCTCTTGTCTCCAGCATAGGCAGAAAATGTCGTAAACCTATCCACATTTTGCAAAACCCGTGCGCGGCCGACCGAATGCAAAGGAAAATGTGAACGCATTTTCAACATTTGCAATATATGGATACCCCGCAAACGTATACAGGTCGATAGTGCTTGAAAAACACAACTAACGCCTTCCGGGAGTACGCAATGCGCAGGAACGAACCGATTACCGGTCACGAACGTGATTTCCCGGCGCACTACCATTTGATCACCACCACCAATCTCAAGGGTAAAATCACCGCTGTTAATGACGAGTTTGCGGAAGTCGCCGGTTATACCCCGGACGAGCTGATAGGGCAGCCCCACAACGTCATCCGCCACCCGGATATGCCGCCGGAAGCCTTCGCCGACCTATGGTCAACCATTGGCAGGGGGGAATCCTGGCGCGGCATGGTGAAAAACCGCTGCAAGAATGGCGATCATTACTGGGTCGATGCCTATGTCACCCCCATCATGAAAAATGGCGAACCGGTGGAATTCCAGTCGGTTCGATGCAAACCCGGTCGCGATCAGGTGCGGCGAGCTGAGAAAGCCTATGGTGCCTGGCATCGTGAGCGCCTGCCTCGACGCTTTCTGGCCGTCTCGCCCCCGCTCATTTCCAAGCTGGCGTGCCTGTACGCTCTGCTTGCCGGTAGCCTTTTGATGTTCGGCCTGGCGTCGCTGCCGACGGCTGACATGATCACTCTGCAGGCCCTGCTACTGGCCGTTTTCGCCGTGCTCTTCTGGCTGACCCTGCCGATGGTGCGCAGCGCCCGGGATACCTGCTGTGATGCTCATCCGGTCATGCCCTGGATCTACACAGGGCGCCGTGATGAAGGCGCGTGGATTGAATACGACCGCCAGAAGCGCGACGCAACCCTGCGAGCCGTGTCGGCCCGAATGTATGCCAATATTGGCAAACTTCACGGTCGCAAGGAGCGCACGCTTGAATGGGTCTCCAGTTCGGTGGCCAGCATTAGAAGCCAGCAAGGCGATATTGAACAGATTACCCGCGCCTTTGAGGAATTGACCCAGAGCGCCCGGCGCGTCAACGAGATGACGGTCCGTACCGAACAGGCCAGCGCCGATGCACGTGAATCCGCCAGTCAATGCCAGCACCGGATGGATGGAGTTAACCAGTCGCTGTCCCGTCTCAGGCAGCAATTGACCGATGCCAACGGCGAAATGGATAAGCTCACAGAGCGCAGCAACGCCATCACCATGGTACTGGAAGTCATCAGCGACATTGCCGAACAAACCAATCTGCTGGCGTTGAATGCCGCCATTGAGGCGGCCAGAGCCGGTGAATCGGGGCGTGGTTTTGCCGTTGTGGCCGATGAAATCCGGGGGCTGGCCCAGCGCACCCACGATTCCACCCGCCGGATCGACACCATGATCGGAGATCTCCAGTCAGAAACGCGCATGGTGGTGGATGTGATCAACCAGGGTAGCTCTGCCTGTGACCAGACCGCCACCCTGGCGACCGAAGCCGGCGAGGCACTGACAACCACACTGAAAGACATGGACATTATCGACGACTGCGCCCGGGAAGTGGCCGGGGCCACCGAGCAGCAGTCGGCGCTGGCAGTTCAAGTGGAGCGTCAGGCCGAGCGCCTTTTGCAACTGGGCGATCAATCCGTACAGAGCAGTGAGAGCGCCCGGGAGGAGTCCGAACAGCTGGGCTCCAATGTCGACCAGGCCCAACTGCTGACCAGCCATTTCCTGCAGATGTTGTGCAAGCAGCTGCTGGGCGAAACCGACCGGGGCGATACCCGGCGATTTCCTGAGCCGGCGCAATAGGGTAGTCTGACGGTTTTCCGGAGCGGGCGACCTGCTCCGGCCAAATCACCGGCAGGATTGAATAACCCTTGAGCCTGGCTACCCTTTTCTGGCTGTTTTTCGCAAGCTTTGTCATCTGGTACTGGTGGCGCGCCAAAGCCATCAAGGATTTTGTCTTGAAGGCTGCCCACCGGTACTGCAAGAGTATGGATGTGTTGTTACTGGATGATGCCGTTTATCTCAGGGGGGTGTGGTTCAAGCGGGACCAGAACGGCAAACTGAGGGTATGGCGGCGCTTCCTGTTTGATTTCACCACCACCGGTGAGGAACGCTACACCGGCCGCATTATCATGCTGGGGCAAACCATCATTCATTCCGAGCTCGAGCCACACCGGTTCTGAGCTGACTGTCACCGGAATCGCCTCACCCAAATGGGCGATTACCGCCCTGCACTGGCTTCGAGATACTCCTGGTTGCATATCGACAACCAACAAAAACAACAGGAGTCATCTATGCGTTTTGCCATGCCCGTCCGGCTTGTGGCCGGAGTTCTCATGCTGGTGTTCTCGATACTGAGCCACGCCAGCTACACCCAGACCCGCCACCCCATCGTGCTGGTGCACGGTGTAACCGGTTTCAACACCCTCGGTGGGCTGATCAACTACTTCCACACCATTCCCTGGAACCTGGAGCGCAGTGGCGCGAAGGTTTACACCGCCAGCGTGTCTTTCGTTAACAGCAGCGAACAACGGGGCCAGCAACTGGCCCATTACATCAACAGCCTGGGCCACAGCAAAGTCAACGTAATGGCCCACAGCCAGGGGGCGCCCACCTCAAGGGTTGCCGCGGCGCTGATCCCGCATCGGATTGCCTCGGTCACATCGATTGATGGCGTCAACAAAGGCTCGAAGGTGGCCGATGTCATCCGTGGCATCATCCCCCCGGGCAGCTACGTTGAGGGTGGCGCCGACGCCATCGCCAGTGCCCTGGGCGGCTTGATCAATGCGCTGTCGGGCGCCAGCAATCCTCAGGACGGCATTGCCGCTCTGGAAACCCTGACCACCCCGGGCACAACCAGCCTGAACAACGCGCTGGGCTGGAAAGGCGTGAACCGCAATGCCTGCGCCGGCACCAGCGAGGACGTCTGGATTGATGGCCAGAAGATCAAGTTCTTCTCCTGGACCGGGCGGGCGGTCTGGACCAACGTCTTCGACATTACCGATCCGTTCCTCGGCGTAACCTCTCTCGCCTTTGGCCGCGAGCCGAACGACGGTCTGGTTGGCGTCTGCTCCACCATGATGGGTAACGTCATCGGCACCCATTACGACATGAATCACGTCGATGCCATCAACCATCTGCTCGGGGCGCGTTCACTCTGGACCAACCCGGTCTCGCTCTATCGCAGCCAGGCCAACCGCCTGAAAAATCGCGGACTGTGAGGTGATCATGAAGCACCCATCCATTCCCGCGATCCGGTGGCTGCTTCCCGTTGCCCTGCTGGCCCTTCTGGCCGGCGGTGGCTTCTGGTTCTGGCAGACTCCCGCACAGCCCACCGCAGCGGCCGCCGGGAAGCATCGAGCCAGCGTTTCGGCCCCGGCAACAACCTCGGTTCAGCCCCCCTCCGAGCCGTATCGAGCCGGGCCACCGGCCTCGCGCCAAACGCCACCACGGCTTCCGCAACCAAGCTTTGCCCGCTCACTGGCCGGTACCGAAATCGATGGCAACCTGAGAGCCGACGATCAGGGCCACTTGGTTCTGGAGATTGGGGTTCGCGACTTTTTCGACTACTTCCTGAGTGCGGTCGGCGAGGTCTCGCCTCAGGTGGCCATTGACCAGATTCAGTCACTGGCCACCACCCATCTGCCGGAACCCGCCGCCAGCCAGGCCATGGCTCTGCTCGATCAGTACCTGGCCTATAAGCAGGCAGCCCTGCACATGATGCAGACCGAGCTGGACCCAAGCCGGCAGGCAGACCCCCGGTATCAGCTCGCGGCACTCGGCAAGGCCCTGAGCGAGCTGAAACAGCTCAGAGCCACGGTGTTCAGCACAGACGCACATCAGGCGTTTTTCGGCCAGGAGGAGGCCTACAGCGAATACACCCTGGCGGCCATGGAAATCCGGCAAAGAACCGATCTGTCGGAGCCCGGCAAGCAAGCCCTCATCCAGTGGCACCGCAATCAGCTACCCGAATCCCTCCGCGCCACCGAGCAACGCTTGCACCACGACACCCGGCAGCATCAGGCGCGCTTGCAGGCCCTGGAGAGCGCCGGCTCCCCGGAAGCAGCCGGCCAGAAACTGATGGAACTTGGCATGGACCCGGCCAGTGCCGGGGGTGTTGTCGAGTATCTGCAGCAACGACAGCGCTTCGACCAACAGTTCTCTGACTTTGAAGACGCCTTGCACAGCCAGACCCTGCAAGGACTGGCCGGCGCAGAACGGCAACAACATGAAAACGCACTGCTGGAACATTATTTCCCGGACACGCAAACGCGAACCTGGGCGAAACTCAGAATGCTGGACCAGAGCTGATCAGTCTGTGCTCTGGCTCCCGGCATGGCGAACGTCAGCGGTCTAGAATCGGGGTTCCTTTCTTCATGGAACACAACCATGACGGCCGAAGAAATCCAACAACAGCAGGCCAGAGGATTCCGAACCCTGCGTTTCATGCCGGCACTGGAGGCCGATTATCGCCAGGTACGCTCAGCCCTGGTCCGCCAACGGGCACGGCTGGCCTCCCTGGCCGGCCTGGTGCTGTTCCTGGTGTACGCGCTGGTCGACCTGATGACACTGCCTCCGGAACTGGCACGGCTCACCGCCGGCATTCGCCTGCTGTTGACCTGCCCGATCATCGCCACGGTGCTGTGGCTTGCCCATCATCACAGGCCCGACGACCTGGCGTTCGAGCGACTTTACGTTCTGGCCTATCTGGCCGGAGGCCTGAGCGTTATCGCCATTATTCTCGTCGCCCGGTGGCAAGCCTACCCGTTACCCTACGAGGGTATGATCCTGATGCTGATGTTCGGCTATTTCGCCATGGGCCTGCCCTTTTTCGAGGCCTCGGCGGCGTCATTGATTCTGGTTGTCACTTATTTGCTGGCAGAGCTCTGGGCCGGTTACCCGGTAGCGGCAGCCTTCACCAATCTGTTCTTTCTGTTCACCGCCAACGTCATCGGCATGGTGGGGGCCTGGATCAGCGAATACCGCCATCGCGCCCACTTTCTCGACCGCCAGCTGCTGGACCTGATGCATCAGGCCGCCGAGGACGAAAGCCGCCGCAAAACCGAACTGATCACGGCGGCAAGCCACGATCTTCGCCAGCCGCTGAACGTCATTGAACTGACCCTGGCATCGCTGCAACCCGACCACTCGCACCCTCAGCTTCTCAACCAGCTTCGGGGGACGGTCAGTCAACTGCGCAATCTCCTGGGCACTGTGCTCGACAGCGCCAGGCTGAATGCCGGCATGGTTCGGCCGGACATCAGCACGGTCAGCCTTGCGGCTGTCCTGCAGGAGCTTGGCGACCTGCTTACCGAGACGCTGACCCGCCGCGATATCCAGCTCGACATACCGCCCCTGCCGCCATCCCTGCATCTAAGGGCCGACCCCAGCCTGTTGCTGAGAGTGCTGCAGAACCTGGTCATCAACGCGGCCGACCACAGCGGAGGCAGGCACATTCTGGTGACCGCCGTGGCGGCAGACGGTCACGCGCAGATCCGGGTCTGTGACGATGGCTGCGGCCTGTCGGGAGACCTGCACGACCGGGTGTTTACCCCTTACGTTCGGGCCCCGAAAAGCGGGCAGCCAGGGCTGGGGCTCGGCCTTACCATCGTTCGCGAGTTTACCCGGCTGATGCAGGGCCGCTGCGGCACGGAACGCCCGCTCGCCCGGGGTGCCGTGTTCTGGGTTTCCCTGCCGTTGGCGGCTACAACCAGCCGGCGGCCCGCGCCCGGCTCACACACTCGGTGCGATTGTGCACCCCCAACTGGCTGAAAATCGCTTTCAGATGGGTCTTGACCGTATGCTCGGTCAGCCCCAGGCTTTGGCAGATGCGCTTGTTGGGGAAGCCCTGAGCCAGGAGCGCCAACACCTCAAGCTGACGCCGGGTCAACGGAGCCCCCTGGGCCAGTGGCGCAATGCCGCCAGGAAAGTAGCCCTGCCCCCGCCGCACAGCCTGCATCATCCGCACCAGGGCCGCCCGCCCGGCCGACTTGGCCAGAAATCCGACGGCACCGGCGGCGCGCGCGGCACGCACGGTGCTCTCGTCTTCACTACTGGAAATAATCACCACCGGCGGAATGTGATCAGCCCCCGCCAGGCTGGGCAGAAGAGAAAGCCCGGTCTCCCCGTCAAGCGCCAGATCCAGCAGCACCAGATCAACCCCGGCATCTTGCCTGAGGTGGGCAACAGCACTCTTCAAAGTACTGGCCGTGATGACCGAAAGCGCAAGTTGCTCCTGACAGATGAGCCCGGCCAGCGCCTGGGCAAACAGCGCATGATCATCAATCAGCAAAACCTTTTCGAAAACCGCCGGTGGCTGCCCCGCTTTGTCTGACTGGCACGAAAGCGATGATGCTTGCATGAAACGGCCCCGCTACGTTTGTTATTGTGACTGCGGACATCCTTGACTATAAGCCAGCCCGGGCCGGCTCTCAGCGGCCTGCTTAACACTTTCTTACAAAAGAATGGCCCGAAAACGCGGGCTGCAAGATCGACTGCCACACAACTGTCATATTTCCGTAGCATCCTTCCGAGTCAACAACCACCTGATCTCAATAGGTTTTCATTACGATGCTTCAGTCCACACTGAAAACCGCAGGCCGCTGGCTTGCGCTGTTGGCCGCTGCCAGCCTGCACACAGCCGCGAGCGCCAACGAGCTGGAAATCCACGGCTCCAACACCGTGGGGGCAACACTCGCCCCCATGTTGGTGACCGGCTATCTGGAACAACAGGGCAACGGTTCTGTGCGCAGCCAGTCAACCGGTACCGAGAATGAGCAAATTCTGGTGACCGGCACTGACCGCGGGCCTGTCAGCGTGCTGGTGGCGGCCCATGGTTCGAGTACCGGCTTTCGAGCACTCGCCAGCGGACAAGCCCAGGTGTGGGCATCGTCACGCCCGGTCAGATCATCGGAAGCCAACCAGCTGAACGACATAGCGGATCTGACCGCGCTGGACAGTGAACACGTTATCGCCATCGATGGCCTGGCAATTCTGGTGCACCCCGACAACCCGATCCATTCCATGAGCATTGACACGCTCGGGCGTATTTTCGCCGGCAAGATTAATAACTGGGCAGAACTCGGCGGGCCGGACCGGGCCATCCATCTTTACGCCCGGGATAACCGCTCCGGCACCTGGGATACCTTCAAATCGCTGGTCCTGGGCAAAACCTACGCGCTCGACAACAACGCCAGGCGATACGAATCCAACGACCAGCTCTCCGATGACGTCGCCCGCGACCCCGGCGGCATCGGCTTTTCGGGCCTGGCCTCGGTCCGCGACAGCAAATTGCTGGCCATTTCCGAAGGCAATGCCCCGGCCCTGAAACCTGACCAGCTTACGGTGGCCAGCGAAGATTACCCGCTGTCCCGGCGACTGTTCATGTATACCCTGGGCGAGCAAACACCCGCCCTGGCCAGAGGTCTGATTGAATACGCGCTGGGCGAGGATGGCCAGAATCTGGTCGCCGAATCCGGATTCATTTCCCAGAATCCGATCGCGGTAAAACCGCAATTCAACGCCTCCGTGCCCGCCAGCTTCCGCCAGCTGACCGATCGCTATCAGCGACTTACCGTCAATTTCCGCTTTGCCGAAGGCCGCACCAAACTGGATAACAAGGCCCAACGGGATCTGCTGCGTGTACAGGCTTACCTGCAACAGCACAACCGCAGCGCGGATGATCTGTTGCTGATTGGCTTTGCCGATGCTCAAAGCCACGAACTCCGTGCCCAGATGATCTCCGAGCTCCGGGCGCTGTCAGTGCGTAAAGCGCTGGGTCAGGCCGGCATGCTGAACGTCGCTTACACCGGCTACGGCCACTATATGCCCGTAGGTGGTAAGGGCAATCAGCGTAACGGCCGGGTTGAGGTCTGGATCAAAAGCCGTTAAGCCCGCCTTAAAAATGCGGCGTCTGGCAAGGCGGATACGTTAGAAGTTTCGGTATTTCCTTATCCGCACAGCAACCACAACTATGTTTGCGTTTCCTATACTGCCGTAACAACGCAACCAAAAGACCGGGATAATGGACATCAAGAACGAACACCGTTACGCGATTAACCTGAATGTACGGGGTATTCAGCCCTCCGCCACACTGCGCATCAACGAGCTCAGTAACCAACTGCGTTCCGAGGGCAAGGACATCATCAAACTGGGCCTGGGGCAGTCTCCGTTCCCGGTGCCTGAGCGCGTCGTGGAAGCGCTCAGGGAACACGCTCACGAAAAGGACTATTTGCCGGTCAAGGGCCTGAAAGGACTGCGCGAGGCCATCGCCGGCTACATCAATCGCAGTGAACGTATGCGCTGCACCTGGGAAGACGTTCTGATCGGCCCCGGCTCCAAAGAACTGCTGTTCATGCTCCAGCTGGCCTATTACGGCGACCTTCTGATTCCGCGCCCGAGCTGGGTCTCTTACGCACCCCAGGCCCGGATTATCGGCCGCTCCGTACACTGGCTGCCGACCCACGCGGAAAACAACTGGCAGCTTACTGCGGAAGAACTGGACATCATCTGCCGGGACGACCCCTCCCGTCCGCGCATCCTGATTCTCAATTATCCGTCCAACCCCACCGGCTGCAGTTACACCGACGACCAGTTGCTGGCGATTGCCAATGTTGCCCGCAAGTACAAATTGATCTTGCTCTCGGATGAAATCTACGGCGAGGTGCACTTTGAGGGCAAACACAAATCCATTGCCCGCTACTATCCGGAAGGCACCATCATCAGCACGGGGTTGTCCAAATGGGCCGGTGCCGGCGGGTGGCGCCTGGGCACCTTCATCTTCCCACCCGAACTGCGGCCGCTGCAGGACGCCATGGCAATCATCGCCAGTGAAACCTACACCGCCACCAGTGCCCCTATTCAACACGCCGCCATCACCGCCTTTAATGGCGGAGAGGACATTCAGGAATACCTGGTCCAATCCCGTCGGGTGCTGAAGGTCGTGGGTGAATATATGCACCGGCGCCTCACCGACATGGGGGCCGTGGTGCAGAAACCCGAGGGAGCATTCTATCTGTTCCCGGATTTCTCCGGCTTCCGCGACAAGCTGGCGCGCCAAGACATCAAAACCTCCCAGGCACTGTGTACCGCCCTGCTTGAAAAAACCGGGGTTGCCATCCTGCCGTCCAGCGATTTTGGCTTTGTGCCTGATCATCTGGGCGCCCGCCTGGCCTTCGTTGACTTCGACGGAGCGGCTGCTCTGCGCCTGGCCGGCGCTGACTATGCCGAACAGGAACTCGGTGACGACTTCGTTCAGCAAGCCTGTCCACGACTGATGCAGGCCATGGATAAAATGGAGGCCTGGCTGACCAGCCTGTAAGCAGGCCGTGATAGACTGGCGCCCTCACAGTTTTTGAACGCGAGGGTGCCATGTCTGACACAGTTTCTCTCCAGGAAATCACCGATTTCGCCGAAGCCCTGGC
Organism: Marinobacter sp. VGCF2001; assembly: GCF_049943275.1. Classification (NCBI taxonomy): domain Bacteria; kingdom Pseudomonadati; phylum Pseudomonadota; class Gammaproteobacteria; order Pseudomonadales; family Marinobacteraceae; genus Marinobacter; species Marinobacter sp. VGCF2001. The sequence continues at coordinate 70,876 of NZ_JBNFVX010000007.1, forward strand.
CCGCGAGGCCGGCGAGCTGATCCGCCACGAGCGGAATGAAAACACCCTGCGCACCGATTACAAGCAGCAGACCGAGCTGGTGACCCACGCCGATGTCATGGCCGATGAATTTATTACCGGCAGCATTCGTGAACGCTTTCCCGGTCATCGCATCCTCTCCGAGGAAACCATGCCGGACCTGTCCCAGGCCGAAGAGCTGGAGACCCCGCTGTGGATTATCGACCCCATCGACGGCACCGTGAACTACGCCTACGGCCATCCCCAGGTCGCCGTTTCCATTGCCTACGCAGAAAAGGGCCGCGTCCGGGCCGGCATTGTGCACGCGCCATTTGCGGAAGAGACCTTCCGGGCCTGTGAAGGCCAGGGGGCGACCCTGAACAACAAGCCTATCCGCCACAGCGGCGCGACCGAACCGAGACAATCCCTGTTCGCCACCGGTTTTCCGTACACCAAGGACAACCTGGAACCACTGGTGCGCCGTCTCGACGCCATGATTCACCAGTGCCGCGACCTGCGCCGTATTGGCTCGGCGGCGCTGGACATCTGCTGGGTGGCCTGTGGCCGGCTCGACATCTACTACGAAAACGTCAGCCCCTGGGACTTCGCCGCCGCCCGCCTGATCGCCAAAGAAGCCGGCGCCACCGTGGGCCATTTCGGGGAAGTTCCGGAGGGCTATCCGGCGGATCTTTACGGGCGGGACATTCTCATCTCGGCGCCGGCGGTGTGGGCGCCTGTGCGCTCAATTCTGCGGACTGCTTCGGGTTACAACTGAGTTTTATCGACATTTCACCGAGATACGGTCGGCACTGGCCGGGAGCCCTTTCCCGAAATTTCGGAGGCCATGGATGGCCGGAGAGAAGCGCACAGGGATGTGCTTGTAGCGGTTTCGGGAAAGGGCTCCCAGCCAGTGCCATTCTCCAAAGCTATCAAGCTAGGGAGCCACTGCCTCCCAATCTTTATCCCCAGACCGCCTCAGACACCAATCCCCAGGCCTCGTCGAAATCATTCGTTGGCAGGCGCGAAAACGACGACCGCACAAAGCGCTGTATCCGGCCTTCTACGAACACCATGACAAAGTCGGCACCACGGGCCGCGGTGGTTCTGGGCGCCAGGCCCTGGCGAATCTCGCCCTCTTTCAGAGCCTGGCGGGCCTGGGTCTCCAGCCGCTCAAAAAACTGCGACGCGCGCTTTCTCAGGGCTTCGTTTTCGCCCATCAAAGCGTCACCGGTCAGCACGCAACATAGTCCAGGATTACGCTCGGCAAACACCAGCACCAGATGCGATAACTGCTGCAGGCGCACGCGCACATCCCCCTGCTCCTGCAGAATCACCTGGCAACGGGAAAACACCGCTTCCTCGGCAAATTCGATCAGCGCCTCGAACATTTTGCGCTTGCTGGGAAAGTGCCGGTACAGGGCCGCTTCGGTAACGCCCACGGTTTTGGCCAGGCCCGCCGTGGTAATGCGGGCCCCGGGATCGCTTTGCAACAGCTCGACTAGCGCCTGGAGAATAGACTCCCGGCGACTGGGTTTCTGGTTGGTCATGACAGGACTACAGCGCTCTGAAATTCTGGTTTTGGTGTTATCGGCCCTCCCCGGCAAGGGAGGGACTTTTTAGAAAAAAGTGCCGTCGATCGGTGACGAGGCACTGGCATACAACTTCTTGGGCATACGGCCGGCCAGATAGGCTTCACGGCCCGATTCAATGGCCAGGCGCATGGCGTTGGCCATCCGGATCGGGTCTTTGGCCTGGGCGATCGCGGTGTTCATCAGCACGCCGTCGCAGCCAAGCTCCATGGCGATAGCGGCGTCCGAGGCCGTACCGACACCCGCATCCACCAGCACTGGCACCTGTGCGTTTTCAACAATCAGCCGGATGTTGTAGCGATTCTGGATACCCAGGCCAGAACCGATTGGCGCCCCCAGGGGCATAATGGCTACGCAGCCCATTTCTTCCAGGCGCATCGCCAGCAGCGGATCGTCCGAGCAGTACACCATTACCTTGAAGCCGTCCTTGATCAGCTCTTCGGCCGCCACCAGAGTCTCCGGCATATTGGGATACAGCGTTTTGTGCTCCCCCAGCACTTCCAGTTTAACCAGATCGTGCCCATCCAGCAGTTCCCGGGCCAGTTTACAGGTACGAACCGCATCTTTGGCGGTGTAGCAACCCGCGGTATTGGGCAGGATGGTGTAGCTTTCCGGGGAAATAACGTCCAGCAGATTGGGTTCATCCGGATTCTGGCCCAGATTGGTGCGGCGTACCGCCACAGTCACAATCTCGGCGCCGCTGGCCTCGATGGCGTGGCCGGTTTCCATCAGATCGTGGTATTTGCCTGTGCCGACCAGCAAGCGGGACTGATACACCTTGCCGGCGATTTCCAGGGGTTTATCTTCGGGGAGCTGAATGTCTGGTGTCTCTGTCATAGCCTGCCTGAGTTATCTCGATAAAATAGGAACGGTCGCTATCTGATGAAAAACCGGGCGTCAACCGCCACCGATGGCGTGCACCATCTCTACCCGATCGCCTTCGTTCAAGGTGAAGTGCACGTGCTGGCTGCGGGGCACAATATCTTCATTTACCTCAACCGCCAGACGCTTACCGGTCAGTGTGAGCTGGTCTATCAGGGCTGCGATGGTTGCACCGCTTGCAAGCTCCATTGGCTCGCCATTCACTTGCACCAACATGGTTCCGAATGCCTCCGTTATTGTTTAAGCGCTGCGCCGATGAGGGCTGCCCAGCCCAGCAAAAGACAAACACCGCCGACCGGCGTTACCGCGCCAAGCCAGTGTATGCCGGTCAGTACCAGAAGGTATAAACTGCCACTGAAAATCAGCATACCTACCAGCCAGAAACCGCAGGCCAGGGACACCCATTTACGCCGCAAACCAACCACGGGCAGCAGGCTGCCAACCACCAGTGCCAGGGCGTGATACATCTGATAACGGGCCGCGGTCTGGAATACCTCAAGGCTGCGCTCCGAAACCACCTGGCGCAGACCATGGGCACCAAAGGCCCCGGCCATAACCGCCAGCAGTCCGGCGGCTGCGCCAACCACAAGCGCCCAGCGCAGCAGCTGAGACCTGGGATCAACCGCAATCACAGTGGATTTTCTCCCCGGTGTCGAGATTCATCATGGTCAGCGCACCGCCCCACACGCACCCGGTATCCAGGCCGATAAAGCGCTCATGGCCGGTGTTGCCCTCCAGCGCCGCCCAATGGCCGAAGATCACTGTTACATCGTCCTGACGGGGGAAGGTAAACCACGGGGCAAATCCCTCCGGCGCCTGGTCCGCCGATTCTTTAGTGGCCAGCTCAAGGCTGCCATCCCCGGCAATGAACCGCATCCGCGTGAAATAGTTAGTAATCACTCGCCAGCGATCCATTCCGGAAAGGGTATCACACCAGCGTTCCGGCCGGTTGCCGTACATCTGGCTAAAGTATTCGCCGGCCTGATCACCCCGGATCACCGCTTCCACTTCGCGGGCGCTGGCCATTGCCTGTTCCACACTCCAGATGTGGGGCAGTCCGGCGTGCGCCATAACCAGGTTCCGCCCTGCATCGTGGACACAAAGAGATTGCTGCCGCAACCAATGGATCAGACGGTCATGGTCCGGCGCGTCCAGAATGTCGTGCAAGGTATCTTTGCGCTTGGTACGGTGGCCGCCAAGCGCCACCGCCAGCAAATGCAGGTCGTGATTACCCAGAACCACCACCGCGGCCGCACCCAGGCTCTCGATGTAGCGCAGCGTTTCCAGCGAAGATGGCCCCCGATTGATCAGGTCTCCGGCCACCCAGAGCCGATCGCGGGACGGTGAAAAATCCACTTTCGCCAGGACATCCCGCAAGCGGTCGTAACAACCCTGAATATCGCCGATGGCGTAGTCAGTCATCACTTACCTCTTTGTCGTCGCCTGGCAGGCGCCCGGCGTCCACCAGATAATCCGCAATCCGGACATAGTCAGCCAGACTCAGATTTTCCGGGCGCAGGCCATCGTCAATGCCGAGCGACTGCAGCTGCTCCACGGTCACCATGGCGGCCAGGGCTTTGCGCAGGGTTTTGCGGCGGGCATTAAACGCGGTACGCACCACCGCCTGAAGCGTTTTAAGATCCCTGGCCGGATGCGGCAATTCCGGGTGCGGCACCAGCCGGACAATAGCAGAGTCCACTTTCGGAGCCGGGCGGAAAGCACCGGGGCCCACTTCAAACAACGGCTGCACCTTGCAGAAATACTGGGTCATGATGCCCAGACGGCCGTAATTGTTGTCCCCGGGCACTGCTGCCATGCGCTGCACGACCTCTTTCTGCAGCATGAAATGCATATCCTGCACGACACCGCTTTGCGACAACAGGTGAAAGATCAGCGGCGTGGAGATGTTGTACGGCAGGTTGCCGATAATGCGCAGGGGGCGGTCATTCATCAACTGGCTGAAATCGAAACTCAGGGCATCGGCCTCATGAATCCGGAAGTCAGGGTAGTTGAAGAACTTGGTACGCAGCACCGGAATCAGATCTCGGTCCAGTTCCACCACTTGCAGGCGCGGATTAACGGCGAGAATTTCTTCGGTCAGGGCGCCCAGGCCCGGCCCGATCTCAACGATTGCGTCATCAGGCTTGGGGTTGATGGCGCGGACAATGCGTTCAATCACGCCTGGGTCGTGCAGAAAGTTCTGACCGAAGCGTTTACGGGCCTGATGGCCATGTTTGTTGCTCATGATGGGTCTCCGGCCTGGACGGCCTGACGGCAGCGGGCCATACGCCCCGCCACTCGAATAGCAGTGTGTAGGCTACCGGCGTCGGCCTTGCCCGTGCCCGCCAGATCCAGCGCCGTGCCATGGTCTACCGAGGTGCGGACAATGGGTAGCCCCAGAGTGATGTTCACCGCACGGCCAAAGCCCTGGAATTTCAGCACCGGCAGCCCCTGATCATGGTACATGGCCAGGGCCGCATCGGCGTTATCGAGCCAGTGGGGCGTAAAGAGCGTGTCGGCCGGAAGAGGCCCGGTCAGTTGCATACCTTCGGCCCTCAGCGTTTCAAGCGTCGGCTCGATCACCTCGATTTCTTCCCGGCCCAGATGGCCGCCTTCGCCGGCGTGAGGGTTCAGACCCGCCACCAGGATGCGTGGGTGCTCAAGCCCAAAGAAGGTCTTCAGGTCGGCATTCAGAATACGGGTCACCTGGGCCAAACGTTCCTGCGTGATGGCCCCCGGAACATCCTTCAGCGGTAAGTGGGTGGTTACCAGCGCCACACGCAGTTCTTCTGTGGCCAGCATCATCACAACCCGCTCAACACCGCACAACGCCTGCAGGAATTCCGTGTGGCCACTGAACGCGATACCGGCCTCGTTGATCACACCTTTATGCACCGGCGCGGTCACCATGCCGTCAAAATCACCCTGAAGGCAGCCCGTGGCGGCAATGGTCAGAGTATCCAGCACGTACTGGCTGTTGCCGGTATGCAACTGCCCGGCCACGCTTGAGTGACAACCCTCCACGTGCCGCACCGACAAACGCCCCGCACGGGTCTCCGGCAACTTACCCGGCTGCCACTCCTGCAATTCAACCTGAATACCAAGCTCGCGGGCCCGGGCCTGCAGCATCGGCCGGCTGGCCACCACCACCAGCCCGGCTTCACGGCTTTCGGTGGCCAGTTGCAGGCACAGCTCGGGGCCGATACCAGCCGGCTCACCGGCCGTCAGTGCCAGAATGACCGGTGTGCTCATGACGGATTTTCTTCCTCGGCGTCCGGGTTCATATCGGCGTATTCGCCCTTGAACTCGATAAAGGCCTCGTCACGGATTTCCCGCAACCAGTTCTGCAATTCCTGTTCGAATTTGCGCATATAAATGGCCTGCCGCGCCTGGGATTCGCGATTCTGCGCGGTCACGTCCTGGCGCCGCCGTTCCTCCACTTCCAGAATGTGCCAGCCAAACTGGGATCGGAACGGTCCGTAATACTCACCCACCGGCGCCTGTGTCATCGCTTCTTCAAAGGCAGGCACCATCTGCCCGGGGCTGACCCAGCCCAGGTTACCCCCATCCGAGCCGGACACCGGATCATCAGAGCGTTCACGGGCAAGGTCGGCAAAGTCGGCACCCTCTTTTAACTGCTGGTAGATCTCCCGAATACGCTGCTCAGCCTGCACATCGGTCACCGCTTCAGACGGACGCACCAGGATATGGCGAACCCGATGCTGCCGGATGAACTGCTGCTGATCACCGCCGCGTTTGTCCATCAGCATAACCAGGTGGAATCCGCTGGTGTTTTCAAGCACCTCGGAGGGCTGGCCCACCTCCAGTTCCGGCACGACCGGCGCCACCAGTGATGGCAACTGGCTTTCGGAGCGCCATCCCATATCGCCACCCTCCAGGGCATTACTGGCATCGGATTCGGCAACGGCCACTTCCCGGAAGTCCCGGCCATTGGCAATCTGCTGCCGCAAAGTCCGGGCCTTGTCCCGGGCCTGACCCACCGAGGCCTCACTGGCCGGATCGTCAACCTCGACAAAGATATAGGCGAGACGGTATTCGGCATCGGTACTGCCGGCTGCGTCCTGGGCCTGGAGGTAATTTTCCACTTCCCGGTCAGTGACGCGCACCCGGTTGCCAACGCGACGCTGCTGCACGCGGCTGGTCAGCATCTCGTTACGGATCTGCTCCCGGGCTTGCTGATAAGTCACGCCCTCTTCCGCCAGCTGGCTTTCGAAATCCGCCAGGCTCATGCCGTTGCTGCGGGCAATGTTAGCCAGGGTTTCGTTCAGCTCATTGTCGCTGATGCGCATCCCCATCTGGTCGGCCATCTGCAACTGCAAGGATTCCTGGATCAGCTGCTCCAGCACTCGCTGCTCCAGCAACTCCCTCGGCGGCAGACCGGTGCCCTGGGCACTCAGCCGGCCAACAATGGTATTGATACGGGCGTTCAGCTCGCTCTGCAGAATGACTTCGTCATCCACGATTGCGACCACGCGGTCCAGTAATTTGCGCTCGGCCTGAGCAGTTACCGACACCACCAGCATGGCCAGTGTCAGCAGAAATGTCAGTCCGTGGCGGACAGTCGCCTTCATAGTCACCTCTTGGTTTGTAAAATCGTGACCGCAGCCGGTCAGGCCTGCAGATTCGGGTTCGTTCAACGGCGCGGGCTTCCGAACTTCCGGCGCTCACGCTCGTCGTAGCCGTAGATGGCGTCTGCGATGTTATCGGATGCACCGCCACTGCCTCCCAGACCCTTCAGTTCAATCCGGAACAGCAAGCGGGTATCCAGCTCCTCATCATCAGTCAGGTAGTTCTGATGCACCACCTGAAAACTCCAGCAGCAGTTGTTATATTCCAGGCCCGCCAGGGTGCCCACCGTGCGATCGAGCTCGGAATCCCAGACCCAACGGCCAATTGCACTGACCTGATTCGTTACCGGGAAGACCGTCCCGACGTCGGTTTGTTCCAGGTCATCCGGTCGGCTGTAGGTATGCCCCAGCGTGGCCAGGTAGCGGTAGTCATCCGAATGGAAAATCAGCTGGCTACGCCCTTCTTCGGTTTTCCGGGTTTCGTGATCCCATAAACCCGACGACCGGATCTGCAAATTGTCGATGGGGTTCAGCACCAATTCCCCGGCCAGGGGCGATTGGCTTCGGCCCGAGGCTCCCGCGCCGAACAGGTTCACCTCGCGGTCCTCGAAATAGCGAACCTGGCCGATACTCACCCGGGCCCGCTCTGCCCCGGTCAGCAGGTCATTGAAACGACTGGTGAGCGCCACCGTCAACTGGTTGGCATCCCCAACCCGGTCGCCCCCAGCAAAACGGTCGCGGCGGAACAGCTGATCAAACCGGAAACTGCGGATGCCGGTATCAAAATCCGGAATGTGGTTCTGGTCTGATTCGGCATCGGCCCAGGCGTAATAAAGCCGCGGCTCGAGTGTCTGGTTGTAAGGCACATCAAACAGGCTGGAGCGACGGTCGAAATACAGGCCATTGTCCCACTCGAACACCGGCACTGTCCGGTCGAAGCTTTCATCGCCCAGGGTGTAGTCGTCCAGCTCATAGCGGGTGTAATCCAGACTGACCGACGGACGGCTGAAGCCCCAGAGGGCTCGCATCGGCACCGCCAGTTCCGGAATGGCCCGCCAGCGCTGGCCATTGGCTTTGTCCAGGCCGGTCAGGTCGTCGTTATCCCGATAAAACCAGGTGTACTGGCTTTCAAGGTTGGCCTCCAGCCAGCCGGCGTCCAGCGAACCGCCATAGATAACCTCCGGCAACTGGTCGTAGGGCTTGTCTTTATCCGCAATCCGGTCACGAATGGTCTGGTAGCCATTCAGGTAGGCATCGAAGTACTGGCGCTCACCGGAGTAACGCACACCGCCCCGGCGCTGAAGATGCGTTGTCTGATCAATTTCAAGGCTGCGGTTGAGATCGCTGAGGTAATCTTCGTCCGAGACCACCGAGTAATCGCCGTAGCCGGTCCAGCCCCCACCCAATGCCGCGCGGGTGCTGAAATCCAGAGCCCAGCGTTCGCCGTCCTCCCCCGGGTGCTCATCCTCGAACGCAGGGTCGTTGTCGATATACCCCAGCTGCAGCACCGACTCGCCGTACCGGCTGAGATAGCGACCTTCTACTTCCGTGAACAACCCGCGACCGTGAATGTACTGGGGCGTCAGGGTGGCGTCGTAGTCAGGCGCCAGGTTCAGGTAGTAGGGCAACGCCAGGAAGGCGCCGCTGCCGGCGCTGGAGGAACCGAACTGCGGATAGAGAAAACCGGTCTTGCGGCGATCGTCAATTGGAAAGGTAATGTAGGGCCAGTAAAAAATCGGCGCATCCAGGACTTCCAGCCTTACGTGCCGTGCCGTACCGAAGCCTTCGGCCTGATCCAGCTCAATGTCGGATGCGACGATCGACCAGTCGTTCTGGCCCGGCCCGCAGGTTGTGATCATGCCGTCAGAGATCAGCACCCGGCTGTCACTGACCCGGGACAAAGCCGAGGCCTCGCCCCGCAGCTCCGCCTGATGCAGCAAAAACGTCGCGGTATTAATATCCAGTTGACCGGACTGGGTGGAATAATTTGCGCCCTGCCCGGTCAGCAAAAACCCGTCACCCCGACTGACCAATGGTCCCTGCAGTCTCAACTCACCGGATTGCTGATTGTACCGGGCCTCTGAACCGGTCGCCCGGAAAGGCCCCTGGCGCAGGCGAACATCACCCTGGAGGTAAAGCTCCGTATCCAGCACGTAACGGGCATTCAGCGCGCTTGCTTCCAGAGGCGCGCCACCATCCATATCGATACCAGGCACTCGGGCATCGTCAGCGTCGACGGTTCCCGGAAGATAGCCACCGTCACAGAATACCGGCAAACGGCCTGCGACATCCGGCGGCAATTCACTGCGTAGCCGCCAGTCGATTTGCGCCGCACTGGGATCGCCATTTTGCGGTTCAGCGTGCACACCACTCGCTGCTAACGCCACCACGGCGGCGAGGCGGGCAAGCCGGAACCGGGAGCGCAACAGGGAAGAGCAATGGCTGGGCACGTTGATGAAATTCCTGTTCCATTTGAGTGGTGGCTGGGCGATAGGGCACCTAGTTTACACGCGCCCTATAGGCTTGTTAACGGAAAGCCCGCTGCAATTCCGTTTTACCCTCTTTATACTCCCCTGCAGAGCTTGCCCGGTCTATGCACCGGTCATCATCCATCGATCCAGGAATGTTGATCCGACCATGGATAACCGTTTGCAATTGCTGACCCAATGGGTCCGCCAGATCTCCGGCTTCTCGGCCGCCAGCCCGACACCGGTGTCCGGCGACGCCAGTTTTCGCCGGTACTTCCGGGTCTGGAAAGAGACGCCCGGAGAGCAACCTGTTTCTTTTATCGTGATGGATGCCCCGCCGGAGCACGAAGACTGTGTTCCCTTTGTGGCCATCGCCAGGCATTGGCATCGCCACGGCATTGCGGTGCCTGAGATCGCTGCCGAGGATTTTCAGCAGGGCTTTTTACTGCTCGAAGATCTGGGGGACCAACTGATGCTGGCCGCGATCGAACACGACAGCCCGGACGCCCTGTACCCGGCAGCACTGGACGAACTGGCCCGCATTGCCGCACTGGATGCCCCGACCGATTACTCCCTGCCCGCCTATGATCAGGCCCTGCTTGACCGGGAAATGGCCCTGTTCCCCGACTGGCTACTGGAACAATACCTGGGGCTGAATCTCGACAACCAGGAGCGGGCGCTTCTGGATACCGCCTTTGGCCTGCTGCGTGAGAGTGCTCTCGCCCAGCCGGAAGTGACGGTGCACCGCGACTTCCATTCCCGCAATCTACTGGTACGCGATGGCCAACAGGCACCCGGCGTAATTGATTTTCAGGACGCAGTGCGGGGCCCCGTCACCTACGATGCCGTCTCCCTGCTCAAGGATTGCTACATACGCTGGCCGGAACAGCAACTGGCAAACTGGCTGGAACACTACCGGGTCGCAAGCCGGCAAGCCGGTTTGCATCGCGCCGATGCCGACAGTTTCAGGCAGTGGTTTGAACTGATGGGTATGCAGCGCCACCTGAAAGCCGCCGGCATCTTTGCCCGGCTCGCCATTCGCGATGGCAAAACCGGCTATCTGGCAGACATTCCCCGGACGGTCAGCTATCTGCGCGATGCCAGCGCCCGCCAGCCGGCCTTCCGGCACTTTCACCAATGGCTATGCGACACAGTGATCCCGGCCATCGAGCAACGCATTGACCCTCTGCCGGAGCCGGAGGCTCGCTGATCATGAAAGCGATGATCCTTGCTGCCGGTAAAGGCGAGCGTATGCGCCCACTGACCCTGAGCACGCCCAAACCGCTGCTGCGGGCCGGCGGCCAATCCCTGATTGGTCATCATCTGGAACGGCTCCGGGCGGCCGGCTTTCGCGATATTGTGATCAACCATGCCTGGTTGGGGGAGCAGATCGAGGCCCGGCTGGGCGATGGCGGGACCTACGGAATCAATATTCGCTATTCGGCCGAGGGCGAGCCGCTGGAAACCGCCGGGGGCATTATCCGGGCAATGCCACTGCTGACCGACCAGGGCGAGGACTGGTTTCTGGTGGTCAACGGCGACATCTGGACCGATTTCGATTTTAGCCAACTTCAAGCCCCGCGCCATCCCGATGCCGAGGCTGTGCTGGTGATGACACCCAACCCCGCCCACCATCCCGATGGGGACTTTCATCTGCAAAGTGATGGCCAGCTGTCTGCCGAGGGACCCGGTAAACTGACTTTTTCCGGCATCAGCCTGCTGCACAAGCGCCTGTTTGATGGCCTCGACGAGTCCGCCGGCAAACTCGGCCCTGTGCTGCGCCAGGCAATGGCTCGCCATCGGGTGACCGGCTTGCAGCACACCGGGCACTGGGTGGACGTTGGCACACCGGAGCGACTGCACAGCCTGGACCTGTGGCTGCGCAACAGGGCCCAGACCTCATGAGCCAGACCAGCCCTTCGACTCTGCCGGCAAGAATGGAGTCTTCCTTTCAGGAACTGCTGCACGAACTGTCCCGTTGCGGACACCAGGCGGGTACCCTGCTGGAACGCGCTCACCTGCCCCGATGGTGTCGCAATCCGTTGTTCTTTTTTCTGGGCTATATTGCCAAGGCCGATGGCCGGGTTCGGGAGCAGGACATCCGGTACGCCGAGACTCTCATGAAGGCCCTGGCGCTTTCGGCCAGGCAACGCCGCAAAGCCATCGATCATTTCCGCAAGGGCAAGGAAGCCAACCATCTTCCGCTGCGCCGGGGGCTGATGTTCCGCCTGCTATTGATGCTGTGGCCAACACCGGCTCTGAAAACCGCGATCTGTATATGCCACGGTGCGCAAGTGCTGGGCCGGCCCGGCAAGGCCCGGCGCCACCGCTGCGAGGATGCCATCAGCCACATGGGCCTACCCGTGGTGATCAGCGATGATATTTTCGACAGCTATGCCAGCAAGGTCTGGATCCGCACCGCGGCGGCGCCCGGCAAACCCGCGACATACGAGCAGGCCTGTCAGGTTCTGGGCGTGACCCGTCGGGATTCCCTGGCAGAGATCAAACGTGCCTACCGGAAACAGGTGTCTGCCTGCCATCCGGACAAACTGGCACAACAGGCGTTGACGCCCTCGGAAGTGGCCGCCGCCAAAGACCGGCTGTTACGCTATCAACAGGCCTGGGAACTGATTCGCCAGCGGCACCGCTCTTCCTAGTGTGCCGCAAGGCCCAGCGCCCGGTCAGTCGGGGCCGGAGGACCGATTGCCCAACCAGGCGCTGATCCGGCTGGCGATCCGGCCCGCATCTGCGTCCCGAAGCGGCTGACTGAGAGCAAGCGGCTGGCGCTCGTAGCCAGCCACTGCGGCACGGGCAAACGCCGCTGCGCGGGCCTTACCCTCGGCGCTCGCCGACCTCTGCAGATCCAGCACAGGCCAGCTCTGCCGGCCCTCCGCGCCCTGGCTGAACATCGAGGGCAAGGCATTGGCACGCTGCGCCGGGAACCGGGGAACGAGCCAGACAACCGCTGACACAGCCGCAGCATCTTGCGCCCAACCGGTAACATAATCCGCCGACCAGCCGATGCCGAGCACACTCGGGCGCTCGTAGCCCCGCCGCTGCAATTCGCTATATCCGGCCGTGAGAGTATCTCTCACCCGATTCCGGAAACGCACGGCTATCTCGTCCAGCGACGATTCCTCCGCAACATCGATTGTGGTCGAATCCGAGGGCGCGCCGGAGGAATCACTGTTTTGCCCTGCCGCCGCCTCCGGCTCTGGCTCCGGCACCGCCACATTCGTACGCTGACGACGAACCACCTCCGGAGGCACCCCCAGGCCAATGGTCATCACCGCAACGCCCCGTTCCGCCAACGCCAAACGCAGGGGGCCCAACACACCTTCGTCCGCAGTCTGGCCCTCATCCGCCAGCACCAGCAACGCGCCAGTGGCCGGCGTAACATACTCGGGCAGGAACAATCCCAGCGCTCTGCCCTGATCCTCCATATCGAGCCAGACCGCCTGGTCCGGGTACCTCCGGGCCAGGGACCACTCTCCCAATCCCGTTGAGAATCCGGCTCTGGGCGCTTCGGCGCTGGCCTCAGCAGGCTCAGCTTGCGACGGCGCCCCGCCGCTATCCTGACCAAAAACGTTTGCCCCCCAGGCGCCGAGCAAAACCAGGCACGCCATCCTGACCGTCTGAATCCCCATGACCCTCATGCACCTATCCCGCTGCGAAAACCACCGGCAAGCTGATAGACTAGCAGCATTGACCAGTGGCTGATAATTCACCTGAACGAGAGAGCCCCGATGAACCCATACCTGATTGCCCCATCCATCCTCTCCGCCGATTTTGCCCGGTTGGGCGAAGAAGTCGATAATGTACTGGCTGCCGGGGCGGATGTTGTGCACTTCGATGTGATGGACAATCACTATGTGCCGAACCTGACCATCGGGCCAATGGTGTGTGAGGCTCTCCGCAAGCACGGCGTTACCGCGCCCATCGATGTACACCTGATGGTGTCGCCCGTTGACGACCTGATCCGTATGTTTATCGACGCCGGGGCCAGCTACATTACCTTCCACCCGGAGGCGAGCAACCACGTTGACCGATCCCTGCAACTGATCCGCGACGGCGGCTGCAAGGCCGGGCTGGTGTTCAACCCGGCCACGCCCCTGAGCCACATGGATTATGTGATGGACAAGCTCGACATGGTACTGCTGATGTCGGTCAACCCGGGCTTCGGTGGCCAGAAGTTCATCCCCGGCACCCTCGACAAGCTCAAAGAAGCCCGCAAAAAGATTGATGCCAGCAACTACAACATCCGGCTGGAAATCGACGGCGGCGTCAAAACCGACAACATCCGGGAAATTGCCGAGGCCGGCGCCGACACCTTCGTGGCCGGTTCGGCCATTTTCAACACGCCGGATTACAAGGCCACCATCGACGCCATGCGCGAGGAACTGGAACAGGCCCGCAAGGTCATCGGCGGATGAGCCTGAAAGGCCTGTTCAACGCCCGCTGGCCCGGCGTGGCGCTGTTTGATCTGGACGGCACGCTGGTAGACAGCGCACCGGACCTGGCCGCCGCCGTGGATCAGATGCTGGAGCACCTGGGGCGCAGCCCGGCAGGCCTGGACAAGGTTCGCAACTGGGTTGGCAACGGCGCCCAGGTGCTGGTGCGCCGGGCCCTGGCCGGAAAAACCGACTGGCAACCGGCCACGCCCAGAGACGATGCGCTGTTCGAGGATGCACTGGCGATTTTCTATCACGCCTATGGCCAGTTGAATGGCCAGCATTCCGTGGTCTTTCCCGGCGTTAATGACTGCCTGGAACACCTGAAGCAACTGGGCTGCCGGATGGCCGTGGTCACCAACAAGCCGGACCAGTTTGTTCAACCCCTGCTGGCCAAAACCGGCCTGGACACATGGTTTGAACTCTCGGTTGGTGGCGATACCCTGCCGGTCAAAAAACCGGACCCGGCGCCCCTGCTGCACGCCATGGAAAAACTCGGCGGTACCCGAGGCACCACGGTGATGATCGGCGATTCCAGGGCGGATGTAGACGCCGCCCTGGCAGCCGGCATTCCCTGTGTAGCCGTCCGGTATGGCTATAACTTTGGCGGCTCGGTGGACAGTCTCGGCGCCGACGCGGTTGTTGATTCGCTGGCCGAGCTTTTGTAATCTCGCAAGGACGTTTTATTTTGAACCTATCCATTCGGGAGATTCCTGCCGTGCAGGGACTGAATCTGATCGCAGCGCGAGGCATCCTGAGCACCCGCGCAACACGATGGTGGCGATGGCGCACTGGCTGAGCAAGCCATGGGCTGAAGGCGCTCGCCTGTTTGCCCGCACCACCTGTCACCACGGTGTAACGCCGCGCTGACCAAACGCAGATCAGATTTCAGGAAACCGAACCATGAGACCCGAGCAATTCCTCGAGCTCGCCGAAGCTGGCTACAACCGAATTCCAGTCTACCGTGAAGTACTGGCGGATCTCGACACGCCTCTGAGCACCTATCTGAAGCTCGCCAGCGGCGCCTACTCTTATCTGTTTGAATCGGTCCAGGGCGGTGAGAAATGGGGCCGTTATTCCATCATCGGCCTGCCCAGCCAGGAAGTTCTGAAGGTGTTCGACCATCGCATCGAAGTCAGCCGCGGCGGGCAGATTGTCGAACAGGCCGAGGTGGACGACCCACTCGTGTTTGTCGACGAATACCAGCAGCGTTTCAACGCACCCGATCTACCCGAGTTGCCGCGTTTCAACGGCGGCCTGGTCGGCTATTTTGGCTACGACACCGTGCGCTACATTGAAAAGCGCCTGCGCCAGAGCTGCCCGCCCGACCAGATCGGCACTCCGGACATCCTGTTGATGGTGTCCAACGAGATCGTGGTGTTCGATAACCTGCGCGGCAAACTGCACCTGATTGTACACGTTGATCCCGCCGTCAGCGGCGCCTATGAACAGGCGCAACGCCGGATTGACGAGCTGGAAAGCCAGCTGCATCGCCAGACCGCCAACGCCCCCCGAACGCCCGCACATCTGCGCGGCAAGGTGGTCGACGAGAGCGACTTTGTTTCCGGTTTCAGCCAGGAAAAATTTGAAGCGGCTGTCGACAAGATCAAAGGCTACGTACTGGACGGCGACGTCATGCAAACGGTGATTTCCCAGCGTATGTCGATCCCGTTCGAGGCGCCGCCTCTGAACCTGTACCGCTCGCTGCGCGTGCTTAATCCCTCGCCGTACATGTACTTTCTCGATCTGGGCGATTTCCAGATTGTGGGTTCGTCGCCGGAAATCCTGGCCCGGGTGGAAGATGAGGAAGTCACCGTGCGCCCGATCGCCGGCACCCGCAAACGCGGCGCCACCGACGCCGAAGACAAAGCGCTGGAAAAGGAACTGTTGGCCGACCCGAAAGAAATCGCCGAGCATTTAATGCTGATCGACCTGGGCCGCAACGACGCCGGCCGGGTATCGGAAACCGGCACCGTGAAACTGACCGACAAAATGATCGTGGAGCGCTATTCCCACGTGATGCACATTGTCTCCAACGTGACCGGTCGCCTGAAAGAAAACACCAGTTGCCTGGACGTACTGCGTGCCACCCTGCCAGCCGGCACCCTGAGCGGCGCGCCGAAGATCCGCGCGATGGAAATCATTGATGAACTGGAACCGGTAAAACGGGGTGTATACGGCGGGGCTGTGGGCTACTTGTCGTTCAACGGCAACATGGACACCGCCATTGCCATCCGCACCGCCGTGATCAAAGACAACACCCTGCACATTCAGGCCGGTGCGGGCGTGGTGGCCGACTCCATTCCGCGCCTGGAATGGAAAGAAACCATGAACAAAGGCCGGGCCATATTCAAAGCAGTCGCCATGACCTACAACGACTACGACCACTAACGCCCGACATCACATACCTGCCGATCAGCCCGCTGACGGCAGGTTGCCTGCCCACATCGTCTCAACCACGGCAGCGTTCTTCGTGCGAGCCCGGTGCGCCGCAACCACTTCGGATTTGCTCGGCCATGGAACCTGCTACCGAGTCGGCATCAAGGTGATTTCACGCACATCGCACCTTGGGTGAGCCGACATGGCATACAAAACCGCATCGGCGACATCGCTGGCGTCCAGCTTGTCGGGTTTCGCTTCATCAAAAAACGGCGTATTCACCATGCCCGGGCAGATGGTGGTACACCGGCCATTCCATTCCTTCATTTCCGCCGCCAGGTTCTGGCCGAAGCCGTAGGCAAACCACTTCGAGGCACCATACACCGAGCCTTTGAGGGTAATCTTGCCCGCCACGGAACTGGTGATAATAAAGTGCCCCTCAGTTTCTTTCAGCGACGGCAGGCTGGCTTTGGCGGTATACAACAACGCATTGATGTTCACATCCAGCATGGTTTTCCACTCATCCGGGTCGCCATGTTCAACGCCGGGCGAGTTCACACCGGTACCGGCATTTGCAAACACCACATCGATGCGGCCAAACACGTCTTTGGCCTTTTCCACGACATGAGTAATTTCGCCCAGTTTGGAGACATCGGCCGGCACCGCCAAGACCTTGTCGTTACCCCACTTTTTGACCATGTCATCGAGCTTGTCGCCACTTCTTGCGGTAATTACCGCCTTGTGCCCGGCCTCGACCACCTTCGCAACCGTGGCCGCGCCGATACCGCTGGACGCGCCCGTGATCAGTACAATTTTTTCATCTGTCATTGTCGTTACTCCTGATGGAAACTGGGTTATTTTCAAGGGACTGAGAAACCCTGAAGAGACAACTCGATACAAGCTATGAATGTAGGGTTTAAGGCTAACACATTCGGGGGTGCTTGCTTTTGAACGATTGGAGTAACCTGGACCTGGGGAAGTGCAAAAAACGCTGAACTGCCAATCAAAACATAGCGCTGCTTATCGCAAATATCCCATACACGGCATTAATTCGGTTTGGCATCAATGGTTAATGCGCTTCACTAGCGCCCTTGGCCAACTCAAACGTTAGGTCCGTTGCCGGGACTTCCTTGCAGCCGCTTACATTTTGTCCTGCCCATAAAGGCGAAAAATCTCCGACTCCCAAGCGCTCTGCTTCCGCACGCAATGGGGCCAAAGCAGCCGATGCCAGCGGAAAAGCGGTCGCTGTGCAGCCGTTTGTTATGTTCTCTTTGAGATGCTAGATTGTGTATAAAAGTCGAATGCCATACACATAGGTGCATCATGAGAACTAACATAGTCATTGACGACCAGTTGATGGCCGAGGCCCTCAAGGCCTCTGGCTACGAAACCAAAAAAGAAGCCGTTGAGCAAGGCCTGAAACTTCTGGTTCAGTTGAGCAAGCAGCAGGAAATTCGAAAACTGCGCGGCAAGGTCAAGTGGGAAGGCGACCTGAATGAAATGCGGAGCGCCGGATGATACTGGTGGATACCCGCGTCTGGATCGACTATTTCAACGGAGTCACTAACCCACATACTGACCTGTTGGATGCCTCGATAGTCCAAGGATCTGTCGCCATCGGGGACCTCATATTTCTGGAAATCCTCCAAGGCATCCGCAGCGACAAACAATATCGCCAGACCAAACAAAGCCTTATGGCGCTGGATCAATATGAAATGTTTGGCAAAGATATAGCAGCCAAATGTGCCGACAATTATCGAACGCTTCGTAAAAAGGGCATCACGGTCAGAAAGACTGCCGATGTGATCATCGCAACATTTTGCATAGAGAAGGAGCTACCCCTGCTGTTTTTGGATCGCGACTTCATCCCCTTTGTTGATCACCTTGGACTTAAGCCGGCCCTGTAGAGAAACATAACGAGGCTGTAGAAAAACCCAAAAATAAGCGAGCATTCCACCGCCTACGATCTCGTTTGTTTCAGCCGGCCAGTTCGCCCAGCAATTTCCAGTTTCCGGATTGATTGCCCTTTATAGACCTAAATCCCGCTATTTCAGTGTTCAGACGCTCGTAGACTTGTGCCCAAGGGCATTTCTGGGCGCATTGCCTCGCCCTGTTCACGCAGCCATCCGCCCATAATTCACCAGTTCCTCAATATTGTGCACCAAGCAATAAAACTGCCATTGCCCCTGCACTTTTCGCTTTCCACGTAGGCTAAAACGGTTCAGGCGTTTGGTTGTGCCGATGTTGCCGAACACCGGTTCCACCACCGACATACGATGACTGTAAATTTCCTTGCCCTGCGGACTGTCCACTCGGTGCTTCATCCAATCGGTATAGTTGGGTCCACGGTTTCGCTCCAGTGCAAACGTCACCTGCCTGCCGCTGCCTTTTCGATGATCGGCCGAAGCGTGGTTTTGCATACATTGGCGTTTCTTGGGGCGGTGTCGACACTGAAGCAGACGGCCCTTGGGAACGGTGCGCAGGACAGCGCTTTAAAAATGACGTTGGTTTCGCAGCACCACTGAATTTCGCGGCTAGAGGTGATGCCTTTGGAATAGGCAAACAGGATGATCTTCAGAAGAATAGCTGGATCGTAGGCCAGGCGACCGGTGTCGTCGTTGCGGTACTTGGGATGAAACACCGACAGATCCAACTTGTGCTCAATCAGATAATGAACGGCGTGTTCAAAAGTGCCCGGCTGGAGCTGTTCCTGGTAATTGATCACGACCATCGCACCCTGGTCGTAGTTGTAGTGCTTGAAACGAGGCATCCCGACGACTCCTTGTCTGTTTGCTCAATGCTACCAAAGCCGGTCCGGTTTGGGGTTTTTCTACAGCCTCAACGTCGCTCAGCACGCGCGGCCACGAAATGAAGGCGAAGCCGCAATGTAGTAGCCGTCGCCGTGACTGGCCTTGTTAGGGCTATTGCGATATAGTTGTACGGAGTTTCCGTACGTAACGGTGGAATTATGGATATTATCAGTGTAAACAAATTCAGAGATAACCTGAAAAGCCTTGTAGAACAGGTTATTAACAAACATGAACCCCTCAAGGTAACACGCCGCGCCGGAGAGGCTTTCGTAATTATGAGTGCTGAAGACTGGGAAAGAGAACAGGAAACCCTGCATGTTCTTCAGAACCGAGACCTGATGCAGCAGATTGCGACCTCTCTCGATACTCACAGCCGTGGCCAAGGATACACACCTAATGATGAGCAGATGAATGAGATCACTGGTATTTGAGGGCAGCACCTGGGAAGCCTATGAAAAGATGCGAGAGAAAGACAAGAAGCTGCACAAAGCTCTCTGCAAATTGCTGAAAGAAATGCTCCGCTCCGACGATCCAGCAACAGGCATCGGCAAACCTGAACCGCTTAAACATAATTTATCAGGCTTGTGGTCACGGCGCATCTCGCAAAAAGACAGGCTCATATACCGATTCGACGACAAATCCATTTACGTTTTCGCCATTGGAGGGCACTACGACCAGCCCTAACAGCGAATTACACGAACGCGTTCTTACAATTCCGCCCTCCCAAATAAATTTGAGCCCCAGACGCAGCCCCACCAAACACCTTTAGAGTTTTACGCCCTATTCCCGTGAGTTTTTCTCCCTCGAAATCAGCCCCCCACAGCAACCATATCAAAAGCTTACTAACAGTCACGTTTTTTCCCGCAAAATTCCGGGAACCGCCTCCCAATCAACTCAGTTAGCCACTTCCCTCATTCACCATCAACCCCATGCAGAAGTCATCACAATCCCGCTTTACTCCGTAACCATCAGTTCTTCCGCCCAAGCTTAATTCCGTAAAGCCTTTAATGACCCACAACACCACACTGCGGATTGCCACCACGTGTATGTGGCAACCCTACGCGCCTCGGCACGGCATTTTGATCTTCAGGCCGGGGCTTGATGCCGGCTTACCCGCCAGCCCGATATTGTACCCAGGCCGGTGGGCTGCAATAATCCGCTGTCTGTTTACGCCAAACCCCAGGCGCAATGTGCTGTGAATAGCCTTTACCAACAGCGCCGCCCGCATGGCGAATACATCCACTGCTAGAACATACGGTCCCGATCGCTATGCTGCTGATGATTGATAACTACGATTCCTTCACCTACAACGTGGTGCAATATCTGGCAGAGTTGGGTGCCGACGTTCAGGTACACCGCAACGACGAGATTACTCTTGAGCAGATTGAAGCTCTGAAGCCGGAGCGGCTGGTTGTCTCGCCCGGCCCCTGCACGCCCAACGAGGCAGGCATTTCCATGGATGCCATCCGCCACTTCGCCGGCAAGCTGCCTATCCTGGGCATCTGCCTGGGCCATCAGGCCATCGGTCAGGTGTACGGCGGCGACATCATCCGTGCCGGCCGGGTAATGCACGGCAAGGTGTCACCGGTTTTCCATAAAGACACCGGCGTGTTCCGGGGGCTGAGTAACCCGCTGCAAGCCACCCGCTATCACAACCTGGTGATCGACCAGAACACCCTGCCCGACTGCCTGGAGGTCACCGCCTGGACCCGCAACGATGACGGCTCCATCGAGGAAATCATGGGCGTTCGCCACAAGACCCTGCCCATTGAAGGTGTGCAGTTCCACCCCGAGTCGATCATGACCGAACAGGGCCACGAACTGCTGCGCAACTTCCTGAGAACATAACAAGAGGCCAAGTCCATGGACATGAAACAAGCACTGAATCGCATTGCCGCCAACCTGGACCTGTCCCGGGAAGAAATGAAAAGCGTGATGCGCATTGTGATGAACGGCGAAGCCACCGATGCCCAGGTCGGCGCCTTTCTGATGGGCCTGCGCCTGAAAAGCGAAACCATCGACGAGATTACCGGTGCCACCGAAGTCATGCGCGAACTGGCTACCGGAGTTACTGTGAACGCCAGCCCGCTGGTGGACATTGTCGGCACCGGCGGCGACGGCGCGAACCTGTTCAACGTGTCCTCGGCTGCCTCCTTCGTGGTGGCTGCAGCCGGTGGTTTCGTCGCCAAACACGGCAACCGGGGCGTGTCGTCCAAGAGCGGCAGCGCCGACCTGATTGAAAAAGCTGGCATCAATCTGGACATGACCCCGGATCAGGTGGCCCGCTGCGTGGAGCAGATCGGCGTTGGTTTCATGTTCGCCCCGGCCCATCATGGCGCCATGAAACACGCCATCGGTCCGCGCCGGGAGCTGGGTTGCCGCACCATCTTCAACATCCTGGGGCCGATGACCAACCCGGCCGGCGTCACCCGGCAGCTGATCGGTGTCTTCACCCGGGAGCTTTGCCGCCCCATGGCGGAAGTTCTGCAGCGGCTGGGCGCCGAGCACATTCTGGTGGTGCACTCCAAAGACGGCCTGGATGAAATCAGCCTTGCTTCGAATACCTACGTGGCAGAGCTGAAGAACGGCGAAATTACCGAATACGAGCTGACCCCCGAAGAGCTGGGCATCAAGAGCCAGTCGCTGGTTGGCCTGACGGTGGACTCTTCCGAGGAATCCCTGGCACTGATCAAGGCCGCTTTCGGTCGCAGCCACGACGAAATCACTGAAAAAGCCCGGGACATGATCGCCCTGAACGCCGGCGCGGCCATCTATGTCGCCGGGCTGGCGAGAACCGCCAAAGAAGGCGTGGATATGGCGCTGGATGCCATGGGTTCCGGGCTGGCAGCCGGCAAGATGTCGGAACTGGCGGATTTTTCGCAGTGCTTTTAATCCCGGCTTTCTAGTGTTGGTGCCGGACGAGCCGGTGGGGAGGCCTTTCCAAAACACGCCCGCAAGTACATCCCTGTAGGGCTTGACTGCAGCCATCCCTGGCTGCAGACAGTTTTGGAAAGGCCTCCCCACCGGCTCTCGCAAACCTTTTACGGGCCTGATATGACTGAACGACATTTGGACAAAACTCCCACCATCCTGCGGAAAATCGTTGACCGGAAGTGGGAGGAAATCGATGAACGCAAACCGAAAGTATCGATTGCAGACCTGAAAGCCATGGCCGGTGACCAGGCGCCGGCACGAAGGTTTGCGAACGCCCTTCGGACGCGGATCGAGGCTCAACAGCCTGCCGTGATCGCCGAAATCAAAAAAGCCTCGCCCAGCAAAGGCATTCTGCGCGATCCGTTTGAACCGGAACGCATTGCCGAAAGCTACCAGCAAGGCGGTGCAGCCTGTTTGTCGGTACTGACCGACAGAGACTTCTTCCAGGGCCACGAAGACTATCTGAAAGCGGCCCGGGCGGCCTGCAGCCTGCCGGTGATCCGCAAGGATTTCATGGTGGCGCCCTACCAGGTGTACGAGAGCCGGGCCATTGGCGCCGACTGCATCCTGCTGATTGCCGCCTGCCTGACCAAAGACCAGATGCAGGAACTGGAGGGCATTGCCCACGAGATCGGGCTGGATGTGCTGGTGGAGGTGCACGACGGCGACGAGCTGACCGACGCCCTGACCCTGAGCACACCGCTGGTGGGCATCAACAACCGCAACCTGCACACCTTTGAGGTGTCGCTGGACACCACCTTCGACCTGTATCAGCGTATTGGCCCTGACCGCCTGGCCATTACCGAAAGCGGCATCATGACCCGCGCCGACGTGCAGGCCATGACCGGGCGCGGCATTTACGGCTTCCTGATTGGTGAGTCGTTCATGCGCGCGCCGGAACCCGGCGAGAAGCTACAAGAGCTTTTCAGCTAAGGCCTGCCCCGGCCCTCACTCAGCCGGGGCTGCCAGCGCCTCTTGCAGCAGAGCCAGCAAGTGCGCCGGCATCCCCTCGGCCAGCTTCAGGGCCGCAGCGTGCCCCCGGGGCGTCATTTTGCTCCAGGTCCGGCGCACAATACGCAGCCATTTGTCTTTGTCGTAATCGGGGTTATCGTCGAAGAACTGCGCAAAGTAGCGTTCCAGAAACACCATGCAGGCAACATCTTCCAGCAGTTGGGTATCCTCGTCTTCCCGCAGTTTACGCTTGGTCAGGATGGTCTCCACGCGCTCGCATTCCGCGTCCGGATAACCCGACTGCGCCATGATCTCGGCCGCCCTGCGGCCATGCATCCGGCCGCAGGCCTGTCGCCACTGGTAGTAGTTCTTCCGCCCCTCGCCATAGTCACTCCGGGGCATGATCCAGCGCTCGATATGCTGGGCCCGGCAGGCAATCTGCATTCGCTCCGAAGGCTCGGGCTCCAGTTCAAACAGCCAGCGTGTCATGTGCAGGCTGTAGGCGTATTCGCGGGGCAGCTGTGTGTCGTCTACCTGCTCCTGATTGGGGTCCTGCCGGTTTGCCTGATCAATGGCATCCAGTGCCTTTTCGAGTCGGTCTTGCTGAGTCATGAATAATTCCTGTATCGCCTCAAAGGAGGTAAGCCTTTTTCCATATTGTTCTTTGACCAAAGCTGGAGAACAATAACAATCATTAGCTCTGTAAGCCATGTCAGAGACCAGCCCGTGAATACAGCCAGAAGCCCGGTTGCCGCCGATTGCCAGCAGGCGCTCGAAACCTACAAGGAACGCATGGAGTCCGGCCTGCAATATGGCGGGGCCTTACTACTGTTGGTGACGGTTTCTCTGTACCAGCTGTCTCACAGCTATTTTCACGTGCATCGCCTGGAGCTGGGCCCCACGGAATGGCTGCTTCGCCTGCCACTGTTCACAGCGATTTCCATGGCGCTGCTGAATCACTGGGTCGGATGGCCACGCTGGCCCGCCCGCTATTTTCTCAGGTTGATGGGCATCAGCCTGAGCACTTTGGCGCTATCGCTACTCTATCTCTTTGCCAGCCACGAGCCCATCAGGGTAGCTCAGGTCTCCGATGCCATGACAATCGCCTTCTTTGGTGCCACCGTGTTTTCACTGCGCGGCTTCCGGGAATGGTTGCTGATCGTGCTCTTGCCAGTCAGCTGCTTCTGGGTTCTTGCACTCGCGGCCGAGCTACCGGTGTTGACGCTGGCCCCCGTATTCATCGGCCCTGCACTGATCATGCTGGTCACCGGTATCCTTTTGACGCTCGCTCGCAGGGTCGCCTTTGAGGGTGTCATTACCCGTGAAAAACTCAACGTCATTGCCACCACAGATCCCCTTACCGGGCTGCTCAACCGTCGGGCCTTCATGCCACTGATCCGACAGGAGCTCGCCAGGGCTCTTCGCTCCGACAACAGATTCAGCATCATCCTGGCAGACCTGGACAGATTCAAAAAAGTGAATGACACCTGGGGGCACGAAGCGGGCGATCTTGTGCTACAGGAGACCGCAGCCAGGCTTCAGGACTGTTTGCGTGCGCAAGATGCCCTGTGCCGCTGGGGCGGTGAGGAGTTTCTGATCCTGCTGCCTGAAACAGACGCAGCCGGGGCCATGATTGTGGCGGAGAAGTGCCGCCAGCAGATGGCCGGGCTTGCCATGGCGATTCACGGCATCCGGCACACCCAGCCGCTAAGCCTGGGCGTGGCCGAGCACCTCCGTGGCGAAGACATCGACCCACTGATTATCCGCGCTGATGAGGCGCTCTATCGGGCAAAAGCGCGTGGCCGGAACCAGGCTTGCCTGGCTGGTTCCGACTAAACCTGTCAAACCTGCGCCGAGGGCCTGGCCTTGATACGGTCAAACCAGGCCCGGAGGTGTTCCTGTTCCGGCTTGATGCGAATATTCACCACCCGGGCAAAAGCGACGGTGGTGAAGGCATTGATGTCTGCGGCGGTGAACCGGTCACAACACAGGTAGTCTTTACCCTCCAGGTGTTTGTTGAGGAAATGCATGAATTTCTCAACGCCCTCACCGCATTCCTCCCCCCACGCCTTGATGGGATTCATCCTGTCCTTGAAGTAGCCGGTGGTGTGCTGGAAGCACATACCGGTCGGCATCATGAAATAGAATTCAATCCAGCGCAGCCATTGCTCCACCTGGGCTTTCTCCAGAGGAGAATCTCCCAGCAGACTGGGCGTACCGGGATGGCTTTCTTCAAAATACCGGCAAATAGCCATGGTCTCGGCAATACAATTTCCGTCGTCCAGCTCCAGTACCGGGACCTTCTTCATCGGATTCCGGGCCACAAATTCCGGGCTCAGATTTTCGCCTTTTTCAATGTCTACCGGCACCAGCTCAACGGTGTCCAGCAAGCCTTTCTCGGCCAGGAACATACGCACGCGTCGTGGGTTGGGGGCGGTTCGGGTCTCGAAGAGTTTCATCTTGTTATTGGCTCCGTTCACACTGTGGGTTCGCGCTTTGGAGCGTGACGGCAATTAACGGTTGCGTCAAGCAACCGCGCACCACCAATGCAACAGACCAAAAACCTGATATTGCAAATCGTTTGCAAGGGTATACTATGGAATTGCACCTTCACCACTGAGTTTGCCCCACCCCGCCTATGTCGAGATTTCTAGTGTTTGCCGCCGCCCTGTTGATGGCTGCCTGCTCGCCCGATGATCCGGTCACCCCGGCACTCAACACGCAGGTCGACATGGAGCAGCACGAAAGCCCGCCGACAGTGCCCGATTCAAGGCGGGTCATTCTTGCGGCAGATCCCTGGTGCCCACACAACTGCACCGCCGGCGCTCCACAGGAAGGCTACATGGTCGATATCGCCCGGGAGATTCTCGCCGAGGCAGGCTATGAACTGGAATACCGGAATTATGCCTGGGCGCGTTCGCTCACCCTCGCTCGCGATCAATTGATTTCCGGGGTCATTGGCGCCCTTCAGGGCGACGCGCCAGATATGATCTTTCCGGACAACGCCCTGGGCACTGCCCGTGTGGCGCTCTACACCCGCCTGGGAGACCCGTGGCAATACCAGGGGATGGAGTCATTGGCGGGCCAGACGCTTCTGGTGCTCAACGGCTATTCCTATTCGCCGGACCTCGACCGTTATATTGCCGAAAACGCCCAGGATCCCGACAAAGTGTGGACCCTCTCCGGCCCTGCACCTCTGGGCCGGGCGCTGCAGTTGCTGGAGCAGGGGCGGGCCGATGTTTTTGTCGAGGAGCAATCTGTTATGGAGTGGTTCCTGCGTCAACAAGAGATCATTCCGGCGCCCAGAATGGCCGTCGTCGTTCACCGGGCGCCTGTTTTTATCGCTTTTGCACCGGACAATCCCCAGTCTGAATCACTGGCCAGGCTGCTGGACGCCGGCCTGGCCAGAATGACCGCCAGTGGTCGCCGAGAGGCCATCATGGGCCGCTACGGGCTTTCTCTCTCAGACTGAAATGCCTTGATGGTTTCGCCTTCCGGTGTCTGCAGCAGCAATTCGCCATGCTGGCCGATTCGCCCGTCTGACACCTCTGAAAGCAGCTTCAGAAAGCGTCTTTCCTGATTCATCAGCGCCGGCGCACAGGCCATCTGTGTTGCGCCCTGGGCACTGAACGAGAGCCCCTCGCCGGTCAGGTTGTAATCACCGATGTACCGGTTGCAGGAGGCACGGCCCGCCACCCGGTTGTCCTCGAGAAACGTCAGGGTAATTCGCGAACGATCGATAATACCGGCTCCACCGAGATCTTCTACAACCCACTCGGCGCCGCGGAAAAGCCTCTGCCGGTCACCACCACAGCCTTCAAATGTGTCCTTGCCCAGCGTAAGCCGAACCTGGGCAGGATACTGCGCGCCGGCCATGGGGTCTTCACACAATTGGTGGGCTATCCGGACTTCAATCCGCTCGTCCCCGAGCGTCGCCTCGTAGGCTCTGCCATGGCGACTGGCAAGCGTTGCATTGAGGCGGATGCCATCCGTTACCTGTTGATCGTAGGGTCGGGTCAGCTGCATCTGGCCATTCTCGATCCGGATTGACCAGAACGGTTCCACACCGATTGCCCGAAAGGAGGATTCAATGGCACCCGGCTCCAGACACTCCGGCAGCTGCTGGCCCCGCAGGGTCAGTGTTGCCCGCTCGCCCTTGCTCCAGAATCGGGTATCGGGGTCGCCCGGCGCCACAAACAAGACACCCGATGCGCTTTGCTCCGGCTTCAGCAAAACCCGGCGGTTCAGGTACTCCAGCCCCACCAGGTTTTCATTCTCTGAGCCGGTGATGGTGACGTCCAGTTGCCCGCACTGGTAGCGACCATACTCCGACAACCCGGTTTTTGCCGGTGCAGATGAACAGGCGCTAAGGGTAGCACCGGCTAATATTCCGACGAACATCCCTACGGCTTGTCGCACAATCATGAACACATCCTCTGTCGTTCCGAAAATCAGCGGCCATTGTAGTGATTCCGGGGGATATTCACCACGATCACTCCATGGCCTGGAAATCAGACGATGGCATTTCCGGTAGCCGGCCAGCAACGGGCGCCGGCCTTTTCAGGCTCAGCGGTCCGAAGGCAACGCCCGCAGAGTTGTGCCTTGCCCGGTTGTAAGCACCAAACGGCCGTCGTTTTCGACCTGGTAGCGATCTACATCGCCCAGCAACGACAGGAACCGGTTTTCCTGCTGCATCAGGGCGTCCAGGCAGGCCATTTTGGTGGCGGCCATATGGGTAAAGCTGAGCTTTTCACCCTGCATATGCCAGCCGCCGTTGAAACGATTGCACGAGGAAGACCCGAACACCCGCCCTTGTTCAGTGAACGCGAGGGTGACTTCACTGTCGGCAATGACCGGCTCACCATCAATTTCCAACACCTGCCACTGACTGCCGGCAAGAGATACGGCGGCACCGGAAGATGATTGAGTATTCAGCGCACAGCCCCACAGCGACCCGGTAACCAACAGCATGGCCATAATGTTCTTTGCAAGCGTCATATAATCTCCAAAACGAATTCAATATACCGCTGTTATTCTACGTCGGGGGGCTTGGGAATTCGCTGACAGAAGGTTAACCTTCCTGCACAAGACGGCAGGAGCACCACCATCATGGCGATCAAGCTTTATCAGTTCTGCATCTCACACTACTGCGAGAAGGTCCGCTGGGCCCTGGACTTCAAGGGCATTAATTACGAGCCGGTTAACCTTCTGCCGGGCCAGCACGTCAATACCATCCGTAAACTAACCCGCTCCGCATCGTCGGTTCCGGTGCTGGATCACGACGGCCGGATCATCCAGGGCTCTGCCACAATTCTGGACTATCTCGAGGAGAACTTTCCGGATGCGCCCCTGACCCCGTTGTCGCCGGAACATCAGGACCAGGCCCGGGCCTGGGAACAGCGGCTGGACGCAGAGGCCGGCCCGGCATTGCGCACCTGGGTCTATCACTACTTCCTGCAGCGCCCCAAGGTGGTGGTCCCGATGCTGGCCTCCGGCACGCCTTTCTATAATCGCATTCTGCTCAGTCTTGCCTTTAGCCGGGTCGATGAGGTCATGCGCAACTGGATGAAGATCAATCAGAAAACGGCCGATGCGTCACAAGCTGTCCTGGAAAAGCTGATCACAGAACTCGCCGACATTTATCGACAGCGTCCCTTTCTGGTGGGCGATGCATTCACCCGCGCGGACCTCACCGCCTGTTCTTTGCTGGCACCGCTGTTTCAACCTGACCAATACCCTGTCCCCTGGCCGAAACCCGGGAAAGTGCCCAGGCCGGTGCAGGCAAGGTTGTCCGAATGGCAACCCTGCCTGGATCCCATCGCCGCGGTTTATCAGCAGCACCGTTAACCCGGCAGAAACCGTGACGGAATCGGCCAGACCGGCTGGCGCAATAAGACACTGCGGCTAACGCCGCCTGTGCGATGATGGTACCCCTGACAACAATGACGGGGGGCAGTCATGGCTCTGATTGAGATGATGCGGGCGGTACTCGAAGACAGCGGTGTGTCTGGCCTCTGGCAGGCCCTCGCACCCTGGCTGGCACTGGATGAACGCCAGCTTGTATTCGTGGTGGCGACCCCGATATTCATTGCCGTCACGCTCTGGGAATACCTGAAAATCCGGCATGATCCCCGCCTTATGGACGTGGCCGAAGCCATCCGCAACTTTGCCCTGGGAGCCGGCTACCAGACAACCGAACTGCTGTTCGCAGGGCTGATCGCGTTTCCGGTGTATGCCTTTTGTTATCACTACCGCCTGCTGGATCTGGAACTGAACTGGATCACCGGCGTGCTGACCTTTGTCGGCGTGGACTTCTGCTTCTACTGGATGCACAGGGCCAGTCACCGCCTTCGCTGGTTCTGGGCCGCCCACGTTGTCCATCATTCCTCCGAACGCATGAATTTCTCCACCGCCATGCGCCAGAATGCCACCAACATTTTCAACGGGACCTGGATTTTCTACCTGCCACTGGCGTTGATCGGTTTTAACCCGGTGTGGATCGGCATCGCCTATGCCCTGTCCCTGGTGTACCAGTTTTTCGTGCACACCACCCTGGTGGGCCGCCTTCCGGCCTGGATCGAGCTGGTTTTAAATACCCCCAGCCACCATCGGGTACACCATGGCCGCAACCCTGAGTACATCGACCGCAACTACGGCGGCACCCTGATTCTCTGGGATCGCCTGTTCGGCACATTTGTCGAGGAGCGCGCCGACCTCCCGCCCGAATATGGCATCACCCGCCAGATCCACTCCAGAAACCTGATTACCCTCTGGACCCATGAATATGTGGACATGTTCCGCGACATGGCACGCCGTGGCAGCTTATTGTCCCGTCTTCAGCATTTATGGAACCCGCCGGAGTGGCAACGCCCGGCCCCCCAAAACAACAACAAGCAAACGGACCGGCACCATGATCACACATCCCCTGACACTGAGCGTCGCTGACGGCCACGTCATCACCGGGCACCGGTATCTGCCGGCAGAGCCAACCGGCGTTCTGGTGATCAGCCACGGCATGGCCGAACACGGCGACCGGTACCGGGAACTGGCTCAGTGGCTGGCAACCCGGGGCCTTGTCGTTGTCACTTATCATCATCGCGGGCACGGCCCGAAGTGTCCGCAAACACAGCTTGGCCACTACGCCAACCGGCGAGGGTGGCAGTCCGTTGTCAACGATCTGGCGCAGGTGGTCGAAGCCGCGCGCAAGCAGCACCCGGGCCTGCCAATCAACCTTCTCGGACACAGCATGGGTTCGTTCATTGCCCAGTACTATGCCCAGCAATCCGGCGACCGTATCGACACCCTGCTGCTCAGCGCAACCAACCGCATCCACCGGCCACAGCTGATCGCACTCCGCGCGTTTATCCGGCTCGTTGCCCCCATCCGGGGATGGCAGCATCGCAGCCGGCTGCTTCGGCAGATAACCTTCGGCCAGTTCAATCGGGCCTTCCGGCCCAATCGCACCGAAAGCGACTGGCTCAGCCGGGATACGGAACAGGTAGACCGCTACGAGGCAGACCCGGCCTGCGGCTTCGATTGCACCATTGGGCTCTGGCACGACTTCACCGGCGGAATGCTGGGCATCCGGCCTGCGACCTGGCGCCGGGACCTGCCGGTACACCTATTCTCCGGCACTGCCGATGCTGTTGGCGAAATGGGGGCGGGCGTTCGCCGGCATTTTCAGGCGATTCGGGAGGCGGGCATGGAGCAGGTCACTCTGCGATTGTTTGATGGCGGGCGTCATGAGATGCTTAACGAAAGCAACCGAGAGGAAGTCTGGCAATACATGCTAACCTTATGCCGCAGGCACTCGCCGACGCGCTCGAAGGCCGGTAACGCGCCACTGGCCCAGTTATTACCATAAGGAACCAATATGCGCTGCCGAACACGCTGGCATTTTTCAGGTCTGCTGGCAATCGGGCTGCTTTTCCATCCAGGCTTGGCCATTGCTGGCCAGGTCGCCGTGGCTGTTGCGGCCAACTTTACCGACACCACCCGCACACTGGCAGACAGGTTTAAGGCTGCAACCGGGCATCAGGTGACGGCCAGCTTTGGCTCCACCGGTAAGCTGTACGCGCAAATTCGCCATGGTGCGCCGTTCGATGTTTTCATGGCCGCCGATATGCGGCGGCCGGCGCTGCTGGAATCGGATGGCACCGGTGTTGCGGGCACTCGCTTCACGTACGCCCGTGGCAAGTTGGTGCTCTGGAGCCCCCGCCCGGCCGCTTTCACCTCACCCATGACCTACCTTGAGGAACAAAGCTTCGCCAGACTGGCGATTGCAAATCCGAAGACCGCACCCTATGGCCTGGCGGCCAGACAGGTGCTGGAGCATCTGGAGCTCTGGGCTGCCCTGCAATCCAAGCTGGTGCGCGGCGACTCCATCGCCCAGGCATTCCAGTTCATTGCCAGCGGAAACACAGAGGCAGGCCTGGTGGCTCTGGCTCAGGTGAACGCATGGCCGGAGGCGGATGGAACACTCTGGGCAATTCCCCAGGCCTACTATGAGCCTATCAACCAGCAAGCGATCCTGCTCAGGCGCGGCGCTGATAGCACCGCTGCCCGGGACTGGCTCGACTTCCTTCGATCACCTGAAGCGCTCAACATCATTCAGGGCTACGGGTACGACACGGCAGACTGATGATCGAAACCTACTGGCAACCGGTCTGGCTCACGCTCAAGCTGGCTTCACTGACCACGGCGGTGTTGTTACTGGTGGGCACGCCCATCGCCTGGTGGCTAGCGCGCTCCCGACACTGGCTACGCCAGCCCATCGCGGCCGTGGTTGCCCTGCCGCTGGTGTTGCCGCCCACGGTACTCGGTTTTTATTTGCTGCTGCTGCTCGGTCCCAACGGCTGGGTTGGCCAGATCACGGAAAGCCTGGGGCTTGGCTTGCTACCCTTCACCTTCGAAGGGCTGGTGGTGGCCTCGGTGATCTATTCGCTCCCGTTCACGGTGCAGCCGTTGCAGAACGCCTTCGAGAACATCCGGGAAGGCTTTCTGGAGACGGCTGCAACACTCCGGGCCGGCCCCTGGGATCGCTTTTTCTTTGTGGTGGTTCCACTGGCCCGGAATGGCTTCATCACCGCCAGCGTTCTCACCTTCGCCCACACCATCGGTGAGTTCGGGGTTATCCTGATGATCGGCGGCAATATCCCGGGCGAGACCAAGGTGCTGTCGGTGGCCATCTATGATCACGTGGAATCCCTGGAATACACCCAGGCGCACTGGCTGGCAGCGGGCATGGTGGCTTTCTCCTTCGCGGTACTGGTAACCCTGTACGCTCTCAACGGTCGCGCGCGGGCAGGCGCTTTGCGATGACAGGCCACCTGATAGACGCACGCTTTAACTGTCGGTTTGCGGACTTTCATCTTGATGTGGAGCTTGCCATACCCGGCACCGGCATTACTGCTTTGTTCGGCCATTCCGGCTGCGGAAAAACCACGCTGCTGCGTTGCATAGCAGGCTTGCAAGCCGCCGAGGGTGAGCTGAACGTGCTCGGAGATTGCTGGCAAACCGCCACCACACGCAAACCCGTGCATCAACGCCCCCTGGCTTACGTCTTTCAGGAAACCCACCTGTTTCCGCATCTGTCCGTACGCAGAAACCTGACGTTCGGACAGCGGCGGGTGCCCGCCTCTGAACGCCAGATCCGATTTGATGATGCGGTGTCGTGGCTGGGGCTTGGGCACCTGCTGAGTCGGATGCCAGAGCGGCTTTCCGGCGGCGAACGCCAGCGCGTGGCCATCGCCAGAGCCATCCTCACCAGCCCGCAACTGCTGTTGATGGACGAGCCGCTCTCGGCGCTGGACCAGGCGTCGAAGCAGGAAATCCTGCCGTATCTGGAGCGCCTGCGAGATCACCTCGCCATCCCAATAATTTATGTTTCCCACTCCACCAGCGAAGTGGCACGGCTGGCGAACCATATTGTCATGATGGACAGCGGCCGGATCATTGCCCAGGGCCCTCTGCAGGAAACCCTGGCCCGGGTGGACCAGCCATTCCGCCTGGAGGAAGATGCCGGGGTGATCGTCACCGCCACGCTGGATCAGCTGGATGAACAGTGGCACCTGGCCCGTTACAACTTTGACGGCGGCAACCTCTGGCTGCGGCAGGATCAGCGTTTCAGGCCCGGTGACCCGGCCCGTATTCAGGTGCTGGCCCGGGATGTCAGTATTGCTCTGGAAGAGTACCGGGGGCAGAGTATCCAGAACCTGCTGCCGGCGCAGGTGGATTGTATTGAAAGAGAAGTAACGCCCGGCACCACGCTGGTGCGGGCTTTGGTCGGCCGCACGCCGTTTCTGTCACGGCTTACCAGCCGGTCGGCAGCGCAGCTGGCGCTTGAACCCGGCCAGCGGGTGTGGCTGCAGATCAAGTCAGTCGCACTGGTGGACTGAATCCCGGTCTTGCGGCTAACACCCTGCCGGCAAAATGGCATCAGCGGGTGCCGTAAACCACCATGGTTTTGCCTTTCACCCGCACCAGACCCTGATCTTCCAGCGTTTTCAGCACGCGCCCGACCATTTCCCGGGAACAGCCAACAATCCGGCCGATTTCCTGACGGGTAATCTTGATCTGCATACCATCCGGATGGGTCATTGCATCCGGCTCCTTGCACAGATCCAGCAAGGTGCGCGCCACCCGCCCGGTGACATCCAGAAATGCCAGGTCGCCTACTTTGCGCGTGGTCTGGCGCAGACGGGAGGCCATCTGCTCACCAATAAAGTAGAGCACGCGCGGATCTTGCTGGGCGATTTCCCGAAACTTGGTGTAGCTGATTTCCGCCACTTCGCATTCAGTCTTGGCCTTGACCCAGGCACTGCGCGAATCCATGTTGTCGAACAGCCCCATTTCACCGAAGAAATCCCCGGCATTGAGGTAGGCCATGATCATTTCACGACCATCGTCGTCTTCGATAATAACCGTGACGGACCCCTTGACGATGTAGAACAGGGAATCGCTCTTATCACCGGCATAAATTATGGTGCTTTTGGCCGGATAGCGCCGACGATGGCATTGGGAAAGAAAGTAATCCAGATGTTTGGTCTTCTGCTCAACCGGCTTGACAATGGTAGCCATAATGCGGGACGTGCCTCCTCAGAGTCTGGCGATTCCTGATCGTTTTTATACCCCCGCTTGTCCCTGCGGGTTGGGGTTCTGTTCTTATGCCTCGCAACTTATAACAAGAAGGTAACACTTCGGCAACTCGAAAGCGGATACAGGATGTATCCAAAGGCAATACCGCTTTGGTCGCACACGCGCCATGCCGGCACCAAACAACTGTGCTAGCATCGCTCACGCACTCCAACCAACGGGCCCCGGCCCGGAAAACAGGCAGCAGAGGAATTCCCGATGAAAGCGACCATTGATTGGACCGGCAACGCCAGCTTCAAGGCCACCAGTGGCAGCGGCCACACCGTGCAGCTCGATGGGCCACCGGATCATGGCGGCGAAAACCTCGGCCCACGCCCCATGGAGCTGCTTTTGATGGGGGTGGGCGGCTGCTCCTCTTTCGATGTGATGAGCATCCTCAAGAAAAGCCGCCAGGATGTCACCGCCTGCCATTGCGAGCTGAAGGCCGAGCGGGCCGATGCCGTGCCCTCGGTGTTCACCGGAATTCACCTGCATTTTGTGGTCTCCGGCCACAACCTCAAGGAAAAACAGGTTGAGCGCGCCGTTAGCCTGTCTGCCGAGAAGTATTGCTCGGCCTCCATCATGCTGGGCAACGCCGGCGTGGAAATCAGCCACAGCTTCGAGATCCGCGCGGCTGACTGAAGCCGCTACGGGACCGCCCGGCAAGCCCGGGAGTGACGGGCGTTCCGGTTCTGAAAATTGTCGTTGCAGATACTATTCAATGCCCAGCGGGGTATGCATAATACGCAACTTTCTCCGCCGGTCTGCGCAAAAGATAAACGATCTGGTTTATCCGGTCAGTCATTGGTGGCGGCCTTGGCAGGAAGACCATCACTTCCTGTGATCATTCATCTCCATTTTCGGAGGGGCTGAGCATGGAAAACAAACTCCAGCTGCACGGTTTCAATAACCTGACCAAATCCCTGAGCTTCAATATCTACGACATTTGCTATGCTCAGACCGAAGAACAACGCGCAGCCTACATTGACTACATTGATGAGATGTACAATGCCGAGCGCCTGACCCAGATTCTGACTGATGTGGTCAAGATCATCGGGGCCAACGTGCTGAACATTGCCCGCCAGGACTACGAGCCTCATGGTGCCTCCGTGACCATGCTGATCGCCGAGCACGAACTGACCGACAGCGAGGCCAACAACGAAGAGTCCCCGGGCCCGCTGCCGGATACCATTGTGGCCCACCTGGATAAAAGCCACGTCACCGTACACACCTATCCGGAAAGCCACCCTCACGATGGTGTGAGTACCTTCCGCGCGGATATCGATGTTTCCACCTGCGGCCTGATCTCACCGCTGAAGGTGCTGAACTACCTGATTCACAGCTTCGATTCCGATGTGGTGACCGTCGATTATCGGGTGCGCGGTTTCACCCGCGACGTCGATGGCACCAAACACTACATCGATCACGACATCAACTCGATCCAGAACTATCTGACCGAAGACACGCAGAACGCCTACCAGATGATCGACGTCAACGTGTATCAGGAGAACCTGTTCCACACCAAGATGATGCTGAAAGAGTTCAATCTCGACAATTACGTGTTCGGTGTGAATGCCGGCGAGCTGGACCCGGCAGAGGCCCAGTCCATTGAGGATCGTCTGCGCCGGGAAATGCTGGAGATCTTCTACTCCCGGAACGTGGAGTAATCCCGCCGGTGGCGGTCGCTTATTGACGACCGCCACCGATCTGCCCAGCCAACGCCCGCTACTCGCGCCTGCCCCTGACCCGCTGAATCACCGCGTAGAACACCGGCGTAAACAACAAGCCAAAGACCGTCACCCCGATCATCCCCGAGAACACCGCAATGCCCATGGCATGACGCATTTCCGCACCGGCACCACTGGCCAGCACCAGTGGCACAACGCCGGCGGTGAAAGCGATGGACGTCATCAGGATCGGCCGTAATCGCAGGCGACAGGCTTCCACGATGGCCCGGTAATGGTCGTGCCCCCGCAGGTTCAGATCGCGGGCGAATTCCACCATCAATATGGCGTTTTTGCTCGCCAGCGCAACCAGCACGATCAACCCGATCTGGGTAAAGATGTTGTTATCCCCTGACGTCAGCCAGACACCCGCCAGGGCCGACAACAGGGTCATGGGCACAATCAGGATGATGGCAAACGGCAGCCGCAGGCTCTCGTATTGGGCCGCCAATACGATAAACACCAGCAGGATCACCAACGGGAATACGACCACCATGGTATTGCCCGCCAGCTTCTGCTGGTAGGTAACGTCGGTCCATTCGAAGCTCATACCGTCGGGCAGCGTGTTGGCCAGCACCGACTCGATCGCGGCCTGGGCCTGATCGGAGCTGTACCCCGGAGCCGGCGACCCGTTCACTTCAGCCGTCGGATAACCGTTATAACGCATGACCCGGTCAGGCCCGACACTGGCCTGAATGTCCATCACCGCAGACAGTGGCACCATCTGCCCCTGCCGGTTGCGCACCTTCAGGTTCAGAATATGCTCAGGGTCCAGGCGTTTTTCGGCCTCGGCCTGGGCAATCACCTGGTAGGTGCTGCCAAACATATTCACATCGTTGACGTAGAGCGACCCGAGATAGATCTGCAGGGTATCGAACACGGATTCCAGCGGAATGCCCAGCAGCATGGCCCGCTCCCGATCAATGTCCAGGTCGAACTGGGGCACCTGCACCCGGAAGCTGGAGTACAGGCCGGCCAGCGCCGGATGTTTGCGGGCTTCGTTCAGGGTGGCTTGCAAGCTGCTGAACAGGGCCTCGAAGCCCTTGCTGCTGCGATCCTCAATCTGCAACTTGAAGCCGCCCGTGGTGCCCAGCCCCAGAATCGGTGGCGGCGGGAAAACCGCCACAAAGCCTTCATCAATGCCGGCAAAGGCGGCGTTCAGCTTACCGGCAATGGCCCCGGCACTGAGCGCCGGGGACGTCCGCGCACTGAAATCATCCAGCGGCAGGAACACAATCCCGCTGTTGGAACTGTTGGTAAAGCCGTTGATCGACAGCCCCGGGAACGCAATGGTATTCGCCACGCCTTCGGTGCCCAGAGCCATCGCCTGGATTTCGTCCACCACCGCAACGGTGCGGTCCAGGCTGGCCGCATCCGGCAACTGGGCCACGGCAATCAGATACTGCTTGTCCTGTTGTGGGATGAAGCCCCCCGGCACGGCATTGAACAGGTGGCCGGCAAAACCGGTCAGCCCCAGATACACCACACCGACGATGGCACTGTAACGAATCAGCTTTTTGACCACTTTTTCGTAGGTCTCCCCGGTGCGGTCAAAAAACCGGTTGAACGGCTGGAACAGCGCACGCCCGAACAGTTTGTCGAGCCCTCGCGAGAGCCGGTCGGGCGCTTCATCCCGCCCCTTGAGCAGCAACGCTGAGAGCGCCGGCGACAGGGTCAGCGAATTGATCGCGGAAATCACCGTGGAGATGGTGATGGTCAGGGCAAACTGCTTGTAGAACTGTCCGGACAAACCGGTGATGAACGCCGTGGGAATAAACACCGCACACAGCACCAGAGCAATGGCGATGATCGGGCCGGTCACCTCATTCATCGCCACCCGGGTGGCCTCGCGGGGTGAAAGCCCCCGGTGGATATTTCGCTCGACATTTTCCACCACCACAATGGCATCATCCACCACGATCCCGATGGCCAGCACCATACCGAACAGAGACAGTGTGTTGATCGATACCCCGAGCCACTGCATCACCGCAAACGTGCCCACCAGGGACACCGGAACCGCCACCAGCGGGATGATCGAGGCGCGCCAGGTCTGCAGGAACAGCACCACCACCAGAACCACCAGCAGAATCGCTTCCAGCAGGGTCGAGATCACCGCATCAATCGACCCGCGCACGAACACCGTGGGGTCATAGGCAATCTCGTAGTTCACACCCTGGGGAAACGATCGGGACAGCCGCTCCATGGTTTGCCGGACGCTGTCAGATAGCTCGATCGCATTGGCACCCGGGCGCTGGAAAATGGGCATGGCAACCGCCGGTTTGCCATCGAGGCTGGCCTCAAGGGCATAGGTGTTCTGGCCCAACTCAATGCGCGCAACGTCCGACAAGCGGGTGATGGCACCGTTATCGCCCACCTTGAGCACAATGTCGCGGAACTCCTCCAGGGAGCCCAGTCGTCCCCGAACATTCAGTATCTGCTGGAACTGACTGTCCGCCGGTGCCGGCTGGGCACCCAGCTTGCCTGCGGCCACTTGCCGGTTCTGGGCGCGCACCGCATTCACCACATCCGAGGCGTTCAGGTTGCGAGCGGCCAGGGCATCAGGGCGAAGCCACAGGCGCACCGCGTATTCACCACCGCCAAACAACCTGACGTCACCAACGCCGCCCAAGCGGGCAATCTCATCCTTGACGTTCAGCTCGGCATAGTTGGCCAGGTAGGTAATGTCACGGCTTTCATCCGGTGACTGCAGGTGTACCACCATGCTCAGGTTGGGTGAGGACTTTTCGGTGACCACCCCCAGCCGCTGCACCTCCTCCGGCAACCGCGGCAATGCGATATCAACCCGGTTCTGCACCTGCACCTGGGCCTTGTCCAGGTCTGTGCCCAAAGCAAAGGTGACGGTCAGTGTCATGCGCCCGTCGGCGGTGGCCTGGGAGGACATATACAGCATATTCTCGACGCCGTTGATTTCATCCTCGATGGGCGAGGCCACGGTCTCGGCAATGACCTTCGGATTGGCCCCCGGATAATTGGCGGTAACAACCACGGTGGGCGGCACCACCTCTGGGTATTCACTCACCGGCAGCTGGAACAGCGAGATGCCGCCACCAATCAGGATAATCAGAGACAACATGGCCGCGAAGATCGGCCGATCGATAAAAAAGTGCGGAAATTTCATCATGGGCCTCAGAGTTCAACGCCAGCCGTTTGCGGGGCATCCGGTACCTGATCCTCAAGAGTGAACGCCGGGGCCGAAGGAGTTTCCGTGCGCCGGACCGGGGTGATCTTCATGCCAGGTCCGACTTTGGCGGTGCCGTTGGCCACCAGCAGGTCGCCTTCTTTCAGGCCGTCGCTGATCACCCGAAACGCGCCAAACCGTTCACCGGTTTGGACCGGCGTATAACCGGTTTGCCCCTGTGCATCGACGGTCAGCACGAAACGGCTGTCCAGATCCCGGGCAATGGCCCGGTCCGGTACCAGAACCCTGGCTTCACTGGCGGCCACTGCGACCTTGACCCGGGCAAAGGCCCCCGGCACCAAACGGTCATCGGAGTCGGCAAGCACCGCCCGCAGACGCAAGGTGCCGGTTTGGGTATCGATACGATTATCAACAAAATCGATCTCGCCCACGTGGCGAAATACCCGCTCACCGGTCAGTTGAACCCGGACCGGCGCGCCCAGAGCCTGCTCCCGGGTTTGGAAAAAGCGGTACCAGGTGCTCTCGTCCATGTCGAAATAGGCGTAGCGATGATTGTCCGAGGCAATGGTCGTCAACCGGCTCTGGTTAGCGGTGACGGTATTCCCGGGCGTGATCGCCGCCCGGGAAATCACGCCATCAATGGGTGAGCGGATGGTGGTGTAGCTCAACTGTAACCGGGCCTCCCGAAGCCGGGCCTGCAATGAAGAGACTTCTGCCTCGGCTTGCTGGCGGCGGGACCCGCGCAGTTGGGCCTGCTCTTCGGAGATGGCATTGCTCTGCAACAGCCGGTCTGCGCGGCGGGCTTCGGCCCGGGCCTGAAAAAGCGCCGCCCGGGCGCTGGCCAGTTCGGCATCGAGTTGTTCCACGCGGGCAACCAGTTGTCGATCATCCAGCTGAAACAGAACTTCGCCCTGGCGCACCCGCTGCCCTTCCACAAACTGCACCGTTTCAACCACACCAGACACGCGCGGCCGAAGCGCCACGGTTTCCGGGGCCTCTATGCGTGTGGTGTAGGTCTTCTGCGGTTGCACTCGGGCACTGGCGGCCGCCACCACCTCTACGGAGGGTGGCTGAGACGTGCGGGAGGCCGGCTGGGTAGCGTTTCCGCACCCGGAGAGAACAAAAGCAGCTGTGCCCAGCAAGGCGAGCATTCGAAACATCATGGAATCGACCCTGTATCGTTCGTAAAGGCGAGTTCGGAACCGGTCTGGCAAGCAGCGGCCAGAGTCCGGCACGATTTGGTTTGGGGCGGGATTATCGTGACTTTGGCCAACCGGCAATAATCATCATGCGGTATTGGCGTTATCACACTCAGTGATATAACAAACTCGAGGCAGGCAGACAGGCACAAACCGGGTGATCCGGCGGGGAAAGGTGCGGGCCCGCAGGCCCGACCGGATCACCCTGTTGTCAGGTCAGGATTGGTGACCAACACGGATAACGCGTTTACCGAAGTTTTCTCCGCGCAGCAGGCCCACGAACGCCTCCGGAGCAGCCTCCAACCCGTCAATGATTTCCTCGCGGTACTTGATCTTGCCCTGCTCCACCCAGGGGCCCATGACTTCCGAGAATTCGGGATAGAGGTGGCCGAAATCCTCAAAGATGATGA
Source organism: Marinobacter sp. VGCF2001 (assembly GCF_049943275.1). Lineage (NCBI taxonomy): Bacteria > Pseudomonadati > Pseudomonadota > Gammaproteobacteria > Pseudomonadales > Marinobacteraceae > Marinobacter > Marinobacter sp. VGCF2001. The sequence continues at coordinate 111,552 of NZ_JBNFVX010000007.1, forward strand.
ACCCCTGCATCTTGATGCGCTTGCGCAGAAGCACCGACATCAGCCAGTTCATGCGGTCCGGCCCCGGGGGCAACTCACTGGCGTTGTACTGCGACACCAGCCCGCACACTGGCACCCGCGCGTTGGTGTTCAGCAACGGAATCACCGCATCCAGTACCTTGCCACCGACGTTCTCGAAATAGACATCAATGCCGTCCGGGCAGGCTTTGCCCAGCTGTTCCTTGAGGTCGGGCGCGGTGTGATCGAGGCAGGCATCAAAACCCAGCTCGTCGACCGCGTAGGCGCACTTTTCCGGCTTGCCGGCAATGCCAACGACGCGGCACCCCAGCAGCTTGCCGATCTGGCCAACGGTGGCACCCACCGGGCCGGTTGCCGCGGCCACCACAATGGTTTCCCCGGCCTTTGGCTGGCCGATCTTGGTGAGCCCGGCCCAGGCGGTGAAGCCCGGCATCCCCAGAACCCCCAGTGCCCAGGACGGATGCGCCGGTGACGCCCCGAGATTGATCAACCCGGTACCGTCCGAGACCGCAAAGTCCTGCCAGCCGTTCATGCACAGCACCCAGTCACCCACCGCAAATCCGTCAAGATGAGACGATTCCACCCGCGCCACTGTGCCGCCGACCATCACCTCGCCAATGGCCACCGGCGCCGCGTAAGACGGGGCATCGCTCATCCGGCCCCGCATATACGGGTCCAGCGACAGGAACTCGGTCCGCAACAGCATCTGCCCCGCTGCGGGCGAAGGCACCGCTTCCTCGACCAGGCGCAGGGTGTTGTCGGTCGGCTCGCCTGTCGGGCGCTCTGCCAGCACAAATTTACGGTTTACCGTGTTGCTCTGTGTCATGTTCAAACACCTCCTCAGGTCGTTTGTGGAAGACAGTGAAAATCAACAGAAGAAGAGCGGGTCAGGCCGAGTGTATGCCACCGCGCCGGAGTGCCAGCGGCCCTCCGTTGCGGCCATTCAGCACCGCGCTGATTTCGGCAACGATGGCCACCGCGACACTCTCTGGCGTGTCGCCGCCCAGGTCGAGCCCCACCGGGTAGTGCAGCTTCTCCAGGGCCGACAGCGACCGGCTGTGTTCGTCCATCTCCGCCAGCAAGCGTTCCGTCCGGTAACGGGGGCCCAGTTGCCCAACGTAGATTGCTCCGCTGTTCAGGGCCCGGGATAACCAGTGCTTATCCTGCTCCAGGCTGTGGGTCAGAATGACGACGGCGGCGCCTTCCAGCAAATCGGCGGGGGAAAAAGGCTCATCCACGCCCAGCGCACGAACCTCATCGGCCTCGGGGAAACGGGCCGGCACCGCGAAGTTGGCTCGGCCATCAATAACGGCAACCTGCCAGCCCTGCATCTTTGCCACTTTCACCAGGGGCTGCGCATCATGCCCGGCGCCGAACACCACCAGGCGTTGCGGCGGTGCCAGCCACTCGACAAACACTTCAATGTCGGGGTCGGCATAACGCCGCAACAGCGACCGGCCGCTGGCCATCACCGATTGCATATCGGCAACGATTGCCTGCCGGACAGCGCCTGATGGCAGCTGCCCGTCCACCTCGCCGTCCGGGTTGAGCGTCAGGCGCTGGCCCACGGTAACGTCGGCATCGGCGGGCGCCGAAATCACGGTGGCGATCACCGCCGGCTGCCGGCGTGCTTTTACCTGCTTCAGGGTCCGCACCAGGTGCGAGGGCGCGGAGGCGGCAATACGCTCGAACAGCAGATGCACCTTGCCGTCGCAGCCCAGCGCAAAGTGATAGGAAGAATCACTGGCCTCGCCCTCCTCGTCTGTGCTGTAACTGCGCACGGTCGGCCCATCCGAGGTCAGCCAGAAGGCCTTGCGGATGACATCCTGCTCAAGACAGCCACCACTGACCGTGCCTTCCGACTGTCCCAGCGAAGAAATCAGCATACGCGCCCCCGGCCGCCGGTAGGCCGAGCCCTCGACCTTCACCACCGTCGCCAGAACAAACTCCTCGCCGGCGCGCTCCTGATTCTCGATCGCCTCTAACAGCGACACCAATCCCGACATCCTGGAATACCCGTGTAGGTTTAATGCAAGGCCGCAGCCTGACGTTCCCGGATCTGCTCCGGTGTCACCTCCGCGTCCAGGCCACCGAAGTGTTGCAGGACGAAGGTAGTCAGGGCCGACAGCTCATAAGCGTTGTAAATGGTTCCGAAATCCGGCATCCGGTGGTTCACCGGCAGCGAGGACGCTGGATTGCCTTCCATCAGTATACCCATCAGATTCCGCGCCTGCGGATCGTGAACCGTTTTCAGGCCCGCCAGGGTCGCCGCCGGCGACTGGTTACCCTCTCCGTTCCACTGATGACAGCTGGCACAGGCCTCGGCAAACACCTTGCTGCCCAGCCCGGGCTGCTCCGGTGCCGCCAATGTGTCCGCCAGGGGCGTCGGCCGGGGTAAACCCACTGCCTGTGGCTCGGTCTGTTTCAGATAGGTCGCCATCGCCCGCAGATCCCGATCGTTCAGGTGCCTCAGGCTCAGCTCGACGACTTCCGCCATGGGGCCGCCGGCAACGCCCAGGCCCTCGGCATAGCCCTGCCTGAAATAATGCACCAGCTGCTCTTCTGTCCAGGTGCCAATGCCATGGGAATCGCTACCGCTGATGTTGTACGCACGCCAGCCTCCCAGGTCGGCACCGGCCAGGCGCTCGCCGCTATCCATGGCCTGAAACAGATTTCTGGGTGTATGGCACTCCCCGCAGTGTCCGGGCCCTGTGACCAGATAGGCACCCCGGTTCCAGTCCTCACTGCGATCCGGGTCGGGCTCAAACCGGCCTTCGTCGAGAAAGAGCAGATTCCAGAAATACAGCCCCCAGCGCTGATTGAAAGGGAACGCGATATCGTTCTCCGGGGCAACCTGCTCTACCGGGTCCAGACTGAACAGATAGGCCTTGATGGCCAGGATCTCCTCGCGCGGCATTTTGGTGTACGACGTATAAGGAAAGGCCGGGTAGTAATGATCGCCATCTGGGCCAATACCCTCTTGCAGGGCTTTGACAAACTGCTCGTCGCTCCAGCCGCCGATACCGGTTTCCCGGTCTGGCGTGATGTTGGGCGAATACAGCGTGCCAAACGGCAGTTCGAAGGCCAACCCGCCGGCATAGGGTTCCTTGCCGGGCGCGGTATGGCAAGCCACGCAGTCCGCTGCTTTGGCCAGGTATTCGCCTTTTTCAAGCATCGCCGCATCTTCACTGGCCAGGGACATCCCGGCTCCGGTCATCAGATACGCGAGCAAACCATAAACCAACGTTCTCACAGCGCCTCCCTTAAACAATGTAATAGCCTGAACGAGTCAGCGGTAACTGGCGCACACGATCACCGAATGCGGCATGAACGGCGTTGACCAGCGCCGGGCCAATCAGCGCAGTCCCGGCTTCACCCACGCCTCCCGGTGCCTCTGCGCTGGGCACAATATCCACGTCCACCGAGGGAGCTTCGCCCATACGCAACTGGCGATACTCGTGGAAGTTTTCCTGCTGGACTTGCCCCTGCTCGATCTCGATTTCATTGAACAGCGCCGCCGACAACCCGAACAGGGTGCCGCCTTCCATTTGCGCTTTTACAGAGGTGGGATTGGTCACCAGGCCACAATCCACCACCGTCACCAGACGGTCTATGCGGATGCCCTTGTCGCCCACCGCCGACAGCTCCACCACGGTCGCCACCACGCTGCCAAACACCTCACCGACCGCCAGGCCGCGGCCCCGGCCCTCGGGCAGCGGGTCACCCCAGTTACTCTGCTCAGCCAGCCGTTCCAGTGCCGCCACTACTCTGGGGCGATGCTGAAGCAGTGTTTTGCGGTACCTCAGCGGGTCAATCCCGGCGTTGTGAGCCAGTTCATCGATGAAGCATTCCACCGCAAAGGTGCCTCGCAGAATACCCACCCCACGCCACCAGGACACAGGTACCACCTCCGGCTCCTCCCGGATGTAGTGCACCTTGAGATCGTCCAGTTGGTAGACCGGGTCTACCGCCACTTCCACGGCATCGAAGTCCACCCCGTTATCGGGCAGGCCACCGAGATAGCGCGCAATAATCGAGCCGCCGGCAATGCGATGGCGCCATCCCGCCGGATAACCATCCTCCCCGATGGCTGCGGTCATGCGGTCAACGTAACGGGGCCGGTACAGATCGTGGGTCATGTCTTCTTCCCGGCTCCAGGTCAGCTTGACCGGATAATCCACCTTGCTGGCAATCTGGACGGCCTGGGTGATGAAATCGAAATCCAGCCGGCGCCCGAAAGCGCCACCAATCCACTGGTTGTGGATCCGGATCTGTTCCGGGCTGAGCCCGGTAACCGAAGCGGCGGTTTGTTGCGCCAGGCCGGGCACCTGGGTTCCCACCCACAGATCGCAACTGTCGGCCTGTACATGGGCCACACAGGTCATCGGCTCAAGCGGGGAATGGGACAGAAACGGCTGTTCATAAACCGCCTCGAACTGCGTTGTGGCCGCATCCAGTGACTGGGCAATGTTTCCGTTCTCAGCCGCCACCACCCCATCACGGCGGCTGGCCTCGTGCAGCTTCTCAGCGACCCGGGCGGAATCGAGTTCGCGGTTGGCACCGTAGTCCCACTCAATGTCCAGAGCCTTGAGGCCCTCAAAACAGGCCCAGGTATTCGTGGCCGTAACAGCGACCGCGTTGTCCAGAACCACAATATCCTTTACTCCGGGAATCGCCCGCGCTGCACGGTCCGAGACCTGGCGCACGGTGCCGCCGTAGACCGGGCAGGCCCGGGCCGAAGTAATCAGCATCCCCGGAACGTCCAGATCAATGGTGAATTTCGCCTCACCATTTACTTTTGCCGGGGTATCCAGACGCTGCGCCGGTGTTCCGATCAGCCGGAACGCCTCCGGCTGCTTGAGTTCCACGGTCTCCGGCAGGGGATAAGTCGCAGCCAGATCCACCAGCTCGCCATAACCGAGCGCCTGACCATCCGGCCCGAGCACCTGACCATCCCGGGCCTGGCACTGCCCCGCCTCAACCTTCCAGACCGAGGCAGCGGCCTCAACCAGCAACATTCGTGCGGTCGCCCCGGCCCGCCTCAGAGGTTCCCAGGTATACCGGGTCGAGGTTGAACCACCGGTAGCCTGAAACTGCAGCAGGGTGTCGGTATACAGCTCGGCATCGGGTGGTGCCTCTTGCAGGTCAATCTGGTCAAGCCCGACTTCCAGCTCCTCGGCGACCATCATGGCAATACCGGTGTGAATGCCCTGCCCCATCTCAATTTTGGGCGAGATCACCGCAACCCGGCCATCATGTCCGACCCGGACAAAGGCACCGAAACCTTCGGCAAAGCGGTCACCCAGGGCGCCCTTTTGGGTGGCGACGGCGGCTGCGGCGGCACTTTTGGGCGCAAACGGCGGCAGCCAGGCGCCGACCATAAGCCCGCCCATGGCCGCGGTGCTGCCTTTCAGAAACTGCCGGCGGGATGCCTTCTGCTGTGTCCGTTTGCTACTGCTCATGGTTGCCAGACTCCTACACTCTCGCTAACGTCCTGAATGGCACTGCGAATCCGGGTGTACGTGGCACAACGGCAGATGTTGCCGGCCATCGCCTGGTCAATCGCGTGATCGTCGATGCCAGTATTATTGGCCAGCAACGCCACCGCAGACATGATCTGGCCAGACTGGCAATACCCGCACTGGGCAACCTCATGGTCGAGCCAGGCGCGCTGGACCTTTTGCGCCAACGGTTGCTCGCCGATGGCCTCAATGGTGGTGATCTCGCGGCCCGAGACATCGCCCACCGGCATGACACAGGAACGGATGGGCTGGCCATCCATGTGGACCGTACAGGCGCCGCACTGGGCAATGCCGCAGCCGAACTTGGTCCCCGTCAGTTTGAGAATGTCCCGCAACACCCAGAGCAATGGCATATCACCGGGTACATCCACAACATGGGTCTGATTGTTTACTTTCACCGTCTGCATGGTGCCCTCTTGTCGCAACTGGAACCGCATAGGCGGCTAACAAATATCAAGCCATGAAGAGTAGACCAGTCGTCTAGTAGGGTCAAGATCGCCCTGTTAATGGCCGCACATATCACCTCAAATGATCGACGACACCGTCAGAAGAATCGCAAACAGGCCAACAATAAAGGCCACCGGTGTCGAATCCCGCCAGGCCTGAACCGGGTTCGCCAGGCAACGCTTCAGGGCCTTTAAAAACCGCCTTGGCGTGTAGATATTCTTCCGGTAGTTGGCGAGGAAATACTTGAGCGTGGGCTCCGGCATACTTTCCCGATCGAACCGGTACCACAGCTTCAGAACCCCCATCAGATCCTTGCCCCGCCCCCAGTCTGCCACCGTTCGGGGCAGGAGATACATGGGCACGGCGGAGCCGAAATCAATGATTCTTGGCTCACCGGAGACCGAGCACAACACATTGCCCGAATTGCCCAAATCGAAATGGATAACGCCCCGGCGGTGCAACTGCTGCACCGCGGCGTAAAGGCGTATGAAAAAATCCTCCGGAATGCCCCCATCCCGGCTCTGGTCCTTCAAACGCGCCCCTTCCACGAAATCATAAGCCAATGTCCCGGGAGACTCCTTGCACCGGCTGGCCCGGCCGGGCGTGAACGCCAACCCGTCAACCCGCTGCAGCATTCGGTATTCGTGCCCGGCCAGCAGCCTGAAATAAGGCGCCAGCGGAAACACCGACGGATAACCTTTAACCATCCGTTGCTCGCCGGACGGGTGTTTCACCACCGCGGTTGACGGCTTGTACCAGCGCCCCGGGCGCAGACCCCGATCAACCGGCGCATAGTGCACATCAACACACTCAAGGAGATTACGGCTTTGAGAACTCATCACGCATTCCTTCTGAAACGTTGGCCCCGGCAACACGGCAGCGCAACGCATCGACGTCAGGCCTGAGACGCTTGCCACCGGGGCTTTCTCTGGGTAGCCGGGAATTATTGGGCAGGGCAGATAAGGTGAATAATTCCGAAACGGTATGTCATTCATCACCGGGTGTGATAACTGCCACCCCATAGCCCGGGGCTGGGGTGGCGGCGGCCGAAGACTCGCTCAGGCTTCGGTGGCGGCCGGGGCCGTCACTGGGCCGGCGGTCTCCTGGCCAGAATCGTATGTCGGATAGTCGATGTAACCCTTTGCGGAGCCACCGTACATGGTGGCAGGGTCCACCTCGTTCCAGGGCAAACCTCTGCGGATTCGGTCCGGCAAATCGGGATTGGCGATGAAGGGCTTGCCGAACGCAAACAGATCACCATAGCCTGCTGCCAACATTTTCAAAGCTTTTTCAGGCGTGTAACGACCGGCAAAAATCAAAGCGCCGTCAAATGCGTTGCGCAGTTCGGCGCAAAAGCTCTCGGGCAGCTCCGGCGCGTTGTCCCAATCCGCTTCGGCAATGGAGATGTAGGCAATACCCCGGCGCTGAAGCAGCCTGGCCGCTTCCAGATAGGTTCCGTGGGGGTCCGATTCGACCAACCCCAGGTACACGCGCTCTTCGTTGGTACTTTCGAACAGCGGCGCAAAACGAACGCCAAGGCGGTCGGCGCCAACCTCCTCGGAAATCGCGACGACAATTTCATCCAGAAACCGGAGGCGATTCTGCAAGCTGCCACCGTACTGGTCGGTACGGTGATTAGTGTGTTCCGAGAGAAACTGGTTCACCAGATAACCGTTGGCGCCGTGAATCTCGACACCGTCGAAACCCGCATCGATGGCATTGCGGGCTGCCCGGGCGTAGAGCTTAACCAGCTCCTCAACCTCTTCGGTGGTTAACGCACGAGGTTGATCCGGGTTGGCCAGTGCGCCCTCTCCGGGGCCGGTTTCCACAAACACTTTGACATCTTCAGCCGCAATGGCGGAAGGCGCGACCGGCGCCTCACCGCCGGGTTGCAGCGACCGATGGGACACCCGCCCAACGTGCCACAGCTGGCAGAAAATGGTTCCGCCCTCGCGGTGGACCGCCCGGGTAACCGCTTTCCACCCTTCAATCTGCGCCTCCGAGAAAATGCCCGGGGTCCAGGCATACCCCTGCCCTCTGGGCTCTATTTGGGTGCCTTCGGTGACCATAAAACCGGCCGACGCACGCTGGGCGTAATAGGTGGCCATCAACTCGTTGGGAATATTGCCGGGTTGGGTGCTGCGGGACCGGGTCAGCGGTGGCAGTACAATGCGGTTCCTCAGCGTCTGATTGCCGAGCCGAACCGTCTCGAAAAGCGAACTGGTCTTCATCATCTGGTTTCCTGTTCTGGTGACTGGATAAGTCATGACAGGCGCCATCTTAGGGAGATAGAATCACAAGCAGAAGCAGTAATTTTTGGTTTAAGATACAAATATGGCAGATATTAATCGGATTGATCTGAAGCAGTTGCGAGTGTTCAGGGCGCTTCTGAAGGAAAGGAATGTCACCCGGGCGGCGGCCCGGATGGGCATGACCCAGCAGGCGGTGAGCGCCCAGTTGGCCAAGCTCCGGGACACCTTTGAAGACCGCCTGTTTTTGCGAGCAGGCCAGGGCGTGATCCCCACCCCGCTGGCCGAGCAGCTGGAGCCGAGAATAAACGCCGTCTTTGAGAGCCTCTCGGAACTGATCAAGCCAACCGGCTTCAGTCCGGCAACGGTGCAGGCGACCTACGTGATCTCCGCCACCGATTACGCCGTCGCCGTGGTCCTGCCCAGGCTGATGAGGCGGGTGCGGGAACTGGCCCCGGGGCTGAAGCTGATTGTGCGGGATTTCGAAAGCGACCGGTTGCCCTCGTTGCTGGCGTCGGGTGACGTCGACCTATCCCTGACCTTTCCGGCCTTCGCTCCCGACAACTGCCAGACTCTGTGGCTGTTTTCGGAACATCATATCTGTGTCACCCGGCAGGACTCGCACCTGCATCAACAACGAATGACCATCGGCGACATCGCAGATTTGCCCCAGCTCATCGTGTCGCCGGCCAGGGCGAACCTGATCGGTTCCGCCGATGAATGGTTTGCGAGCAAGGGCTATAAACGCAACATTGTTATGTCGGTGCCCAGCTTTTCTGCCGCTCCCGCCTGCATTGCCGCCACAGATTGCATTGCTTTTCTACCCTCACGCATTCTGCCGCATCCATTGGTCAGAGCTCTGGAACTGGACCAGTCCCCCCCCTGTTTCGATGTGATTGCGGCCTGGCATCCGCGCTCAAGCCAGGATGCCCTGCACCGGTGGATTCTGTCACTTCTACAACAGGAATTTCCTAGATAGGCCGGTGGCGGAGCCGACAAGCCGCGCCCGCGCTCACCATTCAACAACGATCTTGCCAAAATGGCCGCCATTCTCCTGATAGCGGAAGGCCTCGGCCAATTGCTCGAAACCGAAATGCCGGTCAATCACAGGATGCAGGCGGTTTTGCTCAAGCGCTTGAATATACTCCCTCTGCTGGCGGCGATTGCCCACAACCAGTCCCTGAAGGCGCGCCTGTTTAGCCATCAGCAAGCCGGTGGGCACCGCGCCTTCGCGGCCCGTCAACACGCCTATCAAAGCCACGCGACCGCCCACACGAACAGCTCGTAGCGACTGGCCGAGGGTACCGGGGCCCCCAACCTCGACAACGTGATCAACACCTCGACCACGGGTAAAGGCAAGCACTTCCTCGGCCCACTCCGGGTACTCAGCATAGTTGACCGTGTGATCGGCCCCTAACTTCCGCGCTTCTGCCAGCTTTGCGTCTGAGGATGAAGTAATGACAACCCGGGCACCCATGGCCTTGGCAATCTGCAGAGCGGCAATCGATACCCCTCCGGTGCCGAGCAGGAGCACGGTTTCTCCTGCCATCAACTGGCCTTCAACCACCAGCGCGCGCCAGGCTGTGAGGCCAGCGGTGGTGATGGTGGCCGCCTCGGCGTGGCTCCACCCCGTCGGAGCAAGGGTGAAATCGGTTGCGGAGCGAACCACATATTCAGCGGCAAAGCCGTCGGTTCCGTCTCCTGGCGTGCCAGCGAAGTTTCCGACACCCTCAAAAGGCTGCCCATCCTGCCATTGAGGAAAAAAACCGGAGACCACGTGGTCCCCGATCTGGAACTCCGAGACTCCCTCACCCACGGCTTCGACGACACCGGCGCCATCGGACATCAGAATCCGCCCGTCTTCTGTCGGGATAGTGCCATTGGCTACCAACAGATCATGGTAATTCAGCGAGCTGGCCCGCACCGCCAGCCGGATCTGCCCCGGGCCGGGTTGTCCCGGATCACGGGCTTCTGCCACTTCCAGTGTCTCCAGCCCGCCCGGAGTTCTGAGGATAACGGTTTTCATAAAATACCTCCAAAAAGTAGACCAGTCGTATAGTAAGGGAAAAAATTTTAGCTCAGCGTATGCCAAGCAGTTGACGGGTCGCATTGAGAGCGGATTCGAGGGGCTCCCGATCACGGGTGATTTTGCCGCGCAAGCTGGCCCCCAACCATAGGTGATACAGCGTTGCGGCGGTCGATTCCGGCGCCAGATCCGCAGGTAGCGAGCCGTCGGCAATACCGTCCTCAACGGCCTGCCCAAGTCGCGCGATCACCCGGGTGGTTTCCCTGTTCAGAACACTGCGCATGGTTTCGGACAGGTCGCACACTTCCGCCGCCAGTTTGACGGTCAGGCATTTGCCCTGGGCGTCGCCGGCGGATTGCGTTTCCAGCCAGGTTTGCCAATAACTCAGCAGACGCTCTGCTCCGGAACGATCCGGTACCGACAACATCGCATCCAGCGACGCGTGATAATCGGCAAAGTAACTCTTCAGCAGCTCTTCACCGAAGGCCTCTTTCGAGCCGAAATAATGGTAGAAGGAACCTTTGGGCACGCCCGAGGCCTTCAGTATTTCGTTGAGACCAACCGCACTGAATCCTTTACCGCTGATGATGATCTCTGCGGTTTTGAGGATGTGGCGTCGTACATCGTGAGTTGCTGTTTTCGTGACCATGGCCGGATTCTAAGTGCGATTAGACCGATTGTCTAGCGAGCGGCTCAGGCAAAGGTTTTGCCGGAAATCAGGTTCTGAACCATGGGCCGGATAATCAGCTCCATGGCCAGGGCCAGCTTGGGGCCCGGTATCACAAGCGTGTCGTGACGGGACAGGCTGCTTTGGGGGATGGCCTGCAGCAGCCACGAAAAATCCACATCCGCGGCCTCGCGAAAGTGGATCACCACCATGCTTTCATCTTCGCTGGGGACATCCCGGGCCACAAAGGGGTTGGAGGTATCAACCAGGGGAATCCGCTGGAAGTTGATGTGGGTGTGGGAAAACTGCGGCACGATGTCACGCACGTAATCGTCCATGCGGTTGATGATGGTCTGGACAACCGCATCCTGGCTGTAGCCGCGCTGATGGGTGTCCCGATGGATTTTCTGAATCCATTCCAGGTTAACAATCGGCACGACGCCAATCAGCAGATCGACATACTGGGCGATGTTGCAGGTGTCACTGACCACCCCCCCATGCAAGCCTTCGTAAAACAGAAGGTCGGTGTCGGCAGGCAGAGATTCCCACGGCGTAAAGGTGCCGGGTTTATGGCCAAGGGCAAGCAATTCGCGGTCTTCGTCATGAACGTACTGCCGGTAACGGCCATTACCGGTATGGCCATAGTCGTAGAACAACGCTTCAAGGCGGTCGATGTGGTTGGCCGCCAGGGCAAAGTGGTTGCGTTCACCAAACAGTCCCTTGGCCGCAAGGCGGGCCATTTGCTCCCGGGTATATCGGTGAAAGCTGTCGCCGCGAACCATGGCCGCCTCAATGCCTTCACTGGCAAACATTCGGCCGAATACCCGCCCGGTTGTGGTGGTTCCGGCACCGGAGGAACCAGTGACGGCAATGATCGGGTGGCGTCTGGACATAATGAGGCTCGGATTTCCGGATGGGTTTCAGACCAGGCTGGTGAGCAGGCGCGGCTTCTCGATCGCAAAGCCCTGGGCATAATCCACCCCCAGTTGCCCCAGCATATCCAGAATCTCGCGAGACTCGACCTGGGAGGCAATGACTTCCCGCTTCATGTAATGCGCCATGTCCACCATGGACTTCACCATGGCCTGCTCGGTCTGCCCTGCCGCCAGCTGCGCGGTGAAGGCGCTGTCGATCTTGATCAGGTCCACCGGCAATGATCGCATGAACTGCAGGGAGTTAGGACCACTGCCGAAATTGCCGAGGCAGAACCGGCAACCGAGCTCTTTCATTTCTAGCATGAAATCGGCCACCGATTGCAGATCGTGGATAGCCGATGCTTCGGTCAACTCAAACCACAGGCGCTCGATTGGGGCATCCTTCTGACTGAGCTTTTCGTAGATGAACTCCAGCAACGACTGGTCGTTCAGCGAATAGCCGGAAAGGTTGATGCAAATACCGCCCACATCCCGGGGATCGGGGGAACGGTCCCGCAACCAGTCCAGCATATGCCCCACAACCCAGCGGTCAACGGCCTGCATACGGTCGTAACGTTCAGCCATGCGGACAAAATCCTGGCCGGTAATCAGCTGGCCGCTGTCATCGTACATACTGATGAGGATTTCGTATTGCGCTGCCATGCGGGTATTGGCGTGCAACGGAATGATCTTCTGGCACCGCAACAGCATACGTTCTTCATCGGGATTATTCAGGCCCGCCACGCGGGCAGCAATCTGCTCCTGCCGGGCCTGGTGTTCGGCGTCCATGGTGTAGATAGTGAAGCGCCCCGGCCCTTTGTCGCGGGCCGAGTTAAGTGCCTGTTCGGCCGCTTTCAACCATTTCTCGGCGCTGATCAGGGCTGGCAACTCCGGGGTCAGGCCGATATTGGCGTTCAGCTGGTAACGGCGGCCGTCGTATTCAAAAGACTCTCCGGCGATCGCCTCCAGCAGCGCCTTGGCCATATCCGGCCCATGCTCTTCGGGCACCAGCATGGCAAACTCGTTGCCACCCAGTCGGGCCACCGGCATACCATCGCCCACGTGCTGACAGATCAGCTCCGCCACCCGTTTCAGCGCCTCATCACCCGCCTGGTACCCCGCGGTATCATTCAGTAAACGGAATCCCCGTAAATCCAGCTGCAACAGAGATCGCCCGTCTTCGCGCCGGACCAGCTGCTGCTCCAGCATTCGTTCAAATTCCCGGCGGTTCAGCAAGCGGGTCAGTTCGTCGTGAGTGGAGGCCCAGGAAAGCTGGTCGTAGACATTGCGCACCATGCGGTCAATACTCTCATCAACCAGCGGCCGGTCGTACTGGTTGTCCGGCACAATGATGCCTTTGCGCATCTGCCGGGCCAGCGCCTCAAGTTCCAGCTCAACCACCCGCATACCCTGGTGATTGACGAACACAAAGCGGCTGAACGACCGGGCTATCCAGACCAGCCGGATGTACTGGGGGTCGTCCACCCGGGCCTGATCGCGCAACCAGTCACCCGTCCGCAAGTGCTGAGCCCGGTTGATCCAGCGTTGCAGGCTCCGCTGCTCACGCTCATCAAGCACCTGTTTATCCTGGCGGGCTTGGCTGGCAACCGGCATTTCCACCATGTCGGGTGTCGACCCGGAACGGCGCACCAGAAACTGCTTCAACTCATCCCGGATCTGGGAGGACGGCATATGATTGCTGGAGATAGACGCCAGCCCGTCCTGAATCAACCGCAACAGTTCCGGTAAATTGATATTGCTGTCCGGGTCTTCGGCAAACGCCAGCAAAGAGTCGATCACCGCCAGATAGTCCTGCCAGAGCTGGCTGTCCGGACCCTGACGAATCCAGGTCAGCGACAATAAATCCCGCCAGCCGCCATCCAGCAGGCTCACCAGTGCCTTCGGGACCCTGCGCCCGGCCAGCTTTGCGTCCAGGGCCTCGGCCACGGCGGTCTTCGATTCCGCCACCTTTTGCGCCCCCTCGGCCGCCGCCGTGACCCGCTCGACATTGCGCCGGTACACCAGATTCTGCCGGTCAATCAGCGAATCCAGTTCACCCATGGTCTGTTCGAACACACCGGTATCCTGTTCAAACTCGGTGGCAATGCGCTGGATCAGCTCGTCAACCCGGCGCTGAACCACCGGATTGATGCGCCCGCCCTTCACGCCCAGTTGGGCCAATCGGTTCATGACACCCCGAACCGGGCTGTTCTGGTCTTCAAAAAACTCCGGATCGCGCATCACAACTTTCAGCACCGGCACTTCCAGCTGTCGCATTCTGCTCTGGGCATAGTCGCTGAGTTTGGGGCTCTCGACCACGCTGCGGAAAAAGCGGTCCACGACATCCAGCGTTTGCTGCTGCTCTTCGTCCAGACGGGCTCCACCGGTCTCCCGGACTTTTTCGACAACGCGCTCCCGCAACGGGGTTGATGGCTGCTCCGGGCCAGCGGCACGCAACTGAAGCTCCTGCAGCTCTCGATGCAGCTCCCCCTGGGAAAGGGGCCTGGCATTGGCCGGGAACGGCTCCGGCGCCCGCTCGCCATGTGCCTGCCGGCTGGCCTGGAGAGTGGACAAAAGGTTTCTCACCGTTGCAAACGCTGTCTGTGCCGCCCGGGCATACCCCCGGAATTCTCCGGTCGCACGGTTCTTCAATGATTTGGCGGCGCGCTCCACCCGGTTTTCAGCCGGGGCCGGCCGCTGGGCTTCCGGCGGCGCTTGCGGCCCGGACGGCGAAGCCGGCGTTGGCGCAGGCGTCTCTTTTTTTGGGGCGGCCTGTTCGCTGAGATAGCGGGACAGATCCAGGTCCGGCAACACGCCATGGCGAATCAGAATATTATTCAGCTCGCGATACAAAGGCTCCAGCTGCTTGATCACCGTGTGCTCAAAGGTTTTCAGGCAGACTTTCTCAACGTCCCTGCTTACCCTCAATTGCCCGAGCGCATGGTGGAAAGCCTCACACACCAGAGCCGGGCCAAGCGGATTATGATGCCCGGTGCGGTTGGCAATACCCAGCTTGTCCAGCCGAAGCTTGAGCTGCAACAGGTCCCCGCGGTATTGGGTATCCGCGCGGGTAACCATGACACGGATCGACAGCCAGTCCTCAAACTCGTTTTTATCGACCACCGACAAGGTTGAGGCGGGGGCCCCCTTGGGCGCCGGCTTCAACGGTGATTCGAGGGTGCGACTCATAAAATGCCACAGCACCCGCTGACGCCCCTGAATCTGCCCGGAGGCATCCATCAATTCGTTGGCAAGCTGGTCATTCGGTGCTTTCTGGGCTGCGGCTCTCAGGGCTTCAATGGTTTGTACAAAGCAGGCGTCCATCAACGGCTCAACAAACCGGGTAACCGTTTTGGCACATTGGTGAAGCACGAACTGGACCCGTTCACTGGGGGCGTGAAGAGAGGAACGGGATTGATCGCCACTGCTGCCGCAGAGTTGCAGCATGGCGTTAAACGCTTCGGGATCGGAACGGGTAAAATGCACCCCCATGGCGCCATCTATCCGCCGGACCGGGCTGACATAGACCTGATACCGTCGGTTACCCTCAAGCCCTCGAAACCGGATCACCAGCTCTGAAAGCCCGCCTTCGGCCAGAACACGGTCCACCTTCCGGGACGTCTCGGCGGAATAACGAACGAACATCCCCTCGGCGCAGAAATCCGCAATCTGGCAAGGCCACGCCTCGCCGTTGCCGGCGTCTATCTGGGCCGCCAGTTTAATCGGCTGTCGGGGGGTACTGCGACGTTCTCTCGGATCCATGAACTACCTGACCAGTTACAAAGCCGGTATGTTGCCGGATGGGCACAGCCGGCCAACGTCCCTGAGTGGGTGTGGTGTACGCGGTTATGATAAAACTTCCGGCGAACGATTAAAAATGGGCGACAACCGCAGTCAAATCAGAAATTACACCGTTATGAAACAGCTTAGTCAGATCTATCTGCTTTTGCTACTGGTATTGCCTCTGGGGGGATGTACGACCATCGGCTACTATCACCAGGCCATCAGTGGCCAGCTGTCGCTGATGATGAATGCCCGGCCGGTCGACGAAGTCATCGCCCATCCGGAAACCCGCCCCGAACTCAAACGCCAGCTTCAGCTGTCGATACAGGCACGGCAATTCGCCGAACAGATCCTGGCCCTGCCGGTGGGTAATGCCTTTGCCGAATACGTGGCCCTGGGGCGCCCCTGGGTGGTCGTCAACCTGGTGGCCGTACCGGAGTTTTCGCTGACCCCTCACCACTGGTGTTACCCACTGGTCGGCTGCCAGGCCTATCGGGGCTATTTCAACCTGGACGACGCCCGAGAAGAGCAGCTGGCCTTCCGGGAACGCGGGTACGATACCTTTATTGGCGCTGTCACCGCTTACTCCACACTCGGTTGGTTTGATGACCCGCTTCATACCGGTTTCACCTCGCTGCCCGACGACCGGATGGTCGCCCTGATGTTTCATGAACTCGCCCATCGGGTGGTCTATATCTCCGGGGATACAGCCTTCAATGAGAGTTTCGCCACCGCGGTGGAACTGGAGGGCCTGAGGCTCTGGCTGCAGCAGCAAGGGTCGCCCGGGGATTTTCAGAAAGCCCTGGCCCGGCTCCGGCATCGGCAGAAAACCCTGGAGTTGGTCAACATCACCAGCCAGCAACTTCAGGGGCTTTACGGTCACCCGCAGGCATTCGACACAGCCACCTTGAGAGCACGCAAAGCCCGGCTACTAGATGAGCTGGCCGCCGACTACGAATTACTCTCTTTGCAGTTTCAGGAACCGGGGCCATTCGGGCCTCCGCCGGTGCAACTGAACAATGCGCAACTGGCCCTGTTCCGGCAGTACCATCAGTTTGTGCCTGCATTCCGGCAACTGCTGCGGGAATCCAACGGCCAGTTCGACCGTTTCTACCGGGTTGTCGAGGCACTGTCCCGAGAACCTCAAGCGGCCCGCAAGACACGGCTGAATGCGTTGTCAGAGCGGTTTGTAGAAGACCTTTGAATTACGCTGGGTGTTGTACGATGCGAGTTTCGGCCCCGGCAGATCCTGCACGGCGGTGGGTAAAAATCCCCGCTCCCGGAACCAGTGTTCCGTCTGGGTGGTGAGCACGAAGAGTTTGTGAATGCCCTGGCCCCGGGCCAGTTTTTCCACCATCGCCAGAATCTCATCGCCACGCCCGGCCCGGCGGTAGGAGGGGTCTACCGCAAAACAGGACAGCTCTCCGGCCGCCTCTTCCGGATAATGATACAGCGCCGCACAGCCAACAATCGTGCCGTCCCGCTCTGCCACCACAAAACGGTCGACCTCGGTTTCCAGCATTTCCCGGGAGCGGCGAACCAGCACCCCCTGCTCCTCCAGGGGCTGAATCAGTTCCAGGATACCCCCGATATCCTCGACCCGGGCCTGGCGGATCTGTTCATAGTTGTCACCACTGACCAGAGTCCCGGAACCATCGCGGGTGAACAGTTCTTCCAGCAGGGCTCCGTCTTCCACATAGCTGATAATATGGGCCCGTCGTACGCCCTTGATACAGGCATCGCAGGCGGCCCTCAGCAACGCGGCATCATGGCCGGTAACGGCATCGTCGTGCAGTTTCTCGGAGGCCTGGCGGGCCGACAGTTCACGGATCAGGCCTCCGTCTTCAGCCAGCAAGCCCTCGTCGTCGATAAAGACAATCAGCTTCTCTGCCTGCAATGCCGCGGCCACCTGGCTGCCGACGTCCTCGTAAGAAAGGTTGAAGGCATCCCCCGTGGGCGAGTAGCCCATGGGCGGCAGCAAGACAATATGCCCCAACTCCAGCAGCTGCTCGATGCCCCGGGCGTCGACACGGCGAACCCGGCCGGTATAGCCAAAATCAACACCGTCCAGCACCCCCACAGGCTTGGCAGTGACGTAGTTGCCACTGGTAACCCGTATCCGGGCATTGTGCATCGGGGAATTCACCAGCCCCATGGAGAGCTGGCTTTCCAGGTAAGCCCGAAGACCTCCCAACGCTTCCATCACCAGTGGCAGATGGTCGTCCGGGGTAATCCTCAGGCCCCGCGCAAACGAAGACTCCAGGCCGGCATCATCCAGCCGGGACTGGATTTGCGAGCGGCCGCCAAAGGCCACCACGAGCCTGACACCAAGGCTGCCGAGCAGGGCAATATCGTGGATAATGTTGATGAAGTTGCGATGCTCGATGGCATCCCCGGGCATGGTCAGAACGACGGTTCGGCCGCGGTGGGCATTGATGTACGGAGAGGAATGACGGAATCCGTGCAGCCAGTCGTTTGATTTCAAGCCAGTGTTCCTTTTGCCCTTTCGGGGCTGTCATGAATGGGTTTACCGGGTACTGAGCAGGCGCTCAGTGCTCCCGGTTATCGAGCGTTACTTACACACAGAATGTCCGGATCAGGCCCTTCAGAATATCAACCGTTTTCTGCAACTGTGACAGCTCCAGGTATTCATCGGGCTGGTGTGCCTGGTCGATTGAGCCCGGGCCCATCACCAGGGTTTCCAGCCCCAGTTGCTGCAGCCAGGGTGCCTCTGTGGCGAAGGCCACTGCGTGGGCGGTGTGGCCGGTCAGTTTTTCACAGGCTTTGACCAGCGCCGCGTCGGCCGGGGTTTCGAACGGAGGCACGCCATCGAACAGGGGCTCAAACGTCAGCTTGAGCTCCCTGCGCTCGGCCAGCGGTTGCATCCGGCCAAGAATGGCCTGGCGCAGCGCCTCCATGTTCATGCCCGGCAACGGGCGCAGATCAAAATGCAGTTCGCACTGGGCGCAGATACGGTTGGGATTGTCACCGCCGTGGACGCAGCCCAGGTTCAGTGTCGGCACCTGTACCTTGAAGTTCGGGTTTCGGTATTTGTCCTGCCACTCGCTGCGCAAGGCCGCCAGCTCTCCAAGCGCTTCGTGCATCCCCTCAAGAGCATTACGGCCCAGTGCCGGGTTGGACGAGTGGCCGGACTGGCCGTCAAACCGCAACCGCTCCATCATGATGCCCTTGTGCATCCGCACCGGCTTGAGATTGGTAGGCTCGCCGATCACGGCGTAACGGGCTTTCGGCTTTCCGGCTTCGGCCAGCGCGCGGGCCCCGTTCATGGAGCTTTCTTCATCGGCGGTGGCAAGAATAATCAACGGCTGCTGCAACGGCTGGCCGGCAAACGCTTTGGCCGCTTCAATCGCCAGCGGAAAAAAGCCCTTCATGTCGCAGGTTCCCAGGCCATACCAGCGGTTGTCTTTTTCCGTCAGGCTGAAGGGGTCGCTTTGCCAGCGTTTATCGTCGAACGGCACGGTATCGGTATGGCCGGAAAGAACCAGCCCCCCGGGACCACTCCCCAATGTCGCGATCAGATTGAACTTGCCGGGCATACCCGGCACTTCCATGATCTCGATCGAAAACCCGAGCGGTTCCAGCCACTCCGCCAGAGTACGCACCACAGCCTCATTGCTGTGGTCCCACTCCGGTGAAGCACTGCTGATGGAAGGCAGCGCAATTAACCGGGCGAGCATCTCCCGGATAGCCGGCACAGACCCATTGGTGTTTGTATTCGCCGTCACTTACGCCTCCCGTTCCGGCGTCATTCCGGGCGGCCCCGGCGCCAGACTTCAAACTGTGTAATGGCACGAATCAGAATGGGATAAGCCACCTCACCCCCGGCCACCGTGCGGGCAATTTCCACTTCCCGCTCCCCCACGCCGGCCAGACGCCCGTCAACCTGATTGTCGTTCGACAGTGTGACCCGCACTCGCCGCCCGAGCCAGTCGTTGGCGCGGTCGATACTTTCAGGGTACCACTGCTCGATAGCCGGGTCTTCCGGCGCGACCACCGGCTCCAGAGCTTGCGCGGGCGGCTGTGGGTCAACCTCCGGCATCTCCATCAGATACACATCCGGAACCGTCGCACCATTATAAAAAACCCGCAGGCTGCTCCCGGTTTCCGCGGTAGTTCGTACCGGCACCCCCAGAGTATCGGCACCCGGTGACAGTGTCAGGCTCAGCTCCCCGCCTTCGATGAGCCACTGTCGGTACAGGGCCCGCAGTTGCGGACTGGCCTTCAGGCCCCGGGATCGCAAACCCGCCTCTAGCGCGGCCACACCGCGTTCGGCCCAGGCACGGACTTCGAGGCCCGATTCACGGGCACAATAGGCAGAGAGTCTGCGCATAAGGCCCGCATCGCGAAGCGTCAGCTGCAGGGTGCCGGGGCCGATCGATGCCGGCTCGGACACATTTTCCAGCGTGAGCCTGGCATCTGGCCAGGTCAGCTCCAGACTCCCGGTTTCATGGGTATTGAGCTCGAGACGCAGCGCATCGGGTGTTTGCTCCAGCACCAGATCGCCGCGAATGTCGGAAATGCCCATACGTACGAGGTCGCCACTGCCCAGCTGTTGCCGGGGGTCGGGCGCGCACGACAGCGTGGCGAGCGGTGCCCGGGCATCCTCCGGAGCCGCGGTCACCCAGTTCCGGAACATGGTTGGCTCAAGCGTGATGCTGGCGCGTTCAGCAAGCAATCGCCAACTCGCCGGCAACTCGCCCGGGTCGGTCAACATGGTCAGCAACAGCAGCGGCGAGCCGGGATCGAGCTCCAACACTCCCAATTCCACAGGCTGGGTCAACCGGAAATCCTGCCACGACGATTCCCGCAAAAGAACCCGCCCATCCACCGACGAATGAATGCTGCCACGTTCCAGCACTCCCTCGTCGGACAATACCGCACGCGCCTCTGCCAGGCGCTGATC
The DNA here is from genome assembly GCF_049943275.1 of Marinobacter sp. VGCF2001. NCBI lineage: Bacteria > Pseudomonadati > Pseudomonadota > Gammaproteobacteria > Pseudomonadales > Marinobacteraceae > Marinobacter > Marinobacter sp. VGCF2001. Next base: position 132,102 of record NZ_JBNFVX010000007.1, read on the forward strand.
CGTCAGCCACCAGACGCCGGCCTTAAAGCCGGCGAAGGCCACGATTCCTGTGATCAAGAGAAAAGACAGCAGGCGTTTCATCCGGTCACTCCCGGCCAGGGTTTCAGTTACGGGAAATCAGGGTGCCAACGCCCTCATCAGTGAAGATCTCAAGCAAGCAGGCATGGGCCACACGACCGTCGATGATGTGCGAGGTGCGCACGCCGTTTTCCACCGCATTCAAGGCACAGCGGATTTTCGGCAACATACCACCGTGGATGGTGCCGTCTTCAATCAGGTCATTCACCTGCTGGGCCGTCAGGCCGGTCAGCACCTTATCGTCTTTGCTCTTGAGGCCCGAGACATTGGTCAGCAGGATCAGCTTCTCCGCCTTCATGGCTTCGGCCACTTTGCCGGCGACCAGGTCTGCATTGATGTTGTAGGAAGCACCATCAGGGCCCACGCCGATAGGCGCGATCACCGGGATCACGTTGCTGCGGGTGAGCATATCAATCACGTCCACATTGACACTCGCCACCTCGCCCACATGGCCGATATCGATGATTTCCGGACGCTCCAGCTCCGGCGAGCGGTTCACCACTTCCAGTTTCCGGGCCCGGATCAGGTTGGCATCCTTACCGGTCAACCCCACAGCGGTTCCGCCCTGGGCGTTGATCAGAGACACGATTTCCTTGTTCACCTGGCCACCGAGCACCATCTCCACCACATCCATGGTTTCGCCATCCGTCACCCGCATACCATTAACGAAACGGGACTGGATATTCAGCCGGTCCAGCAGCTCGCCGATCTGGGGCCCGCCGCCATGCACCACAATGGGGTTGATGCCCACGAGTTTCATCAGCACCACATCCCGGGCAAAACTGCTCTTGAGGTCTTCGTTCTCCATGGCGTTGCCGCCGTATTTGATCACGACCGTCTTGCCGGTAAACCGTTGGATATAGGGAAGGCCCCGGCTCAGTACCGAAGCCACCTGCATTGCTGTTTCACGATCCAGCGCCATGATGTTGTATAAATCCTTGCGATAATGAATAGTTTTAGAAATCAGCAACCAGAGCGGGTGCCGCTTTCTGTAGTTGTTCCCGGAAGACCGATTTGATCCGTTCCAGGGCCTGCTCGGTTTCCGCCTCAAACCGGAGAACCAGAACCGGCGTGGTATTGGAGGCGCGGCACAGGCCCCAGCCATCGGCATAATCGACCCGGATGCCGTCGATGGTGCTGATGTTACCGTCACCGAAATCGGCCTGCTGGCCCAGCTTTTCAATAATTTCGAATTTGTCTTTCTCGGTTACCTCGACGTTCAGCTCCGGGGTGCTGATATCTTCCGGAAAGTCCTCGAAGACCTCCTCAGAGAGGCGATCCTCAATTCCCAGGATCTCCAGCAATCTGGCGGCCGAATACAGCCCATCGTCGAAACCGTACCAGCGCTCACCGAAGAAGACGTGGCCGCTCATTTCACCGGCGAGCAGGGCCCCGGTTTCCTTCATCTTGGCTTTCATCAGGGAGTGCCCGGTCTTCCACATGATCGGCCGACCGCCGGCTTCCGAGATCACACTGGCCAGCCGCCGACTGCACTTCACATCATAGAGCACATCGGCACCCGGGTTGCGGGAAACCACATCGCGGGCGAAGAGCATCAGCAAGCGATCCGGCCAGATGATTTTGCCGGTATTGGTCACCACGCCCAGGCGGTCGCCATCGCCATCAAAGGCCAGGCCGATATCCGCCCCCGTTTCCTGAACTTTGGCGATCAGGTCCTGCAGATTCGCCGGTTTACCGGGGTCCGGATGGTGATTGGGGAAATCGCCATCCACCTCGCAGTACAACGGCGTAACTTCACAGCCCAGTTCCTCAACCAGCATGGGGCCGAGCTCTCCGGCGATGCCGTTGCCGGCATCCACCACGACTTTCAGGGGTGCGGCGACGGCAATATCGCCAATAATGCGGTCCAGATAGGCACGGCGTACGTCATCCCGGGATTGCGCCCCCTGTCCCTGGACAAAGTCAGCGACCTGGATGCGCTGACGCAATGCCTGGATAGCCTCTCCCGACAGGGTTTCTCCGCCGAGCATAATTTTCAGTCCGTTGTAGTTGGCCGGATTATGACTGCCGGTGACCATCACACCGGAGCCGGTCTGGAGATGATGGGTCGCAAAATACAGCACCGGGGTGGGGATAGCGCCAAGGTGAATAACATTGCACCCGGTTGCCATGATGCCGCGCCCCAGGGCATCCGCAAGCTCCGGGCTGGAATGCCGGCCGTCGTAGCCGATACAGAGATCGGTGACGCCACGGTTGCCCGCTTCCGAGCCAATGGCGCGGCCAATGACCTCGACCACCTCCGCAGACAGGGTCTGGCCGACAATACCCCGAATGTCATAAGCGCGAAAAATCTCGGGTTCAACCTGCACCGCAGGCAACTCGGCTTCAGCTACTTCGGGAATATCTTCGTCAAACAGGGCATTTTCAGACCCACCAAAACCCAGCACGTCCTCGTCGCCATCCAGCATATCAATGTCCGGCATATCCTTATCCTGGAACAGGGGTTCTTCTTCGGCCACAGCCTGTTTCCTCCGGACCGTCGCAGCTTTCGGCGCGGCCGACTGGGCAGCTTTCGACACCCGCTTATCCACCATTTGCGACAACCGATACAGCACCTCGCCCGTAGACGCAGCCATATCCCAACGCAGTTCCGGCAATTTCATTCGCTCACCGCCGAACACCTTGTGGGCCCATTGAATGAGCGCCGTCACATCCTGGCGGATACCCCGCTGGGCATTGCCGAGCAGCAACCATACGATAACGGCGGCCGCCAGTACCGGCAGCCCGATCAGAATTGCCAGCAGGACACTGCTCACGGGTGATACCGGCGATGCTGCCGGCTGATAGCTGACCGACCAGTCCGGGTTGACCAGAGAGCGGGAAATCTCGGCACCGGAACCGCTTCCGGAACTGGCCACTGTCCGGGAAGCACCGGAGACGGTCTGCACCAGCGACAGCCGGCCGCCAAGCTGCGAATGGCCGACTTTCAGTAACGGCTGGATGTGCGAGGCCTGATACACTGCCAACACACTGCCGATCACCGCGTTACTGGTGGGATGGCGTACCGCACTGGCGAACTGCAGGTACCAGGTATTGTCCCGGGGAAACGCATCCGGCAACAACGGCTGATTGTTTTCTGCCCGGCGGGCGAGCTCGAGGCCGGCGAACCCCAGCAGGGTGTCGCTGTTGCCGGTTCGCGGGACTTCCCGGTAGGGAAACACGAACACCTGGGCTGCCCCTGGCAGCGCCGCTTGCAGTTGCCCGGCGATATCTGACAGGCCCGATCTTTCCATCAGCGCCTCGGCCACGTAACGCTGGCCGGCAACCGCCTTGAGTTGATTCTGCAGCACCATGAGCGACTGGTTCAGCCGCCGCTGAGCGTCATCAGCTTCCATGGCGATTGCTTTGTCGTAACGCGCCTCGCCCGCCGGCACAACCACCAGAAAGTGGGCCAGCAAGACGGCCAAAATTCCCGCCAGGACAACCACCAACGACTGCTTAAGCCCCACTGATCCCAGTTTTTTCAGACCAGCCCCCGAGGCTTCCCTGGACGGCTTCTGCTTCTTTCCGGGTTTTTTCTCCGGCTGTTCATCGCCGGAAGACGCCTGATTTTTTTTCTTTGCGAATTTCATAATGCATCCCGCAGTTGTTTTCTTTCCCGGACAAGTCTGTATCCGCTGAGTATAGACGCCGGCCAGTCAACTCGCTGCCCGCCATACATCCGCGTTGTCAGCGGCTTCCAGTGGAACCAAAGCCGCCCTCACCCCGATGACTGGCATCGAAACTGTCGACAATCTCGAAATCTGCCTGTACCACAGGCACCAGCACCATCTGGGCGATACGCTCCCCTACCTCGACGGTGAACGGTGTCTGGCCGCGGTTCCAACAGGACACCATCAGCTCGCCCTGATAGTCGGAATCGATAAGTCCTACCAGGTTGCCCAGAACGATACCGTGTTTATGGCCCAGACCGCTGCGGGGCAGAATCATGGCGGCCAGCGACGGATCCGCAATATGCACCGACAGGCCGGTCGGGATCAGGTGCGTCTCGCCTGGCATAACGGTTAAGGCCTCTTTCAGCGCAGCCCGGAGATCCAACCCTGCGGAGCCTTCCGTTGCATATTCCGGAAACGGTATCTCCGCGCCAATACGATCATCCAGCACCCGCACCTGAAAGCTCTGTTTACTCATACCTGTTCAATCCTGTTGCTGTGGTCTGCAATCAACGCCATCAGGCGGGTTGCAATGGCCTGTTTGCTGTCGGGCCCGATGGATTCCGAGCCCTCAGGCCAGAACACCGTAACGGCATTACGGTCACTGCTGAACCCCAGCCCGGGCACAGAGACATCGTTGGCGACAATCATGTTGAGTTTTTTGCGCGTCATTTTATCCGTCGCGTAAGCGGCAACCTCCGTGGTTTCAGCGGCAAACCCCACGGTGAACGGCGCTCCGGCCCGAGCCGCAATGGTGGCGAGGGTATCGGGATTTCGAACCAGCGACAGGCTCATGCGATCGCTGGACTTCTTGATTTTCTCGTTGGCAAAAGCTTCCGGGCGATAGTCTGCAACCGCCGCGGTAGCGATAAAGATATCGCAGCCTTCATCCACCGCCTGGTTCGATGCTGCCAGCATTTCCTCGGCGGTGCTGACCGGGCGGATTTCGACCCCCGCTGGCACCGGCAAACTGACCGGACCACTGATCAGGACAACCCGGGCGCCCGACTCCGCCGCTGCGCTGGCAATGGCATACCCCATCTTCCCCGAACTGTGATTGGTAATGTAGCGAACGGGGTCGATCGGCTCGCGGGTCGGCCCGGCGGTCACCACCACCCGTTGCCCGGACAGAGCGCCTCCATTGCCCGGCGTAACCGCTTTATTGATCCGCTCAGCCAGCTGCTCCGGCTCCAGCATACGCCCCGGCCCGCTGTCACCGCAGGCCTGGTCACCCATACCGGGCCCCCAAACGGTAATTTGCGGGTCTTCGTTCAGCAACGCCAGATTCCGCTGTGTGCGAAAATTCTTCCACATGGCCTGGTTCATCGCTGGCGCCAGGGCAATTGGCACTTCGGTTGCACAACAAACGGTGGTCAGCAGATCATCCGCCATACCCTGGGCCAGTCGGGCCAGAAAATCCGCAGACGCCGGCGCCACAACCACCTGATCGGCCCATTTGGCCAGCTCGATATGCCCCATCCCGGCCTCGGCCTCCGGATCAAGCAGCGAGGTACGCACCGGCTGACCACTCAGGGCCTGAAAGGTCAGCGGCGTCACGAAGGCTTCTGCTCCGGAGGTCATGACAACACGCACCTCGTGCCCGGCTTTCTTCAGCAGCCGAACCAACTCCGCTGCCTTGTAGGCGGCGATACCACCGGTAATTCCCAACAATATTCGCTTGGCGGTCATGCGGGCTCCGTTATCCCCTGAAATGAAAGCGTTATAAGATAGCATGACAGACCGGTACGGGCAGCCTGCCCGCCCCGCTGTTCGTTTACCAAATGTTACCTTTTGGAGTAACCTTTGTAATTGTGAGAACCCGATGCAGGATGCATCCCGACGATACCCGAGCAAGGAAGCCGACATGACCCCCAACTCCTGGCCGACCGATGAGCGGCCCCGCGAGCGATTGCTCACTCATGGGCCGGAAAGCCTGTCCGATGCCGAACTCCTGGCAATTTTTCTGCGCACCGGCACCACCGGTATGCCGGTGATGGCCATGGCCCGACACCTGATTACCGAATTTTCCGGCCTGCGCGGCCTGATGACCGCCTCCCGGCGCCAGTTCTGCCAGGTCAAGGGCCTGGGCACGGCAAAGTACGCCCAGGTACAGGCGGCCATGGAGATGGCACGGCGAGTGATGGACGAACCATTGCGCCAGGGCGATCCGTTGAAATCCCCCCAGGATACCCGGCGTTTTCTCACCAGCCGGCTGGGGACCTATCCCCACGAGGTGTTCGCCGGCCTGTTCCTCGATAACCGGCACCGGGTCATCCAGTACCGGGAATTGTTCCGCGGCACCATTGATGGTGCCGCTGTTTACCCGCGGGAAGTGGTTCGCCAGGCACTGGAAGACAATGCCGCCGCGGTCATTTTCGCGCATAATCATCCCTCGGGCGTCGCGGAACCCAGCCAGGCCGACATTTCTCTGACCCGTCGACTGAAAGAAGCATTGGGGCTGGTCGATATCAGGGTTCTTGACCATATGGTTATCGGTCACGGTGAGGTAATATCTCTGGCTGAACGTGGACTGATGTAGCTCCGAGATGGATGCCGCCGCAAAACTGGCCAAATTCCCAACAATTTTTTGCGTTGGCCAGTCAGTTCTGGTATAAAAGCGTCCCTTTCTGGCGGCGTCTGGCGAGCAGCGTTCTGTTTCAGAAGCGCAAACCGGCAGCAGGTATCGCTCCGGAGCAACCAGAGACGCATTAAAAACGAATTCGTATTGATAGAGACCATTGCTCAGGTCGGAGGCAAGTATGTCCAGAGTTTGTCAGGTTACCGGTAAACGTCCGGTTACCGGTAACAATGTATCCCACGCGATGAACCACACTCGTCGTCGTTTTCTGCCGAATCTGCAGAACCACCGTTTCTGGGTTGAGTCCGAGAAGCGTTTCGTGAAGCTGCGCGTTTCCACCAAGGGTATGCGCATCATCGACAAAAAAGGCATCGACGCTGTGCTGGCCGATCTTCGTGCCCGCGGCGAGAAAGTTTAAGGAGCCGCATCATGCGCGAGAAAATCAAGCTGGTATCTTCAGCAGGCACTGGTCACTTCTACACGACCAACAAGAACAAGCGTAACACTCCGGAAAAGATCGCTATGAAAAAGTACGATCCGGTCGTTCGCAAGCACGTTGAATACAAGGAAGCCAAGATCAAGTAATTGATCCTGCCTCCATAAAAAAACCCGGCGCTCGCCGGGTTTTTTTATGGCTGATGCCGCACACACCTTTACCTGCTGGCACCCACGGCCGGCACCAGCGCTCTGGTCAGATCGGTCATCGCCAGCTTCCCCACCGGCTCACCGTGCCTGAGCACGCGAAATACCTGTGTGACGTCACCACCCGACTTCGCAAGCACGGATTCCAGGTTGTCCGTCTCCACCAGATCACCGGCAAACGACTCATCGCCCGTAACCGGACTCATCACCGAGCGCACCCTGAGCACACGCGCACGATTGATATCACTGACAAAATCTTCGATGTACGGGTCGTTCGGTTTCAGCAGAATCTCCTGAGGATCCCCTTGCTGCACCACCTCACCATCCTTGAGTATCACCAAGTGATCGGCCAGCTTCAGCGCCTCATCCAGATCGTGGGTAATAAAGACAATAGTCTTGTGCAACTCGCCCTGGAGCTCCAGCAGCAGATCCTGCATATCCGAGCGAATCAACGGATCCAGAGCCGAGAACGCCTCATCCATCAGCATCACCGGCGAGTTCGAGACCAGGGCCCGGGCAATACCCACCCGCTGCTGCATACCGCCTGACAACTGATGAGGGTACTGATCCTCATTGCCTTCCAGACCGACCCGCGCGAGCCATTTACGGGCCTCTTCCTGGTAGCGCTCCAGCCCCTGCCCGGCGATTTCCCAGGACATCCCCGCGTTTTCCAGCACCGTTTTATGCGGCAGAAGCGCGAACTTCTGAAACACCATGGACATCTTTTCCCGGCGCAGCTGACGTAACGCCATTTCATCCAGTGACAACACGTCCTCGTCGTCGAACAACACCTCGCCGGCGGTTGGTTCAATCAAACGGTTAAGATGACGAATCAGTGTGGATTTGCCAGAACCGGACAGGCCCATGATCACGGTAATCTCACCTTCATGGACATCCACGTTGATGTCCTTCAGCCCCAGCACGTGCCCGTACTCGTCCTGCAACTGCGCCTTACTCATGCCCTGCCGGACATGATCAAGCACCTGCTCGGGGGTAGGGCCAAAGATCTTGTACAGCTTCCGGATCGCAATTCTGACGTTCTTAGCCACCGTACCTCCTTAATTTTTCTGAGACGCGTTAATCCGCGCCAACGAGGCTTTGGTGACCCGATCAAGAATCACCGCCAGTAAAACAATACCCAGGCCGGATACCAGTCCGACGCCAAGCTCCAGATTGCGAATCCCCCTCAGCACCAACACGCCGAGGCCCGGCGCGGACACCAGCGACGCAATCACCACCATCGCCAGGCTCATCATGATGGTCTGGTTCACCCCCGCCATAATATTTGGCAGCGCCAGCGGTATCTGCACTTTCAGCAATTTTTGCCGGGGCGTCATGCCAAAGGCATCAGCCGCCTCAATCACTTCTTTGTCGACCAGCCGGATCCCCAGATCGGTCAGCCGGACGACCGGTACGATGGCATAGAGAATGATCGCGATGCCGTACAGCTTCGACTCGGTGACGCTGAACAGGAAAATCAGCGGAATCAGATAAACAAACGGAGGCAACGTCTGGAGCATATCCAGCACCGGTATGGTTCCGCGCTGCAGCCAGTCTTTCCTCGCCATGGCAATGCCGATGGGCACCCCGAACAGCACGCAAAGGAACGCACAAACAAAGATGATTGCCAGGGTCTGCATGGCGTAATCGTAGTAATCGATGAAGGCCAGCAGGCCGATAGAAAAAGCTACAAAAACGACCAGCTTCCAGGACCGGCTCACCAGAAACACCACGGCCATCAGCAGCGGGATCACCACCCACCAGGGGGTGTTAAGCAAGGCGTACAAGGCACCATCCAAAAACCAGCTCAGCGGCTGGGTTAGCGGATCAAGCACCAGGCTCAGGCTATCTTTGATACCCAGAAACCCCTGCTCGAGCCCTTTGGTCAGCTCCCGGGACTGGGGAAAGGCCGCACAGGATTCATTCAGAGCATCCATAGAGGGAAAGGGCAAATCCCAGACAGATTCCGGGCCGGAGTCTGACCCCTTGCTTTTAGCCAGCAGGTCAGCCATCGACATGGGGCCGGAACTTTCATCCTGGCTACACCAGTCCTCCAGACCCAGGGTCGAAAACAACCAGTCATACGTCGCCATTGGTATGCCTATTACGTGTTTTTAGAAAATCGGGCGGGAAGGTGGCCCGGCCTGCCAAACCGCAGGCCGGAACCAGACGGGCAAATCAGTTGCCCAGCACTCTGCTCAGACGCGCTCGGGCATCTTCGCTCAACCACTGCGACCAGCGGTCGCCATAATTGCTGAGGTAATACACAGCAGCTTCTTCGGCTGTGGCGTTGTTCTTATCCATCCAGGCCAGCAGGGAGCTCATGGTCGAGGTCTCAAAGCTCAGCTCGGCGAGCATGGCGGCGACTTCCGGTTCACGCTCCCGGAAATCGGTGGTTATCGAGGTCAGAACCGTTGCCGCAGGGAACTCTGACACACCGGGGTTATCGGCGTCCTGCGTCTGGTTTCGGGTGTGGACATCGGGCTTGTACTCACCCAGTTCGACCCGGGTCATATCAAACTTTCCGAGCGGTACCGTGGGGCCCCAATAGTAGCCAAACCACGGCTCTTCCTTCTGGACCGCAGACGCCATGGACGAGGCCAGAGTTTCGCCGGAGCCATGATTGAACACTTCCAGACCCGAAGCCTCAAGATCCAGCGCTTCGATCAGGTTGTCATTGACGACACGACAACCCCAACCATCCGGACAGTTGTTAAACCGGCCCTCCACCAACTCGGGATTCGCCATAATCCCCTCAATGGTTTTCAATTCGGGATGCTTCTCTGCAAGGTAGGTAGGAATCCACCAGCCCTCGACACCACCCGGGCGCAACACTTTGGTCAGGCGTTCGATTTTGCCCTGCTCTTCGAGCCGGAGATAGGCCTCTCCAGCGGAGTTCAGCCACAACTCGGTGACCACATCCGGTTCACCGTTCTCGGCGACAGACGTTACCGCAGGCACCGTATCTGAGGGCACCACCGTGACATCACAGCCATACCCCTGCTCCATGACGAACTTGGCGACACTGGTCACAACGGTATTCGAAGCCCAGTTCATTTCGGTGATGGACACTTCGCCACAATCAGCGCTGGCAAGCGAAGGAACACTCAGGGCACACAGTAAAGCAGCAGATGACAGCTTTCTCATAGTCACTCCTTTCAGGACGAAAAGACCCTCGGGCCGTATTCATGGAATTGCATCGGCAAATACAACTGAGAGTGCCGGCGAACGGGTGGAAATCCCCTGTCGCTGGCAGTTGGTGACCGGCGGCAAAACCGGAAAGAATGCTCAGGAATATGGAACGTTGGCAAATCCATAGTCCCTAGATAATAAGGCTCTCGCTGCAAGTTACAAGTTTTTCGGAAAAAACCTATACCCAACAACGACAGTTTTATCGTAAGCGGGAGCGTTAAAAGCGCTCGAGGTAGCCTTGCGGAAGCGCGACATCCATGGCGATGGGCAGGTGGTCCGACACCGGATAACTGACCACCTCCGAGTTTCGGATTTCCAGCGACGGGCTCACCAGGATATGGTCAAGCGCCTTTTCCGGCCGCCAGCTCGGGAAACTGTGCGCGGTCTCGGGCAGAGGAATAAGGTCGGTTTCCCGCAGGGGTGTCTGGGTCAGGAGCTGGTGAGCATGAGCATTCATATCACCCATCAACACAACGTGCCGGTAATCGGCAATCAGGTCGCGAATGAAGCCCAGCTGCTTCTGCTGCGCTGACTTGCTGAGCGACAAATGCATTAACACCAGCACCAGCGGGTCATCTTCAACCCCGTAACGGGCAATAATTGCGCCGCGGCCGGGGATCAGGCCGGGCAACTTGTACTCGGTAACGTCCAGCGGCCGGAACCGGCTCAGCAAACCGTTGCTGTGCTGGGCAATCTGCCCCAGGTTCCGATTCAACTGCTGATGCCAGTAGGGAATGCCGGCAGCCTCAGCCAAATACTGCACCTGGTTGATATGGCCACTGCGAAGGCTGCCACCGTCACATTCCTGAAGCGCAACAACATCGTACTGACTGAGCAGCGTGGCAATACGATCCAGATTTTCGTAGCGCCGACGGTTGGGGAGAAAATGCTGCCAGCTACGCGTTAAGTAGTGGTGGTACGAGGACGTATTGATGCCTACCTGGATATTGAAGGTAAGCAGGCGAATGTGCCGGTGGGCCTGAAATTCCGGCACGTGTTCACTGCCGGAACAGGCCCCCCGGGTACTTTCCTGATTTCTGAGTATGCCGTTCAGCTGGTTACGGATTCGCTTATACATTGTCAGCTGCTACTCCGATTGCTCCATCCGGCACCCCGCAGCTCTCGTTATTTGGACGAGCCGCGCTCTTTTTCAGCCAGATACTCGACTACCTTCAGGGTATTTTCATGGCTACCTGCCATAGAGGCGCTTACCACGTACTTTCCATCAACCAGCATAGTCGGTGTCCCGGTAATGCGCGCGCCCCTTATTTTCGCCTGAGCCTGCTGCACGCGCGCACGGACGCCGAAGCTGTTGTAGTTCTCAAGGAACTTCCCGGCATCGACACCGTGTGTCGCCACGAAATCGGCCAGCGCTTCCGGTGTGTTTAACGGGCGCCGCTCTCCCGCCAGGGCATCGAATAATACATCGTGCATCTTGTCGAGCTCACCCATCGCCTCCAGAGCATAGAAGGCATAGGCGTGTGGCTCCCAGCTTCGGCCCAGGGCGGCCGGCAACTTCACGTAATTGATGTAGTCCGGCGCATCGGCTTCCCAGGCTTCCGCCAGAGGCTTGAACGTGTAGCAGTGCGGGCAGCCATACCAGAATACTTCCGCTACCTCGACACCCGTATCGGACGCGGTTCTTACGGGATTGTCCAGCACCCGGTAATGCTCTCCGGCAACCCAGGGCTGAGCGTTCACCAGCGAGGCGACAGACAACAGCGAAAGCGCCAGCACGGCGGAAGAAGTCAAGGTTCTGATCATCGGGAATCTCCGAGCCATCAATGAGTTTGGGAGGATTATGACCCAGCGAGCACAAAAAGTTCCACAGGCGGGCGCAAGGAAAGCGTTACCGAAACGTTAGGTGTTCCGCGCGACAAATAGCAAAAACCCCGCCGGAGCGGGGTCTTTCACTGCTGACTGTGAACGGCTGATCAGTTCAGGCCGGACACGTAGCTGGCAACCGCGTCGATCTCGGCGTCAGTCAGCTTGGAGGCAACGTCCATCATGATGTTCGCATTGGAAGTACCGGCACGCTCACCCGCCCGGTAAGCTTTCAGCTGCTTGACCACGTATTCGGCTGTCTGGCCACCCAGTGCAGGGTAGCCCGCAGGCTCATTACCAATACCTTTGGGATTATGACAACCCGCGCAAGCCGGCACACCAGATGCCATGTTGCCGCCGCGATACAGGGCCTTACCCTGATCAACCAGATCCGGATCAGCCTGGCCCACCACCATATCGTTGCTATTGAAGTACGCCGCCAGATCCTGAAGATCCTGATCAGACATCGCGTCCAGCAGCCCGGTCATCTCGGGAATGGCCCGGTCTCCGGCCTTGATTTCAACCAGCTGGTTATAAAGATACTTCTCCCCCAGCCCGGTCAGCTTGGGATAAATGGCCATAACCGGCTTGCCGCCGCCCTGGCCATGACAGCCCGCACATACCGCCGCGTTCTGCTCACCCGCTGCCGGATCTCCTGCCCCGTGAGCCACTGCTGTCAGGCTAACTCCGAGAACAACTCCTGCGATCAGTCTTTTCATGCTCGCTCCGCTTCTCTCATCTTTGCATCTTGAAAGTATTCTTGGTTAAGCAGCCGGCAGGGCACTGACTTGTCAGGTGCAAAACCGGGGCCGATGGCGGCAACCCAAGGCGTACCGCCGGAAATTGGTGTAGCATTATACATTAATCGCCACTAACTGAAATCCAAAGGAACATCTACCGTCGTGGACCCTGATCTGACTCAAAAAAGCCTCTCGTTCAACAGCGCCCGTTTTCTCATCAGCGCCTCCAAACTGGACGAATGCCCGCCCGACCACGGCGCTGAAGTTGCCTTTGCCGGCCGCTCCAACGCCGGCAAGTCCAGTGCCCTGAACGCCATCACCGCCAACGGCAAGCTGGCACGAACCAGTAAAACGCCCGGCCGCACCCGGCTGATCAACTTTTTCAGCCTGAACCGTGAGCACGCCCGAATGGTCGATCTGCCCGGGTACGGCTACGCCAAGGTCTCCCGGGATATGAAAGACGATTGGCAGCAACACCTCGGGCATTACCTTAACGACCGCCGCTGCCTGCGTGGCCTGGTTCTGGTTATGGACATCCGGCACCCGCTCACCGACTTCGACCAAATGATGGTGGAATGGTGCGAACATAACCACCTTCCGCTGATGATTCTGGCAACAAAGGCCGACAAACTGAAATTTGGCCAGGCCAAAACCGCCATGCTGGGCATTCGCAAGAAGCTGCAGGAGTATCAGTGCGTGGAACACCTGATCATGTTCTCTGCGACATCCAAGCGGGGCGTGGATGATTGCCGGGAAGCATTGACGCACTGGCTGGAGGCTCCTGAGCAGGAGCTGTCGGAGATATAAAAAGCCGGCCTGGAAAAAACAGGCCGGTGAAACGTCAGGGTTTGCGACGTACTGCGTGCCCCTGAAACGCCAGGGGCCGAAAACCTGAGAATGTTCCCAGGAGACGCGGGGAGTGTCCGGTTCCCAGCGTCGCAAATTCTGACTGCACCACTCCCGAAAAGTTCAATTTTCGATCAAACTTTAACCAGAGCCACCGGGCTCATGCCTCAACACCGGAGATACCCCGGGCCTCCGGCAAGGTAGGACGATATTTTTCTCGCAATGCCAGTACCCGCTCACGATACTCCGGCGTGAGATAGGGCACTTCCAGGGTCAACACCTGATAGATCCCCTGCTTTAATTCGGTCAGCGACAGACTGGCGGGCTCATCGGCCGCATGAGCCGTCTTCAGGAACGCCATCCAGTTGGTAATCACCAGCCAGACATTCAGCGACATGGCCGAACGCAGATCCTCCGGCTGGGGCTGGATAATGCCGGCATCCGCCAACTTTCCGAAAATCCGGTTGATGGCCGCCAGACAGCGATTGGTGAATTCCCGGTAGTCCTGGCGCAGCCGCGGGTCACTGTCGAGCAGGTATTCCAGATCCCGGTGGAAGAAGCGATAGCTCCAGAGGCCGTCAAACACCGACTCCAGATAGAAGGTCATATCCTCCAGCGTCATGGGGCGGTCTTCCGGGATATCCAGGTAATAATCCACCAGCTTTTCATATTCCTGAAAAATCTCGTAGATGATGTCGGACTTGTTACGAAAGTGGTAATAGAGGTTGCCCGGCGATATGGCCAGGTGGGCAGCAATGTGATTTGTGGTGATATTGCGCTCGCCACGCTCGTTGAACAGTTCCAGACTGGATAGCAGTATCTTGTCTCTGGTTTTCATCATCACGCCGGTGCTTGTTGTTATAACGATCACGGATGGCCCGAAGAGCCATCCGGCTTTCTTGACTGCCTAGAGTATATACTCTAATAATACCCCCAAGCGCAAATCGCACAGATTTTGCCCACCGAAAATAACCGACTGCCAGCGCAGCCCGCGCCGGGCAGCCAGGGGGAGATAATCATGGGTGCCACCGTCGTCCAGCTCACCGAGAGCAAAAAGCAGATCCAGCACACCCACCGGGTCTTTGATGATCAGAAAAAAGCTTTCCGGCGCAATCCGATGCCTCCGCTGACCGAGCGCAAAGAGAACCTGAAGCGCCTGAAGCGGGCGCTTATGGCGCACCAGGACAAGTTGCTCGAGGCTATCGACCGGGACTTCAGCTGTCGCTCCCGGGATGAATCCCTGATTGCCGAAGTCATGCCCTCTATTCAGGGTATCAATTACACGCTCAAAAACCTGGACGACTGGATGAAGCCCTCCAAGCGCCATGTTTCCGTGCTGTTCCGGCCTGCCAGCAACAAAGTCTTCTATCAGCCCAAAGGCGTTGTGGGCGTGATCGTGCCCTGGAACTATCCGCTGTACCTGGCTGTCGGGCCACTGGTCGCATCTCTGGCGGCGGGCAACCGCACCATGATCAAGATGTCTGAATTCACGCCCCACACCTCCGCCCTGTTCAAAGAGATCATCGAATCCATGTTCCCGGAGGATCTGGTGTCGGTCATCACCGGAGAGGCGGATGTGGCCGCCGACTTTTCCGGGCGACCGTTCGACCACTTGCTCTTCACCGGCTCAACGTCGGTCGGGAAGCTGGTCATGCGCGCCGCGGCGGAGAACCTCACTCCGGTCACGCTGGAACTGGGTGGCAAGTCTCCTGCCATCGTATCGCCGGATGTGCCCATGGAGGATGCCGCCCAGCGAATCGCCTTCGGCAAGGCTTTCAATGCCGGCCAAACCTGCGTCGCACCCGACTATGTACTTTGTCCGGCCGACCGGGTACAGGCGTTTGTGGATGAATTCCGGGCACAATTTGCCGGGATGTATCCTTCCCTGCGCGATAACGATGACTACACAGCGATCATAAACGAGCGCCAGTACGACCGATTGCAAGGCTATCTGGAGGACGCCAGGGCCAAGGGCGCGGAACTGGTGGAGGTCAATCCCGCCAACGAAAACATGAAAGACGGCACGCGCAAGATCCCGCTGACGCTCTTGCTGAAAACCACGCCGGACATGAAGGTCATGCAGGATGAGATCTTCGGGCCGATTCTGCCCATCATCAGCTACGACAATCTGGATGAGGCCATCCATTACATCAACGACCGGCCAAAGCCCCTGGCGCTGTATTTCTTCGGCTACGACCGCTCCCACCAGCAGCACGTGGTGGATAACACCCATTCCGGCGGGATGTGCATCAACGATTCCCTGATGCACGTGGCACAGGACGACTTGCCCTTCGGGGGCATTGGCGACTCCGGCATGGGACACTACCACGGCAGAGAAGGCTTCCTGACGTTCTCCCATCACCGGGCGATTTTTACCAAGCAGAAGTTCAACAGCGGCAAATACGTGTATGCACCCCATGGCACCGCAGCGCATCGGTTAGTGTATAAGCTGTTTATTCGCTGACAAAACACGCCGGGCTGGGAGCAGGGCCAAGGTGCAGGGTGTCTCTCCAGGACACGCCGTTAATACATCCGTGTAGGCTTGAGCAAAACATCCCTGTT